>NZ_JBHXRL010000034.1:0-47680 GCF_042717315.1 Streptomyces sp. NPDC058650
GCGCGCATTTTGTTGGGGCCCCCCCCCGGGGGGGCGCGGGGGGTGGGGGGGGGGGGGGGGGCCCCCCCCCCGCCCCCCCCCGGGGGGGGGCGGCGGGGGGGGGGGGCCCCCCCCCCCCCCCCCGGCCGGATGGTGCCGTCCGTCCTAGGCGCAGCTGATGCCGATACAGACGGTGTTGAGGAGGGTCAGCAGGCCGACGCACTCGCACGTCGCGGCGAACGGCGCTCCGTCGACGCCGACGGGGTCGGTCTCCGGAAGGGCGTGGAGCCGGGCCAGCAGTTCGAGGTCCTTGTTCTCCATGGGTTTCTCCTTCGCTTTCTTTCCTGTGGGGGAGCGGCGGACTTCCCGTCGCTCAGTCCGGCACCTGGACCATCCAGTGCCGGGGGTCGGTGTGCCGGAGCCGTACGAGGAAGGCCAGGATTCCGGCGGATCCGTCGCTCCAGCTGGTCGAGACGTCCCCGTACTCGTTGGGGAAGACCACGTGGCCGTGCCGGTGGGCTCGCTCGCCGAGGAGGAGGCGGGACACGTCCTCGGCCATGGCGCGGTAGACGGGGTCACCCGTGGCGTCGGCCACGTCGAGGAGGAAGTCGCCGTTGCCCGCCAGCCCGTGGCACTGGGTGAGGGCGGCGCGGGAGGCACGTTCCATGACTGCGTGGGTACTGCGGCGGGCGAGGTCGCCGAACCTGTCGTCGCCGGTCGCCTGCCACAGCCGTACGAGGAACGCTCCGATTCCCGCCGCGCCGTGGCACCAGTACGGGGCCGTGGGCACGTCCGAGGCCTGGGCGGGCCACTGGGCGGCCTCGCCGGTGAGCACGGCGGCGGCCAGCAGCTGCTCGCCGGCCTCCAGGGCCAGTTCCCTGTGCTCCGGGCGCTGCGAGACGGCCGAGGCGGCCAGGAGGAAGCAACCGATGCCGGCCGTTCCGTGGGCGAAGCCGAGGTACCGCTTGCCGCCCTCCGAGGAAGCGGCTTCCGCGGGAACCGCCCAGCTCACGCCCGTCGCGTCACGCTGTACGGCGGCGGTCAGCCGGTCGGCCGCGTCGACGGCCAGCTCGGCGTAGCGCGGATCATCGGTGCGGTGCCACAGGTGGAGGGCGGCAAGCCCGCTGCCCGCTGTGCCGTGGGTGATGTCGTGATGGGGGGTCACCTGCTGCGGGGCCAGCGCCAGGGCCAGCGCGTGGTCCGTGAGCCCGCGGTCGTCGACGGCGCGCCCGGCGTCGTACAGCGCCCATGCGGTGCCGCGGCCGCCGAAATGCAGGCCGGGGCGTGGGGAGCGGAGATCGGTGCGGGCCGCGATCCAGCGCCCCGCCGTGGAGATCAGGCCGGGCAGGCGTGCGTCGCCGGTGAGTTCCCAGTACCGCGTCAGGACGGCCAGGACGCCGGCCGCGCCCTGCTGCACGGTGCACGGATCGCTCTCCCCGGCCATGGTGGACACGGGCCACAGCCGCCGGTCGTCCGCCGGAGTCATCGAATCGACGAGATGGTCGACCAGGCCGGTCACCGCGTCGTGGGGGCCGTCGTTCCGTGCCGCGCGAGGCACGGCGCGGTTCGCCCGCCGCACCGGGTGCGCCCTCCGGAGAGCCTCGCGAGCCCTGGCGGGGTCCCACCGCTCGACGGGATCGTCCTTCATCAGCCCGAGGACCATCTCCGCCAGGCCGTCCGGCAGCCCGAGCGGACCCGTACAGGAGGCCAGCCACACGGCGAGCCGCTGCTCCGCGGCCCTGGTGGCAGGCTCCTCGGGCAGCAGGTTCGGCACCTTCCCCGCCAGGACGAAGCACGCGGTGGCGCCGAGGCTGTAGTAGTCGGCCGTCGGATGGACGGGTGCGTCGGCCAGACGCTCGGGGGCGCTGAAACCGGGAGTTCCCACCCGGGTCGGCAGGGCGGGCTCGTCCTCCATCACGGCGAGCTCCAGGTCGATGAGGCGCAGCTCGCCGTCCGGGCGGACCATGATGTTGCCGGGGGTGAAGTCCCGCAGGACGCAGCCGCGGGCGTGGGCCGCCGCGACCAGTTCCACCAGGCGAAGGACCTGCGCGGGCGCGTCGGCGCGGTAGCGCTCCGCTCCGGCGTCGCGGAAGTGCTCGGCGACCCAGGTACGCAAGGTCACGCCGGGCACCTCGTCCTGGGCCAGGAACAGGTGCCCGCCGTGCTCGAACAGGGCCAGCGGCTCCGGGGCCAGTCCCGTGCCCCTGAGCTTCTCCAGCGTCCGGGCCTCGGCGCGCAGCCAGTCGCGGACGTCGCGGCCCGAGGAGTCGGCCTCCACGTGCGGGCGGGCTTCCTTGATCACCACGGGTGCGCCCGTGCGGACGTCGCTGCCCCGGTAGACGCCGCCCTTGTTCGTGTGCCGGATCGCCTCCCGTACGGCGAATCGACCACCGAGCAGCACCGGCACGCTCGCGGTATCCGCGGTATCCGCCGTGTTCGCCGCGTCCCTTGTATCCGCAGCTTCCTCCGCACCCCTCGGTTCCGCCGACCGCGGCGAGACGGGCACGGAATCGGGGAACGGACTGACCGCCCAAAGCGGCGGTGAGTACTGACCGGTGCGCTTGTCCTCTACGGGATTGCCGTCGGGGTCCTCGATGAACCACACCAGCAAGCCGTCGTCCGACAGCCGGCGCCGACCGACGAAGGAGCCGTAGCGGTAGTGCACCAGGGAGTGCGCGGCGTAAGGCCGGTCGGACAGGATCCGGGGGCCGGCAAGCCCCGCCGTGGCCCGGTGCAGTTCCCGGGCGAGCCGGGCCGCATCGGCGTCGGAGCGCGGGTAGACGGTGATGAACTTGCCGGAGCTTCCCCTCGGCGTGGCACGGGAGTTGAGCGCACTCACCTGATCCAGCGACCGGGCGAACTTGAACGCCGATTCCTCCCGCAGCAACACCTCCAGGGCCTTCCCGAGGACCGCCGGCGCGGAGGCGACCGTCGCCGACACGTGCAGCTTCCACCCCTGCTCGCGCCGCGCCCCGGCCAGGGGCGCGACTCGGTACCACATCTCGTCCGCATCGGCCGTCCAGCGCGCGCCGGCATCCGTGGCGTGCAGGGCCCGGCGGAGGAGGTCCTCCAGCTCGACTTCGGTCACATCGCTCGTCATTGCCCGTCCCTCTCAACGGTGAGAACCGCTGGTCGGAACGTGCCCGATGACATAAGCAGACCAACACACAGGTGCCCGGATTCACTTGATCCGGCGAGCGCACGGCGCTGCCGGCCCCTCCACCGGCGCGCCCGGCGCGGGCGGCGGCGCACGATACCGGCCCCGCCGCCCGCCACCCAGCGTCCCAACCGGCCATCCGCGCCACGTGCTTCAGGACACCAGCCCCTGCCCCTCCAGCTCGGTCAGCCGCACCGTGCACAACCCTCCACGCTCCGCCTTCACTTCCGTCACCTTCAGCTGTGTGCCCGGAGTGAGGAGGTACTCCTCCTCACCGGTGAACGCGGAGAACCGACGGATCCCCACGGCACGTACGGGTGTCACCTCGAACAAGGTCCGCTTACCGCGGTTGCCGAGGAACGCCCGGGCCACGCCCAGCTCGGACGTGCACGACGACACGCCCCACCACGTCACCGTCCGCCCCAGCGGGTACTGCGACCGCAGGTCCAGCGCCACACCGCGCCACAACGGCTCCGTCCTCGCCGGCAACCCCGCCACCGCCGAGAACAACAGGCGCAGGTACGGCAGATACGGCACCAGCCGCTCCCGGTCAGGGGACCGCAGCACGGCGTTGATCTCGCGGTAGAAGGCCGACTCGCACGTGTACAGGTACAGCGCGGAGATCGCGTCGGCGGACAACCCGGCCACCGAGGATCCGCCCTGCGTCTCCGCCGCCGCCTTCGCCTGAGCATCCGCCGCGGCCTTGGCCTCGGCGACCTTGGCTTCCGCGAACCGACTCGACCGCTCGATGTGCCGGTCCAGGTTCGCGAGCACCCGCGACACCGGCTCGACGGCCTTCCGGAAGTCCATCACCGGTGTGTCGAACACCCCGGTGATCGGCGGCAGGACGAGTCCCTCGTCCTTGACGCTCGTGAGCCGCTCCAGATAGAGCTGGTGCAGCTCCATCGTCGACGCGATGAACGCCCCCATCCGCTCCGAGACGCCACCGCCCGCCGTCCCGCCCGGCCCCGCCCCGTCCTGGTCCCAGCCCTTCCGGGGCAACCAGTCGACCGGCTCGGCCCCGACCGCGGCCAGGGCGTCGTTCACCTGGGTGAAGTGGTCGCCCTCGCAGAAGACGTCGCCCTGCGCCGCCGGGTTCGCGTGGTCCAGGTGCCGGACCTCGACCCCCGGGTACTTCTTCTCCAGCCGCTGGACGACCCGCTTCAGACTGCGGGCGTGCGCGCCCCACCAGGCGAAGACCACACCCCGGTCCTCCTCCCCGGCGTCCTGCTTCGCCCGAAGGATCTCCTCGACGATCTGCTCGGCCACGGGCCGCCAGAACGACGTGTGCCGATCGGTCGGCACCGCCCCGTCCGCACTCGCCGTCAGGGACGCGTTCAGCAGGAGCACGCCCTGGGTGAGCATCGCCTGGAACCACTCCGGCGGCTGGACCGTGTCCTCCTTCTTCAACAGGGCCCGGATGTCGGCGATCGGCGTCTTCTTGGCGACGCCGTACTTCCACATCGCGGCGGCCTTGATGAGGCAGCGCATGCTGACCACACGGCCGAACTGGCTGTCCTTCCAGTCGCCGAAGGTGTTGTCGAACATCGCGATGCCGGTCGCGCTCTCCGCCCGCGGGTACGGGTTCTGCCCGAAGGCGACGACCTTCCACTTCTGCGGCGGATGCGGCTTCAGCGCCTGGAACGTCAACTCCCGTACGGGCACGACCTCCGGACTCCGCTTCGGGCCGATGAAGTCGGCGGCTCCCGGCTGCGCCTCGATCACCGGACCGAGCAACGGCAGCCACGGCTCACCGCCGCCGGCGAACAGCTCGGTCAGCCCCAACGGGTCCCCGGCGGAGAGGGCAGGCCCCTCCGGTACGTTGATCCGCACCCGCTGTGCCGGCCCGGCGCCCTCGATGTCGTCGAGCTGCCCGAGCACCGCCGCCCGCAACGCGTCGTAGTCCGCGAACCCGTGGTCGTGGAACAGGGTGTAGCCCGTCCACATCAGGTTGGCGCACACCGTCGCGGGCACCTGCCCCGTCCGCGCACCCATCCCGACAAGCGCCACGGAACGGATGCTGCCGGGCTTCGCCCGGTTCTGCAGGTGCACCGCCTGGAACGCGGCCGCGCACGCCAGTGCCACGTTCATGGTGTCACTGACGTTCTGCGAGGACTGCCGCATGGTCGGCGTCGAGATCAGATACCGCGGTACGGCCGCCCCGGACGGGACGCACACCGCGCTGCCCACGGGAAGGTTTCCGCCGAACCGCTCGCGGATCGCCCGCTGCACCCGCACCTGGATCCCGGCACCCAGGTGCCGCTTGACGAGCGCGTCGACACCGCCGTCCATCCGGCCCCGTGCGTTGGTCGGGGACACCCAGGCGTCGACGTCCACATCGAGAAGGGAGCCTCTCCGGATCTCGACCTCGGGCGTGTCCGCGAAGGCGGACCGCCAGGCCGCCACCACCTCGTCGTTGACATCGACCAGAACGACCCTCAACGCACGCCCGACACCCACGAATCCACCTCTCTCGCACACGCCCTCGAACGTTTCCGAAGCTACAGCGCCCCACTGACAACGCCGCCGCAGCCGAGAGGGGACCCGACACCACCGGGTGTCGGATCCCCTCGTCGCCTTCCTGTCTACGTGCCTGCCTGCTCCTCAGTCACCCGCCGCGGCCCTGAGCCGGTCGACCGTGACCGCCAGCTCCGCGATCGTGCGGGACGTGAACATCTCGCGCAGGCCGATCGCCACCCGGAAGCCGTCGCGGATCCGGGCGACCAGCCGGGTCGCGGCGAGGGAGTTCCCGCCGAGCTCGAAGAAGTTGTCGCTGACACCGACCCGGGGCAGGTCCAGGACCTCGCGCCAGAGCGCGGCGAGCCGTTCCTCGGTCTCCGTGCGCGGCGCGACGAACCCCGGCGCGTCACCGGCCTGCCGGGGCGCGGGCAGTGCGCGCCGGTCGAGCTTGCCGTTGGCGCTGAGCGGCCAACCGTCCAGTGCCAGGACGTGGTCGGGGACCATGTGCGCAGGCAGCCGGTCGCCGAGCCACCCCCGGAGCCGTTCGGTGAGGGGCTCGGCCGGTTCGGCGGGCCGGGCGGGCGCGTCGCGGTCCACGCGGCCGCCGAGCAGGGAGTGCACCAGCGCGTGGCGCTCGCCGAGCGCGAGCAGCGGCCTGACCGGGTCGAAGGACAGCGCGCCGATCGGGCAGAGACCGATGTCGGTGCGCGCCGCCGTGTCCATCAGGAGCTGGCCCATGTAGCCGGCTTCCAGCAGGCACATGTCGCGGGCGATCGAGCCGTACATGGGCTCGATCGCGTCGAGGTCGGCGACGAGGAACACGCTGAAACCGGACGCCTCGAAGACGGCGCGGTTGTGCGGGGCGTGGATCCCGGGGTCGACACTCGCACCCTCGTCGAGAGTGACGAGCGCGTTCTCCCGCGGGTCGAGGTAGTACGTGCCCGCCGGGAGTCCCGACACCGCACCGTCCTTCACGTACAGGTACGTCTGGACGGGGTAGAGGCCACCGGCGGACGGATAGCGGCACTTGGCGAGACCGTCCACCTCGTCCTGGTACAACACGCGCAAACAGTCCGCCAGTTCGGCGAGGCTGATCGGCCCGGCGAGGAAGTCCCGGTCGCTGCGCCGCCGCGACGGCTCGCCCGGCACGCGCGGGAGGACGACCCGGGGCCGTTCGGGCTCCCGGCGCAGACCGTGCCGGGCGAGCTTGAACGCGGCCCGGCTCAGCGGGTCGAGCACGGTGACGCCGCCGCGGCGGGCCTCCTCGACGTCGGCCGCGCCCGGCCCGGCGACGACATAGGCGACCAGCCCGTCGTGGCCGGGCCGGTCGGGGCGTCCGGTCGCGGTGACGACGGCCGAGGCGACGGCGGGGTGGGCGAGCAGCGCCGCCTCGATCTCGCCGAGTTCGATGCGCTGGCCGCGGATCTTGACCTGGAAGTCGGCCCGTCCCATGAACTCGATGGTGCCGTCCGGGAGCCACCTGCCGAGATCCCCGGTGCGGTACATCCGCTCCCCGGTGTCGGGGTGGGGGACGAACACCGCGCCGGTGCGCTCGGCGTCGCGCCAGTAGCCGTCGGCGAGGCACACACCGGAGACGTACATCTCGCCGGTGACCCAGTCCGGGCACTCCTGGAGCCGTTCGTCGAGCACGTAGTAGCGGACGTTGGCGAGCGGTGTGCCGTACGGGATGCTCCGCCAGGCCGGATCGACCTCGGCGACGCGGTACCAGATGCTCCACACGGTCGTCTCGGTCGGTCCGCCGATGGCGAGCACCTCGACGCCCGGCGCCGCCTTCGCCAGCCGGGGCGGCACCGCCAGCGGGATCCAGTCGCCGCCGAGAACGGCCAGCCGGAGCGAGGCGAGCCGGTCGCCTTCGCCGGCGCTCTCCAGGAGCATCTCCATCATGGCCGGCACCGAGTTCCACACCGTGACCCGGTGGGTGGCGATCAGCTCGCTCCAGTGCACCGGGTCACGGCGGTCGGCGGCGGCGGGCACGACCAGCGCGCCGCCCGCGCCCAGCACGCCGAAGACGTCGAAGGCGGACAGGTCGTGGTGGAGCGCGGTCACCCCGAGACAGCGGTCGCGCTCATCGATCCCGTACGTCTCGATCGTCTCCACCAGGCAGTTGACGAGTGCCCGGTGACTGACCATCACGCCCTTCGGCTCGCCCGTCGAGCCGGACGTGAACATCGTGTACACGAGGTCCGCCGGGCTGCCGACGGACGGGAGCGGCGCGTCGGCGACGGCGGGCAGCGGCCGGTCCACGCTGAGCCGGAGCGGTCCGGCCGGCCAGTCCAGCCGGTCGTCGAGCCGCGACTGGGTGAGGACGAGGTCGACCTCGCCCTTGTCGAGCAGATGGCGGAGACGAGCGCCGGGCAGTTCCGGGTCGATCGGCAGGTACGCGGCGCCGGAGAACAGGACGGCGTAGGCGGCGACGACCTGCTCCCAGCCCTTGTCCATGACGATGGCGACCAGTCGGCCGGGCCGGGCACCGTGCGCACGGAGCCAGGCCGCCACCTGTCGGGCGTCGGTGTCGAGTCGGGCGTAGGACAGCGTCCGGTCCGGGGCGATCACCGCGGGGGCGTCGGGGCGGGCGGCCACGTGCCGCTCGAAGAGGTGCTGCACCTGGATGTCCGGTACGGCCCTGATCGGGCCCGCGCTCTCCCGGCGCCGCTCGGCCTGTGCCGGGGGCAGGCCGAGCGGCCCGCTCCGCGACCAGGCGTCCTCGTCGGTCGCGAGCCGGTGCAGCAGGGACGTGTGCGCGGCGAACATGTCGTCGAGGAGCCCGGCCGGGAAGAGCTCGTCGACCGCGTCCCAGTTCAGGAGGAGCGCGCCCTCCTCCTCGTGCACCTGCTCGTCGAGGGAGACCTGCGGGGTCTGCGAGACGGCGAAGACCGGGGTGAGCAGCCGCTCCAGCGGGGTCTTCGCCGCGGTGGCGAAGGCGAGGTTGCTGGTCATGACGACCGGCATGAGCGCCTGGTCGAATCCGCCCTGGAGCCGCATCAGCTCGCGCAGCACCTCCACGCCGCTGACGTCCTGGTGCCGCAGGTCGGACCTGAGCTGCCGCTGGAGGCCGCGTGCCCGGTCCCGGAAGGAGCCATCGGCGCGGAAGTCGACCTCCAGCAGGGTGAATGACGCGAACTGGCCGAACACCTCGTGGTACGCGGGGTCGTGCACGGGCCGGGTGAGGCGCGGAACGTTGAGCGTGAAGTGCCGGCTGGAGCTCCAGTTGGCCATGGTGTCGGCGTACGCGGCGAGCAGCAGGCCCGTCGGGGTGAGCCCGGCCCGGCCGGCCCGTTCCTTGAGGCCCTGCCAGAGCTCGGCGGGCAGGGTCGTCTCCCGCCGGGTGAACCGCGGCCGGTCGATCGATCCGGCGCGGGCGGCGGCGGGCAGCTGCGGTGCCGGGGGCAGCTCCGGCAGCCTGCGCCACCAGTAGTCCCGCGCGCGCCGGTACGCGGCCCCTTCGCGCCGCTCCGCCTCGGCCCGTACGTGGTCGCGGAAGGTCTTCTCCGGCGCCGGAGGCAGGGCGTCCGGTGCGTCGTAGAAGCGGGACAGGTCGTCGAAGAGCAGCCGCCCGGAGGAGAAGTCCGCGATCAGCGAATCGACGCTGAGGTGGATGCGCGGTCCACCGTCCAGCAGGGTGGCGGCGACCTCGAAGAGCGGCCACTGGTCGGCCGGACGCACCTCGTGCGACAGCCGGTCCCGGGTGGCCGCCAGCGCCGCCTCGGCCTCGTGCGGTGCGCGGCCGCGCAGGTCGGTCACCCCGATCTCGTACGGGGGTACGTCGGCGAGGATCCGCTGCTCGTTGCTGTCGGGCAGCATGACGGCCCGCAGCATCTCGTGCCGGTCGATCACGCGCCTCCAGGCGTGCTCGAACCGGGGCAGGTCGAGAGCGGGGGCGTCGAACTCCAGATAGACGTGGGTGGAGACGTTCCCCAGTTCGAAGGCGCCCGTGCGGCCGAGGCAGTACGCCTGCTGCGTGTCGGTCTGAGGGAAGGGAGAGTGGGTGGAGGGGGCGGAGGGGGAGTCCGCCGGCTCGGTGTCGGAGTGCGCGGTCTCGGCCGGGATCAGCAGCATGCCCTCGCCGGTGAGGGGGAGCCCTGACGGGCACCGCCGGAGGACGGTGGCCGCGAGTGTGGTGATGGTCGGATCACCGTCGAACACGGCGTCGGCGACGTCCACGCCGAGATCGCGCTCGATCCGGCCGACGAGGCGCAGCGTGGCCAGCGAGTCCAGGCCCAGGTCGAGCAGCGGCCGCTCCCGGTCGGGTGCGGCCGCGCACGCCGGCACCAGGGTCGCCACCAGGCGGCTCAGATAGGCCTCGACGGCGCCGTGGGGTCGGTCGGCGGGGGGCTGGTCAGGGAGGCAGTCCGTGCCCCCGGCGCTCCGCTCTCCGCCGGTCCACTCTCCGGCGGTCAGCTCCCCGGCGGTCCACTCTGCGGTGACGGCGAGGGTGCCGTCGAGGAGAGCCTGCCGGATGGCCCGCCGCTGGATCTTTCCGCTGGAGGTCTTGGGGATGGTGCCCGTACGCACGAGGACCAGGCCGTGGAGGCGGACGTCGAAGTCCGCGGCGATCGCCCGGGCGATGTCCTGCGCGACCTCGGCCACGGGCGGCAGCTCCGCCCCGCGCCGGAGCTCGGCGACGAGCACCAGCTGTTCCGCGCCGCCGTCGTCGACGGCCACTGCGGCCGAGGAGTTGGCCTGGAGCGCCGGATGGCTCTGCTCCGCGCGGCGTTCGACGTCCTGCGGGTAGAGATTGCGGCCCCTGATGATGATCAGGTCCTTGCTGCGGCCGGTGACGAACAGTTCGCCGTCGCGCAGGAACCCAAGATCGCCGGTCCGGAGGAACGGCCCTTCTCCGGTCGCCAGTTCGGCCTCGAAGGCCGCCGCGCTCTCGTCCGGCCGCCCCCAGTACCCGCGGGCGACGTTCGGGCCGCCCACCCAGATCTCACCGACCCGGTCGGGCCCGCAGTCGGTCGCGGTGGCCGGATCGACGACGAGCAGCCGCTGCCCGTCGACGGCGGAGCCGCACCCGACGACCTCACGGCTCCGGCCGGGCCCCGCGTCGGCGGTGCCGGGGACGACGCGGTGCGCCTCCAGGGCGGGGGCGTCGACGGTGATCGCGGAGGAGGGGGTGAGGTGCTCCCCGCAGGACACCATCAGGGTGCCCTCGGCAAGCCCGAAGCCGGGCCGCAGCGCTTCCCTGCGCAGCCCCCAGCGGGAGAAGTGGTCGGCGAACCGGTCCAGCGTCGCGGTGCGTACGGGCTCCGCGCCGACGACGACGGTGTCCAGCGTGCTCAGGTCCAGGGGCTCGTGGTCCGCGGGATCGACCCGGTCGACGCAGAGGTCCAGGGCGAAGGGGGGCGTCGGGGACGACGTGGCGCCGTAGGTGGCGATCGCGCGCAGCCACTGAAGGGGGTCGAGGACGAAGGTGCCCGGCGCCATCAGGACCGCGGGTGACCCGGCGACGAGGGGTTGCAGGATGCCGCCGATGAGTCCCATGTCGTGGTACGGCGGCAGCCAGCTGACGGTGAGGGAGTCCTCCGAGGTCCGCGTGCGGGCCTGGATCTGGGCGGAGTTGTGCAGCAGGTTGCCGTGGGAGACCATCACGCCCTTCGGCGCGCCGGTGCTTCCCGAGGTGTACTGCAGGAACGCGAGGGAGTCGGTGCCGACCAGCGGATCGGTCCACTCTTCGGCGTCGGCGGTGAGGGCGCTGCCCGGCAGCCAGGTGACGTCCCGCAGCTCGGGTGCGGCGAGGAGCTGCTCGCGGACGCGGGCCGTGATCCGGTCACCGGGCAGGAGGGCGGTGGGTGCGGCGTCCGCGGCGACGGCCCGGACCCGGGCCAGGTTCCGCGCCTGCGGCGGGTAGCACGGTACGGCGATCGCCCCCGCGTACAGGCAGCCGAAGTACGCGCTCAGGTAGTCGGGGCCCGGCGGGTGCAGGATCAGCACCCGGTCGCCGGTCTTCCCCTCCTCCTGGAGGGTCGCCGCCACCACCCGTGCGCGGTGGTCGAGTTGCGCGTAGGTGAGGCGGGACTCCTCCTCGCCGTGGCTGTCGAGGAAGACGTACGCGAGGCGATCGGGCTGCCGCGCGGCCCGCGACCGCAGCAGGTCGACGAAGCTGCTCGGCCGTCGGCCGTACACCTGCGGGAAGGGTGCGGAGGGGTTCATGACGTGTGGGTCCCGTCTCGGTCGTCGTCACCGGTGCGGCCGACCGGCTTCGCCGCGCTCACCAGCAGGGTCGGCACCCAGGGGCCGCTCCACCACATCCGGGGGCCGGCGTCGGAGCAGGTGGTGTCGGCCGCGCCCGCCGCGCGCAGGATCTCGACGTAGCGGCGGGCGTGGAAGATGTCGGCGATGAGCAGCCGACCGCCCGGCCTGAGGACCCGATAGGCCTCGCGCACGGCCTCCTCACGGCCTTGGGCGCTGGTGATGTTGTGGATCGCCATGCTGGACACCACGACATCGAACCGGTCGTCGGCGAGGGGGAGCCGCCGCATGTCCGCCGTGACCAGGTCGACCTGGTCGGCGACCCGCTCCCGCGCGGCGTTGTCGGCCGCGGTCCGCTGGTTGTTGCCGGACTGGTCGACCGAGCGCCAGATGTCGACCCCGGTGACCCGGCCCTTCGGCACCCGGCGCGCCACGGCGGTCAGCACCGCTCCGCGCCCGCAGCCCAGGTCCAGGACCCGCTCGTCGCCCTTCAGGTCGAGCGCGTCCAACTGCTCTTCCCAGACAAGGAACTTGCCCCGAACCGAAGCGTGCAGGAACAGCCCTCCCGCGACGGCCAGGACCGGCGGGATCCGCAGCAACCGGCGGGGCCCGCCCGCGGCGACCGCCGCCAGGGGAGCCACGACCCCGGCGCCGAACGCCAGCAGCCAGTTCGGGGCGTCGACGCCGTAGCGCCCTCGTCGTCGTAAAGATGTGTTGCTCATGAAAGACAGTCCTTGATTCGCGAGGTCCGTACGGATGGGGTGCGGATCAGCGGGCCGGGCAGGCGGCCGCTACGAGGGCGAGGACCTGGTCGCTCGACTCGAAGGGGAAGAAGTGGCCGCCGGCGAAGGTCCGGACCGTGACGTCGGTGCCCAGCTCCCGCCAGCGTTCGACCTCGGCGGGCGGGGCCGCCGGGTCGTCGGAGCCGCCGAGGGCGATCAGCCGCACACCGGCCGACAGCGTGCCGCGGGTCCGGTAGGTCTCGGCCGCCTCGAAGTCGGCGCGCAGCACCGGAAGGAAGAGCTCCAGCCACTCCTCCTCGGCGAGCAGCTCCGGCGGAATGCCGCCCAGCGCGCCGAGTCGGCGGATGAACTCCTCGTCCGGGAGCAGGTGCATCGCGGGGGTACTGCGGGGTACGTGGGGCGGAACGCTGCCGGAAACGACCACCGCCGCCGGGGGGTTGGGGCCGTCCTGGAGGGCGAGGCCGAGTTCGTAGGCGAGCAGAGCCCCCATGCTGTGGCCGAACAGCACATAGGGAAGAACGCCGGCCCGGTCGGCGACCGGCCCGGCGAGCAGCTCGCCGAGCCGGACGATCGACCTCTCGGCAGGCTCCGCCATACGGAACCCGCGCCCCGGGAGCTGAACCGGTACGACCTCGATTCCCGGGCCCACCAAGCCGTGCCAGGGCCGGAAGGCCGACCCGTCCGCTCCGCCGTGCGGGAGGCAGAAGAGCCGGGCATCGTGCCGGGGCGTTCCTGGACGTTCGGGGGGAAGCCACAGGTTCTCGGAGATGACACTCACGGATTGCACGCACTTTCGGTATGCCGGTGACGCTGCGTCACCCCAATGGATCTTTGGGTGCAACGATCACTCCGGCCGAAAGAAACGGATATCCGTCCGGTCGTACGTGCGCACTCGGCGACGGACGACGTCACCGACGCACCGGCCTCCACCCGGTGTTCGTGGAGGCCGGCGCGTCGGTGTCGGCCGCGGCTGCTACTCCGGGGCCCTCGCCGCCGGGTGCGCCTTGGCGAGGGTGCAGACGCCGTCCTCGCACTGACGCTCCAGCCGGCCGCGTGAGACGGTCTGCGCCAGACCGACCAGCCAGCAGGTGGGGCAGCCGCGGAAGGCGATCAGCGCCAACGGGGCCGCCAGCAGGGTGGCCGGGCCGGCGACGGGCACCAGGGCGATCGAGCCGATGATCAGCCCGAAGCCGACGGCGCCGCGCGCCAGATGGCGTGGGACGGACGTGCTGGCGAAGTCCCTTCCGGACATGGCGGGTTGGGCGGACTTGGTGGTGTGCGAGGCGTGCTCGGTGTGCGAGGCGTGCTCGGTGTTCAGCGTTTCTACGGTGTTCACGGTCGTGGATCTCCTCCGGTTGGTCGGTCGACGGCATGACCGGGCGCTGCCAGTGAGTGACGCAAGGTCGTGCGCGCTCTGTGCAGCCGTGACTTCATCGCGGCGCCGCTCAGACCGAGCGAAGCGGCGACGGTCCTGCCGGGCAGGCCCTGAATGTCCCGCATGATCAGGACCTGCCGCTGGTCACGGGGCAGAGCGCTGACCGCCGCCGCGATCCGCTCCACCTCCAGCCTGTGCAGCACCGCTTCCTCGGCGGACGGTTCCGCGGACGCCTCCTGCTCGTCCGGCTGTTCACCCCGCCGCGAGGCGAGCAGCCGGACCTGCCGGAGGCATTCGTTGCGCACGATCCGGAACATCCACGAGGCGAGCGCGCCGGTGGCCCGCAAGGTGCCGATCTTCCGGTAGAGGATGAGCAGCGCCTCCTGCGCGGCGTCCTCCGCGTCCTGCGGTGAGGCGCACAGGGACGCGGCGAACTTGCGCACGTGCGGCTGGGATTGCACGACGACGGTGGTGAGCGAGGTGACGTCGCCGTCCTGAGCGGCCTTGATCAGCCGGTCGTCCGGCCAGGAGAAGCGTCTGTTCATGGGTTACTCATACTCGGAAGGCTCCCCGCGGCGCGCGCCGGTCAGCCTCGGCTCCGGTAGCGGCGCATCAGATGCCAGCTGCACGCGCCCACGAGCAGGGCTCCGATCACGACGATTCCGGTGACCATCATGGGTGTCTCCTCCTGGTTCCGCCGGCCCGTACGGCCGGTACGCATACAGGAGGCGGGGCGGCCCGGAAAGGATTCACCTTCTTCGCGGGATCTCCGGGATCTCCGTGTGTGAGGCCGGATTTCCTTCCCTACCATGTGACTCGGGAATGTTGTCGACCGGCTTTCCGTTGTCGCGGGCATGACTGCGTCCAACAGCGAATTCATCCGTGGCACCGCGCGGGGAACCGCCCCCGTACCCCTGTCCGTACTCGACCTGGCGGCCGTCGGCGAGGGCACCACGGCCCGGGAGGCGCTCCAGGCCTCGGCGCGGCTGGCCCGACTGGCCGAAGCCCGCGGCTTACTCCGGTACTGGGTGGCCGAGCACCACTCGATGCCGGGGATCTCCAGCAGCAGCCCGGCCGTCATCCTCGCGCACCTGGCGGCCCGGACCCGTACCCTGCGGCTCGGCTCCGGCGGAGTGATGCTGCCCAACCACGCCCCGCTCGTGGTCGCCGAGCAGTTCGGCACCCTGGAGGCGCTCGCGCCGGGCCGCATCGACCTCGGCCTCGGGCGTGCTCCCGGCACCGACGGCGCCACCGCGGCGGCGCTGCGGCGGGCCGGCGGAGCGGAGAGCGACGACCGTGTCGAGGGCGGCCCGCAGCCCCTTCTCGTCCGTGCTGTCGGCGGTCAGGGCCAGCACCCTGCCGCCGTCCCGCCCGATCTCCCCGGCGACTCGCGCCACGGTCTCCTTCGTCCGCGCGATCACGGCGACGGCGTATCCCTCCCGGGCGAACCGCGCGGCCACGGCCTTCCCGATCCCCGGCCCGGCACCGACCACCACTGCTGTGGACACCACAACTCCCTTGTTCCAGCGAACGGTTACGGGCGGAGCGTACGACGATCTTCGACCCGGTCGCGGACCCCCACAGGCGCGAAACACCCGAGCGAGCGAGCGGCGGACACGGAGCGTGACGGCGGCCCGGGGACGTGCCCGCTACCGCGCCTTTCGCAGCTCGACGACGTACGCCGCGGTCAGCGCGACGGACCGGTCCTCGTCGTGCGACAGCTCCGCGAGGGCGCGTGACGCCGTCTCTCCGGGGATGTCCGCGAGGGCCTGTGCCAGCCGCCGGCGCGCGGACGCCGGGGCGGAGCCGTGGGCGAGGCGGTCGACGAGCCCGGCGGCGATCTCGTCCGCCGACTCGGGACGGCTCGCCAGCGCGCCCAGCGCGTCGGCCGCGTCGACGTCGTTCGCCTCCTCGACGATCATGTCGATGAGCGTCGGGACCGCGTCGGCCAGACCACGCGCCCCGAGAGCCAGCGCCGCGTACCTGCGGACCACGACGTCGGGGTGCGCCAGCGCGTCCCGCAGCAGGGCCGTCGTCTCGTCGTCCGGGATCTCGGCGAGGGACCGGACGGCACGCTCCCGCACCGCGGCCACCGGCGAGCCGAGGCCCTCCGCCAGGAGCGCGGGTCCGCCCTCCAGCCCCTGCGCCAGCGCCCATCGCAGGGCTCCGGCGACGTTCGGGTCCGTCTCGCTCAGGGCCGCCTCGACCAGCGCCTCCACGGGGACCGGAGCCCCCTCGACCGAGGACAGGGCCGCGCGCTGCCGCGTCCCGGCGCTCTTCGATCCCAGGTCCTGGAGGAGGGCGACGCTCCGGAGGACGTCCTCCCAGCCGGCGGGTTCGGCGGCGCCGATCCGGCGGAGCCGCGTGAGCAGCTCCGTCTCGGCCGTGATGCGCTCCCGCGTCTGACGGATGAGGCCGTCGACGAGCTCCGAGGGCGCGAAGCCGGGATCGTCGAGCGCACGCCCCACCTCACGCAGCGAAAGCCCCAGCGACCGCAGGCTCTCGATGTGGAAGATCCGCCGGATGTCCTCGCCGGAGTACTCGCGATAGCCGCCGTCGGTACGCCCCGTCGGCCGCACCAGGCCGAGCGAGTCGTAGTGCCTGAGCATGCGGGCGCTGACCCCGGACCGCCGTGCCACCTCACCGATCAACACTGCCGTCACCCCTTCCCGGCACCCGTCCTGTCACTCCTCCCGGCCGGTCGTGCCGAGGGCAACGATGCGCTTCGCCTCCTCGATCGCGAAATCGAATCCGGCATCCGGGTCGCGCGACAGCCGCTCCGTGGCGATCGCGTGCCGACGCCGGCGGGGGTCCGGGTCCGCCATCGTGTCGCGCAGGGTCGGCAGGGCCGCCTCGCCGAGCGCGATCAGGGCCCGGCTGAGGCTCAGCCGCGTCTCGCGTGCGCCGCGCCCGAGCTGCGTCGCCAGCACTCCGGCCAGTTCGGCCTCCCGGCCTTCGGGTACGAGCGCGACCGCCGCTCGCCAGGCGCTCTTCGCCACTTCGTCGTCGGCGTCGGTCAGCAGCGCCCGCGTGATCGCCGGCCATGCTCGCCGGTCCCCGATCTTCGACAACGTGTGCAGCGACTGGCTCCGTGCCTGACCGTGCTCCGAGCGGAGCTCGCCGACGAGTCCGGGGACCGTCACCGACGCCGGGTGACGGGTGAGCGCCCAGGTGAGCATCTCGCGGACGGAGAAGTCGGGCTCGATCGCGCAGCGTCCGATGAGTGCGCCGACGCACCACGGGTCCGGGCTCGTACCCACCGCCAGCGCCGCCCGCAGCCGTACCGACGAGCTGCTGTGCTCCAGCCCCCGGAGGGCTCGTGTCGTGCTCGTGCTCGTGGTGTTCGCATGCGGGTTCGCGGCGTCTTTCCGCTCGGTCATCGGGACCACCTCCTCGGCCCCACTGAAAGCCTTGTCACGGTGTCAAGGTCAAGCGGGGCCGGGCGCGCGGTGAGCTCGTGTCGGGTCAGACGCGGTCCTGGAGGGCGGCCTGCCAGGCGGGGGCAGGGGTGCTGGGCCGGGGCTCTGGGCCGCGGCCGCCCCGGGCGAAGAAGTCGGCCAGCGGCAGGAGGGCCGCGCCGACGGTGACCGCCTGGGGGCCGAGCGTGCCCAGGCCGATGCTCGTACGGCTCGCCGGGTAGCGGAGCGCGTACTCGCCGGCGTACCGGTGCACGGTGCGGAGGAAGCGGGTGCCGAGCTGGAGGCCGGCCCAGCCGCCGACGAGGATGCGCTCGGGCTGGAAGAGGTTGATGAGGTCGGCGAAGCCCGCGCCGAGGTATTCGGCGGTCTCCTCCAGGACGGCGAGTGCCGTGGTGTCGGGTTCCGTTCCCGGGTCGGCGGGGTAGGCGGCGGCGAGCATCGCGGTGAGCGCGGTCTCCTCGTCCGCTCCGGCCGGGGGCAGCCCGCCGGCTTCGCGCCACCGTTCCAGGAGGGCTTCGGCGCCGGCGTACGCCTCCAGGCAGCCGTGCGAGCCGCAGCGGCAGCGCCGCCCCCGGACCCGTACGGTCAGGTGTCCCCATTCGAGCGCGCGGCCGGGTTCCATGGGGTCGGTGACGGAGCAGGCGCCGACGCCGGAGCCGAAGAGGACGACGACGGCGCTGCGGGCACCGCGTCCGGCGCCGAACCACATCTCCGCCTGGCCGAGGGTCTTGGCGCCGTTGTCGATCCAGTACGGGACGGTCTCGGGCAGGTCGACGGCCCGGCGCAGGAGGCGTTCCAGGGGGACGGTGTCCCAGCCGATGGTCTGGCCGTGGACGACGGCGCCGTCTTCGCTGTGGTCGACGATGCCGGGGACCCCGACGCCGACGCCGAGGAGGCGCTCGACGGGGACGTCCGCTGCCCGCAGCACCTCGGTGATGCCGTCGCGCAGGTGGCCGACGACGAGGTCGACGTCGTAGCGCTCGGTGCGGGGCCCGGAGCTGGCCAGGGCCCTTTCCGTGCGGGCGAGTTCGGTGAGGGTGAGGTCGAAGAGCTCGACCCTGATCCGGGTCTCGCCGATGTCGACGCCGATCATGAACCCGCTGCCCGGGGTGATGCGCAGGAGGGTACGGGGGCGGCCGCCGGCCGAGTCGACACTGCCGGCCTCCTCGACCAGGCCCTCCGCGAGGAGCTCGGCGACGACGTTGCTGACGGAGCCGGAGCTCAGGCCGGTCGCGGGGCCGAGCATGAGGCGGCTCTTCGGCCCGTCGAAGTACAGCCTGCGCAGAACGGCGGTGCGGTTCTCCCGCCGCAGGTCACGCACCGTGCGGCCACTTCTCGCGTGCACTTGGGTCCCCGTCTCTGAAGTCGTTCGTTCCAACATACCCGCAGTACAGGCCTTGACGCGACCTTCCCGTGGGGTTTAACTCACATCCTAAATTAAGCCGATGTCACGGAGAGCGGTCCAGGCGCTCCCCTCGTTCGGCATCCCCGTCATCCCCCGAAAGGGCCCAGGAGCCATGCGCAGAATCAGAGCCGCAGTCACCGGTGCCGTCACCCTCTCCCTCGCCTTCACCGCCACAGCCTGCGGCGGCGGGGAGAGCGGCGAGGCGACACCGAAGACCCTCACCTACTGGGCCACCAACCAGGGCTCCAGCCTGGAGGTCGACAAGAAGGTCCTCCAGCCCGAGCTCGACCAGTTCGAGCAGGAGACCGGGATCAAGGTCAAGCTGGAGGTGATCCCCTGGTCCGACCTGCTCAACCGGATCCTCACCGCGACCACCTCGGGCCAGGGCCCCGACGTCCTCAACATCGGCAACACCTGGAGCGCCTCCCTCCAGTCCACCGGCGCGCTGCTGCCCTTCGACGCCGAGAACTTCAAGGCCGTCGGCGGCAAGGACCGCTTCGTCGACTCCGCGCTCGGCTCCACCGGCGCCGCCGGCAAGGACCCGGCCGCCGTCCCGCTCTACTCCATGGCCTACGCCCTCTACTACAACAAGCAGATGTTCAAGGACGCCGGCATAGCCAAGCCGCCGGCCACCTGGGACGAGCTGATCGCCGCCGGCAAGAAGCTGAGCAAGGACGGGAAGTGGGGCATCGGCGTCGAGGGCTCCAACCTGTCCAACAACATCCACCAGGTCTTCGTCCTCGCCAAGCAGCACGGAGCCGACTTCTTCACCGCCGACGGCAAGGCCGACTTCACCTCCGACGGGGTCGTCGCCGCGGTCAAGCAGTACGTCGACCTGATGGCCACGCAGAAGATCGTCGCCCCCGGCAACGCCGAGTACGCGCAGAACCAGTCCCTGAGCGACTTCGCCAAGGACAAGACCGGCATGGTCCTGTGGCAGACCCCCTCGCAGACCTTCGCCTCCCAGGGCATGGCCCCCGAGGAGTGGGGCGTCGTCCCGGCCCCGGTCCCCGCGGGCAAGCCCGGCCAGGGCAAGCAGACCAATTCGATGGTCGCCGGCATCAACATGGCCGTCTTCAAGAACACCAAGAACCTCGACGGCGCCCTCAAGTTCGTGAAGTTCATGACCAGCGACGAGGAGCAGATCCTCCTCAACAAGGCCTACGGATCGGTTCCGCCGGTCAAGAGCGCCCAGAAGGACCCGGCGTTCTCCGACCCGTCGCTCACCGTCATCCGCGACACCCTCGCCGGCAGCGCCGCCGCGCTCCCGCAGGTCCCCGAGGAGTCCCAGTTCGAGACCGTGGTCGGCACGGCCGTCAAGGAACTGTTCGCGGACGCCGCCGCGGGCCGGCCCGTCACCACCGAGTCCGTACGGGCCAAGCTCGAAAAGGCCCAGCAGCAGATGCCCAAGAAGTAGGCCGCCCCTCCATGACCAGAACCGCCGTCGCTCCCACGAGCGACCCGGCGGTGCGCAAGGCCGCACCCGGAGGGGCAACCGCACCACGCCGCTCCGGGCGTCGCCGCATCGCACTGCCGTACCTGCTGCTCCTGCCCGCCCTGCTCCTCGAACTCCTCGTCCACCTCGTCCCGATGCTCATGGGCATCGGCATGAGCTTCAAGGAGCTCACCCAGTTCTTTATCCGCGACTGGTCCGCAGCTCCGTGGGCCGGCCTCGACAACTTCGCCGTCTCGATCGACTTCGACGCCCCGGTCGGCCAGGCGCTCCTCAGGTCCTTCCTGACGACCTGCCTGTTCACCGTCCTGTCCGTGGCCCTGTGCTGGTTCCTCGGCACGGCGGCCGCGATCTTCCTCCAGGAGGAGTTCCGGGGCCGCGGCATCCTCCGGACCCTCTTCCTCGTCCCGTACGCGCTGCCCGTCTACACCGCCGTCATCACGTGGGCGTTCATGTTCCAGCGGGACAACGGCCTGATCAACCACGTCCTCCACGACCAGCTGGGCATCGGCGACAGTCCCGCCTTCTGGCTCATCGGCGACAACAGCTTCTGGGCCCTGCTCGTCGTCTCCGTGTGGAAGGGCTGGCCGTTCGCCTTCCTCACCGTGATGGCGGGACTGCAGAACATCCCCCGGGACATGTACGAGGCGGCCGCCCTCGACGGCGCCGGTGTGCTGAAGCAGATCCGGCACATCACCCTGCCGTCGCTGCGGCCGGTCAACCAGATCCTGGTCCTGGTCCTGTTCCTGTGGACGTTCAACGACTTCAACACGCCGTTCGTCCTGTTCGGCGAGGCGGCACCCGAAGCGGCGGACCTGATCTCGCTGCACATCTACCAGTCGTCCTTCCAGACGTGGAACTTCGGCACCGGCGCGGCCATGTCCGTCCTGCTGCTGCTCTTCCTGCTCGTCGTCACGGGCGTCTACCTCCTGCTCACCACCCGCGGAAGGAAGACCTCCGATGTCTGAGAACGCCCTCCGGCGGACGACGGGGGCCCGCGGGCGCACCGCCCCGCGCTCCCCGATGGCCGCGCCCCGCTCGTTCCTGTGGACCAGGCGGATCTTCCTCACCCTGCTCACCGCCTTCGTGCTGCTGCCGGTGTTCGTGATGGTCTCCAGCTCGCTGAAGCCGCTGGAGGACGTCTCGGGGAAGTTCCAGTGGATCCCCTCGGGGCTCACGATCCGCCCGTACGTCGACATCTGGGAGACCGTCCCGCTCGCCGACTACTTCGTGAACTCGATCCTCGTGGCGGGCGCGGCCACCGTCTTCTCGGTGGTCGTCGCGATCTTCGCCGCCTACGGGGTGAGCCGCTACGACTTCCGGGGCAAGCGGGTCTTCACCGTGACCGTGCTGTCGACGCAGATGTTCCCCGGCATCCTCTTCCTGCTGCCGCTCTTCCTCATCTACGTCAACATCGGCAACGCCACCGGTCTCGCGCTCTTCGGCTCGCGCGAAGGCCTGGTCCTCACCTATCTGACGTTCTCGCTGCCGTTCTCGATCTGGATGCTGACCGGCTACTTCGACTCGATCCCGCGCGAACTCGACGAAGCGGCCAAGGTCGACGGCTGCGGGCCGATCAAGGCCCTGTTCCGGGTGATCGTCCCGGCCGCGTCGCCCGGCATCATCGCCGTCGCCGTCTACGCCTTCATGACCGCCTGGGGCGAGGTCCTCTTCGCGTCCGTCATGACCAACGACACCACCCGCACCCTCGCCGTCGGACTCCAGGGCTACGCCACCCAGAACGACGTGTACTGGAACCAGGTGATGGCCGCCTCCCTCGTCGTGAGCGTCCCCGTCGTCGTCGGCTTCCTCCTCCTCCAGCGCTACCTCGTCGCCGGCCTCACCGCGGGTGCGGTCAAGTGACGTCGCTCTCCGCCCTCTCGGCCTTGTCCACTCCCCTCACGAAGAGGTTCTCCGTGTCCGCATCCCCCGACGCCCGCCCCGCGCTCGACCTGGAGGCCTTCCCTCCGTCCTTCGCCTGGGGCACGGCGACATCCGCCTACCAGATCGAGGGCGCCGTCGCCGAGGACGGCCGCGCCCCCTCCATCTGGGACACCTTCTCCCGTACCCCCGGCGCGATCGACAACGGCGACACCGGCGACACCGCCTGCGACCACTACCACCGATGGCCCGAGGACCTCGCCCTGATGAAGGGCCTCGGCACCGACGCGTACCGCCTCTCCATCGCCTGGCCGCGCGTCGTCCCCGGCGGCGACGGACCGGTCAACGCCGCCGGACTCGACTTCTACGACCGGCTCGTCGACGCCCTCCTCGACGCGGGCATCGCCCCGTCCGTCACCCTCTACCACTGGGACCTGCCGCAGGCCCTCCAGGACCGGGTCCAGGACAGCCGCGGCGGTTGGACCGAGCGGGCCACCGCCGGGCACCTCGCCGCGTACGCCTCCGTCGTCGCCGAGCGCCTCGGCGACCGCGTCACCCAGTGGACCACCCTCAACGAACCCCTCTGCTCGGGCTGGATCGGCCATCTGGAAGGCCGCATGGCCCCCGGATACACCGACCTGACGGCCGCCGTCCGCGCCTCCTACCACCTGCTCCTCGGCCACGGACTCGCCACCCAGGCCATCCGCGCCGCCGCCCCCGGCGCGCGGGTCGGCCTCGTCACCAACCACTCCACCGTCGACCCCGCCTCCACCCGGCCCGAGGACATCGCGGCCGCCGCCCGCATGGACGGCCACACCAACCGCTGGTGGCTCGACCCGGTGTACGGCCGCGGCTTCCCCGCCGACATGCGCGAGCTGTACGGCGTCGAACTGCCCGAGCAGGCCGGTGACATGGAGACCATCGCGACTCCGCTCGACTGGCACGGCCTCAACTACTACTTCCCGGTGACCGTCGTCGACGATCCGGCGGGACCCGTCCCGCACGCCCGCGAGGTCCGCCTCCCCGGCGTCCCCCGCACGGGCATGGACTGGCAGATCGACGCCGGCGGTCTGGAGGCCTTCCTCCTGCGCCTCACCGAGGACTACGGAGTGCGCGAGCTGTACGTCACCGAGAACGGCTCGGCCTTCCCCGACACGGTCGGCCCCGACGGCGCGGTCCACGACCCCGAGCGCACCCGATACCTGGAACAGCACCTGGCCGCCTGCGCCCGCGCCCTGCGCAAGGGTGCCCCGCTCGCCGGGTACTACGCCTGGTCCCTGCTCGACAACTTCGAATGGGCCTACGGCTACGACAAGCGCTTCGGCCTCGTCCACGTCGACTACGCGACACAGCGGCGGACCGTGAAGACGAGCGGCCGACGGTACGCGGACATCATCCGCGCCCACCGGGCGGCGACCATCGGCTGACCGGACACCTCTAGGGCCTGTCGTTTGGATCATGCCGGGCTCGCGGCGTCTGGCACCGCGCCTCGCCGCGTTGTCGTCACTCGCCGACGTCCCCCGTAGCCCTTCGGGCACGGGAGGTACCCCCACCACGTCGACTCCCTCCTCCGCCTTGCGATGCACGGCACCAGACGCCGCTCCCTGATCCGGCCTGATCCAAACGACAGACCCTAGCACCCTCGTACACTCCGGAAGGCCGCTCCGGCACCGGCGGGACGGCCTTCCGGAGTGCACCGCCGTCGCCCCACCGTCCCCGTCCGAGGCTTCCCGTACAGGAGCGTCCCATGGCCGACACCGCCGTTCCGTCCCTTCCACCGGGGCCCGACAACGACGCCGACGAGCTCGCCGCCGAGCGGCTGCGCCGCGTGCTCGGCCCGTGACGGTCGTCCGGGACACCGTCCTCAGCGGGGGCTTCTACAACTCCGCCCGTCTGATCGAACTCGCCGACGGGCGGCGGCTGGTGCTCAAGACGGCCCCTCGACACCGGCGCCCGCGTACGACTCGCCCTCTACCGGATCTACCTCACCCTCATCATGCGCGTGGAAGTCGTCCCCCGGGCCTACGACGGGGAGCTCGCGGCCTGGCGCGACACCTGGTCCGCCGAGCGCCTCACACGACAGCTCGCCGCACTGGACGCCCTGGAGGCGTGACGTGCCGGTGCGGCGCGGTCAGGTGGACTCGCGGACGACGAGCACCGGCTCGAACACCGTCGAGGCGGGCTCGGGCGGCTGCGGTGCCGGCTCGGGCCGGGCGCCGGCGGCGAGCTCCTCGACCAGAAGGCCGGCCATCGCGGCCGCCATGAGCTCCACCGGCTGACGCACGGTGGTCAGCTGCGGCCGCGCCCTCCGCGCGGCCACCGAGTCGTCGAAGCCCACCACGGCCACCGACCCGGGGACGGCGATCCCCTCCTCGCGCAGGTACTGGCAGGCGCCCTGCGCCATCATGTCGTTCGCGGCGAACACCGCGTCGATCCCCGGGTGTTCCCTCAGCAGCCGCGCCATGGCGCGCCGGCCGCTGTCCACCGAGAACCGGCCCCGTACGACGGGCACCGACGTCACCCCGTGGGCCGCGAACGCCTCCCGGAAGCCGTCGAGGCGCTCGCGCGCGGTGGGGGCGCTGACCGGTGCGGCGATGGTGGCGGGGCGCCGCCGGCCGGTGGCCCACAGGTGCTCGGCGGCCAGCCGGGCGCCCGCGGTGTTGTCGAGGTCGACGAAGCCGCACCGCGTGGAGTCGTGGGGGCGGCCGAACAGCACCGTGGGGACACCGGCCGCCACCAGCATCGACGGCAGCGGGTCGTCCGCGTCGAGCGGGACCACCAGCGCTCCGTCGGCGCCACCCCGCCGCAGGTACTCCACGAGTTGGGCCCTGGCCTGCTCCGACTCCGCGACCAGCATGACCGGCTGGATCGCGCGCTCGCGCAGGACCGGGAGCACGCCGTCCACCACCCGCCCGAAGAACGGGTCGGAGAACACCCGGGCGGCGAAGGCCCTTCCCGTCGCGGAGAGCACCAGGGCGACGGTTCCGGTGCGGCGCGTCACCAGGGACCGCGCGGCCTGATTGGGCGTGTAGCCGGTACGGGCGACCGCGTCGCGTACGGCCTGCTGGATACCGGGGGCCACGTTGCGCACGCCGTTGACGACACGGGACACCGTCGCCCGGGACACCCCTGCCTCACGTGCGACGTCCTCCAGAGTCGGTCCTCGATTTCCCACCCGCGCGCTCTGTCGATTCCCCACTTGTGCACCATATCGGGGCTCCGTGTCCGGTGGCGGTACGGGCTCCGGCCGTCCCGAACCATATGGCGCTGCCACTTAATGAAAGCCAAAAGAAAAGCTCTGTCGCATGCCTTGACCGTCATCGTGACCGCCGGGCAAGGTTTCGGAGAGCGCTCTCCCATGTTTCCGCCCTGTACACCGAGGAGCCCCATGTCTTCCGTCGGGTCCCCGCCGGCCTTCCGGCGCCCCGCTTCAGCCGTCCGACGGGCCACCGTCGGCGCACTCGTCGCCTCGCTCGCCGGCGGCCTGCTCGCCGTCCTCCCCTCCGCGACGGCCCACGCCGCCCCCACCCTGCTCTCGCAGGGCAAGACGGCCACCGCCTCGTCCACGGAAGGGGCCGCCTACGCCGCGTCCGCCGCGGTCGACGGCAATCTGACCGGAACGCGCTGGGCCAGCCAGTGGTCGGACGCCCAGTGGGTCCAGGTGGACCTCGGCCAGCGCGCCACCCTCAGCCGCGCCCTCCTGACCTGGGAGGGGGCCTACGGCAAGAGCTACGAAATCCAGGCCTCCGACAACGGCACCGACTGGCGGACCGTCACGACCGTCACCGGCGGCGACGGCGGCACCGACGACGTCACCCTCTCCGGCACCGGCCGCTACGTCCGCATGAACGGACTGACCCGCGGTACCGGATACGGCTACTCCCTCTGGGAGTTCCAGGTCTACGGCTCCACCGACGGCGGCGGTCCGACCCTTCCGGGCGGCGGCGACCTCGGCCCCAACGTGCACGTCCTCGACCCGTCCACGCCGAACATCCAGGCCAAGCTGGACCAGGTCTTCCAGGAGCAGGAGTCGGCCCAGTTCGGCGCCGGCCGCCACGCCTTCCTCCTCAAGCCCGGCACGTACAACGGCCTCAACGCGCAGATCGGCTTCTACACCCAGATCGCCGGTCTCGGGCTGCGTCCCGGCGACACCACCATCAACGGTGACGTGACCGTCGACGCGGGCTGGTTCAACGGCAACGCCACCCAGAACTTCTGGCGCGGCGCCGAGGGCCTGACCCTCAACCCGGTCAACGGCACCAACCGCTGGGCGGTCTCCCAGGCCGCCTCCTTCCGCCGCATGCACGTCAAGGGCGGCCTCAACCTCGCCCCCAACGGCTACGGCTGGGCCAGCGGCGGCTACATAGCCGACTCCAAGGTCGACGGCCAGATCGGCAACTACTCGCAGCAGCAGTGGTACACCCGGGACAGCTCCATCGGCGGCTGGTCCAACAGCGTGTGGAACCAGACCTTCTCCGGCGTCGAGGGCGCACCCGCCACCTCGTTCCCCGAGCCCCGCTACACCACGCTCGACACCACCCCCATCTCCCGCGAGAAGCCCTACCTCTACCTGGACGGCACCGAGTACAAGGTCTTCGCCCCCGCCAAGCGCGTCAACGCCCGCGGCACCAGCTGGGCCAACGGCACCCCGCAGGGCGAGTCCGTCCCGCTGAGCCAGTTCTACGTGGTCAAGCCCGGCGCCACCGCCGCCACCATCAACCAGGCCCTGGAGCAGGGGCTGCACCTGCTCTTCACCCCGGGCGTCTACCACGTCGACCGGACGATCAACGTGAACCGGGCGAACACCATCGTCCTCGGCCTCGGCCTCGCCACGATCATCCCGGACAACGGCGTCACCGCCATGAAGGTCGCCGACGTCGACGGCGTCCGGCTCGCCGGCTTCCTCATCGACGCGGGCCCGGTCAACTCCCCGACCCTCCTGGAGATCGGCCCGGGCAACGCCTCCGCCGACCACGCCGCCAACCCCACCACCGTGCAGGACGTGTACATCCGCATCGGCGGCGCCGGCGCGGGCAAGGCCACCACGAGCATGGTCGTGAACAGTGACGACGCCATCGTCGACCACACCTGGGTCTGGCGCGCCGACCACGGCGAGGGCTGGGGCTGGGAGACCAACCGCGCCGACTACGGCGTCCGCGTCAACGGCGACGACGTGCTCGCCACCGGCCTGTTCGTCGAGCACTTCAACAAGTACGACGTGGAGTGGTACGGCGAGCGAGGCCGCACGATCTTCTACCAGAACGAGAAGGCCTACGACGCCCCCAACCAGGCCGCCATCCAGAACGGTTCGACGAAGGGGTACGCCGCCTACCGCGTCGACGACTCGGTGAACACCCACGAGGCGTGGGGTCTGGGCAGCTACTGCAACTACAACGTGGACCCGACCATCGTCCAGGACCACGGCTTCAAGGCACCCGTCAAGCCGGGGGTCAAGTTCCACAGCCTCCTGGTGGTGTCCCTCGGCGGTATGGGCCACTACAACCACGTCATCAACGACACCGGGGCGTCCACCATCCCCGCCGGCACCTCGACCGTGCCGTCCACCGTCGTCAACTTCCCCTGACGGCCCGGCCGGGTGCCCCTTGTCGGCGCGCCCCGGCCCCCCACACCCCTTCCGGGCGGAGCCATCGTCCCCGCTGCGCCGCCCGGAAGGCGTACCCCTTCCCCACCCCCACCGTTCTCCGTCCAGGAGCCGCCATGACCAGCATCACCGCCCCGATGCGACGACGGCGCACCCGCACCCGCGCCCGTACCACCGCCTCCCTCGTCTCCCTCGGCGCGCTGCTCGCCACGTCCGCCACCGTGCTGACGGCCGCGCCGGCCACCGCCGCCCCCACCCTGCTCTCCCAGGGGAAGACCGCCACCGCCTCCTCATCCGAGGGCGCCGCCTACTCCGCCGCCGCGGCCGTCGACGGCGACCTGACCGGAACGCGCTGGGCCAGCCAGTGGAGCGACGGCCAGTGGCTCCAGGTCGACCTGGGCGCGAGCGCCGACATCAGCCGCGTCGTACTGAACTGGGAGGGCGCCTACGGCAAGGCCTACGACATCCAGCTCTCCGACAACGGAACCGACTGGCGCACCGTCAAGTCCGTGACCGCCGGCGACGGCGGCACCGACGATCTCACCGTCACCGGCACCGGCCGCCACGTCCGCCTCAAGGGCGTGACCCGGGGCACCGGCTACGGCTACTCCCTGTGGGAGTTCCAGGTCTACGGCGACACCGCGGCGCCGCCCGCGCCCGGCGGCGCCGTCCGCGTCACCGGCACCCAGGGGAACTGGCAGCTGACCGTCGGCGGGCAGCCGTACACGGTCAAGGGCCTCACCTGGGGCCCGGCGATGGCCGACGCCCCCCGCTACATGCCGGACCTGAAGTCCATGGGCGTCAACACCGTCCGGACCTGGGGGACGGACGCCTCCAGCAAGCCCCTGCTCGACGCCGCGGCCGCCCAGGGGCTGAAGGTCGTCAACGGCTTCTGGCTCCAGCCCGGCGGCGGCCCCGGCGCCGGCGGGTGTGTCGACTACGTCACCGACACGACGTACAAGAACACCATGCTCACCGAGTTCGCCAAGTGGGTCGACACCTACAAGTCCCACCCGGCGACACTGATGTGGAACGTCGGCAACGAGTCCGTCCTCGGCCTGCAGAACTGTTACGGCGGCACCGAACTGGAGGCCCAGCGCAACGCGTACACGACCTTCGTGAACGACGTCGCCAAGAAGATCCACTCCATCGACCCCGACCACCCCGTGACCTCCACGGACGCGTGGACCGGCGCCTGGCCCTACTACCAGCGCAACGCCCCCGACCTCGACCTGTACTCGATGAACTCCTACGGCAACCTCTGCAAGGTGCGCCAGGACTGGATCGACGGCGGCTACGACAAGCCGTACATCATCACCGAGGGCGGACCCGCCGGCGAGTGGGAGGTCCCCGACGACGTCAACGGCATCCCCGACGAGCCCACCGACGTCCAGAAGGCCGACGGCTACACCACGGGGTGGAACTGCGTCACCGGCCACCGGGGCGTCGCCCTCGGCGCCACCCTCTTCCACTACGGCCTGGAGCACGACTTCGGCGGCGTCTGGTTCAACCTCCTGCCCGACGGGCTGAAGCGACTGTCGTACTACGCCGTGAAGAAGGCGTACACCGGCTCCACCGCGGGCGACAACACCCCGCCCGTCATCACCGACATGACCGTCACTCCGGCCTCCGCGGCCGCGGCGGGACGTGAGTTCACGGTCCGCGCCGACATCCGCGACCCCGACGGCGACCCGATCACCCCCAAGATCTACCTGAGCGGCAACTACGCCAACGGCGACAAGCGTCTCGTCGACGCGCAGTACCGCTCGCTGGGCAACGGCACCTTCGCCGTCACCGCGCCCGAGAAGCTCGGCGTGTGGAAGGTCTACATCCAGGCCGAGGACGGCCGCGGCAACGCCGGCATCGAGACGAAGTCCGTGAAGGTCGTCGCCCCGCCCGTCACCGGCACCAACATCGCCCAGGGCCGGCCCACCACCGCCTCCTCCGCCCAGGCGGGCTACGGCGACTGCCCCTGCCCCGCCTCCAACGCCACCGACGGCAACACCTCCACCCGCTGGGCCAGCGACTGGAGCGACCCGCAGTGGATCCAGGTCGACCTCGGCTCGGCCAAGCCCATCCGCACCCTGCAGCTCGTCTGGGACCCCGCCTACGCCAAGTCCTACGAAGTACGGGTGTCCGACGACGGGAACGCCTGGCGGACGGTCCACACCACCACCACGGGTAACGGGGACATCGACACCGTCGAGACCGCCACCACCGCCCGGTACGTCAAGCTCCAGCTCACCGCGCGCGGCACCGGATGGGGCTACTCCCTCCACGAGTTCGGCGTCTACAGCTGACGACGCCGGATTCCCTGAACGGCGGTGGCGGGGACCGCAGCAGGACTCCGCCACCCCTGCACCACCGCACGGGAACCCATCGCACCAGTCGCGTGGCGTCGTCGCGTTCACGCGAAACCACCCCCATGGGCAGGAGATCCCCATGAGATCGAGTCCGAAGCGACTCCCCGCACTCCTCCTCGGCACGGCCCTCGTCGCCGGCGTCCTCGGCATCGGCACCATCGCCTCGGCCGCGGGCACGGACAACGGCACCGCGCCCGTCGTCGCCGCGGCCAACGCTCACAGCGGACACATCATGGCCGCGTCCACCCGGGCCTCGGGCGACGACGTCGACGGAGACGGCTACATCCCGGCCGTACCCCAGGTCACCGGTGTGACACCGTCCACAGCCACCCCGCCCCCGGCCTACCATCACGAGTTCCAGGCCGGCTGCGCCGTCACCCACACCGCCCCGGACGACCCGATCGTCTACCCGGGCCAGTTCGGCAAGTCCCACGACCACACGTTCATGGGCAACACCTCCACCAACGCCGCCAGCACCACCGGCTCGCTCTACGGAGGCAACACCACCTGCAAGGCGCCCGCGGACGCCTCCGCGTACTGGATGCCCTCGCTGTACAAGGGTGACCAGAAGATCCTGCCCGTGGGCCCGCAGGTCATCTACTACAAGGCGGGCGTGACCGACTACCGGAGCGTGCGGCCCTTCCCGAAGGGGCTGCGGTTCGTCGTCGGCAACCCGATGCAGAGCGCCGAGGAGTTCCGCGGCCACAAGGGCTTCGTCGAGGGCTGGGAATGCGGTGACAGCTTCTTCAACACCGACATCCCGGCGAGCTGTCCGAGCCGGCCCGACGTGCAGCTCAACCTGCGCATGCAGGCCCCCAGTTGCTGGAACGGCCTGTACCTCGACACCCCCGACCACAAGAGCCACATGTCCTACCCGGTGGTCAAGCCTGGCACCAACGACAACATGTGCCCGGCCTCCCACCCGGTCGCCCTGCCGATGATCGAGTTCAAGATGGCGTGGCCGGTCAACGGCGACATGAGCCAGGTCCGCCTGGCCAGCGGCCGCGGCTACTCCTTCCACTACGACTTCTTCAACGCGTGGGAGGAGCGCACCCTCAAGGCCCTGGTCGACCACTGCATCGTCGGCGGCCTGCAGTGCGACACCCGGGGCTTCGACCTGTACCGCCCCGAACGCGGGACCGTACTGAACGCGGACCACCGACTGCCCTGACCCCTCACCCCCGCACGGCCCGGACGCCCGCGATGGCGTCCGGGCCGTCCTCACGCCCGCGCCTCACCGTCCGCCGACCTCCCTCCCCCCGGCCTCAGGAGCAGCCCATGACCTCCACCGCCCCGTCCGTCACCGCCCAGCACGACGAGCTCATCGATCTCCTGCCCCCGCACTTCCGCTTCGGCGCAGCCACCTCCGCCTTCCAGATCGAGGGCGCCGCCGACGAGGACGGCCGCACCCCGTCCATCTGGGACACCTTCTGCCGCGTCCCCGGGGCCGTGGACAACGGCGACACCGGGGACACGGCGTGCGACCACTACCACCGCATGCCCGAGGACGTCGCCCTGCTCGCCTCGCTCGGCCTCGACACGTACCGCTTCTCCGTCTCCTGGCCCCGGGTCCAGCCCGGCGGCCGAGGCCCGGCCAACCCCGCCGGCATCGGCTTCTACGACCGGCTGGTCGACGAACTCCTCGGCCACGGGGTCACCCCCTGGCTGACCCTGTACCACTGGGACCTGCCTCAGGAGCTCCAGGACGCCGGCGGCTGGCCGGCCCGGGACACCGCGTACCGTTTCGCCGACTACGCGGAACTCGTCCATGAGCGCCTCGGCGACCGTGTCACCCACTGGACCACGCTCAACGAGCCCTTCTGCTCGGCCGTCCTCGGCCACGTCGAAGGGATCCACGCACCGGGCGGCCGCTCCCTCGTCGATGGGGTACGGGCCGTGCACCACCTGCACCTGGCCCACGGCCTCGCGGTCCAGCGCCTGCGGGCCGCCGCCCGCCGCCCCCTCGACCTGGCCGTCACCCACCTCCTGGGCACCAGCCGGCCCGCCACCGACAGCCCCGCCGACCGCGAGGCCGCGCGCCGGGCCGACGCGATCGGCTTCCGCTTCTACCTGGACCCGATCCTGCGCGGCCGGTACCCGCAGGACCTGATCGACGACCTCGCCGCGCACGGCATCGAGATCCCGGTCCAGGACGGGGACCTGCCGATCATCGCCGCCCCCATCGACACACTCGGCGTCAACTACTACCGCTCCATGCGCACTTCCGGAACCGACGAGCACGGCGCCACCACCGGCGCCCGGGGCCTGCCCGTCACCCGCAACCTCCCGCACGGCGGCCTCCCGGTCACCGGCCTCGGCTGGGAGGTCATGCCCCACGACCTCACGGAGCTGCTCCTGCGCGTCTCCCGCGACTACCCCGGCACCCCGATGGTCGTCACCGAGAACGGCGCCGCGTACGAGGACCACCCCGACGCCCACGGCTTCGTCGACGACACCGACCGCACCGCCTACCTCTCCGCCCACCTGGCCGCGGTCGCCCGCGCCCGCACCGGCGGAGCGGACGTCCGCGGCTACTTCGCCTGGTCGCTCCTGGACAACTTCGAATGGGCCTACGGCTACGACAAGCGCTTCGGCCTCGTCCGCGTCGACTACCCCACCCAGACCCGCACGCCCAAGCGCAGCGCCCTGTGGCTCCGCGACACGGCCCGGCGCATCCGCCGCGCGGAGTGACCCGGGGCACGGCACACGTGCGGCGGCCCCGGGCGAGGAGAACTCGCCCGGGGCTGTGGTGGGTGTGGTCACGAGGCGGGGGAGGAGCCGCGCCGCGTGAGGGTGATGGCGGAGGCCGGGCAGACGCCGGCGGCGACGCGGACCGCGGCGTGCCGGTCCTGCGGCGGCCGGGCGTCCAGCAGGACGACCAGGCCCTCGTCCTCGTCCTGGTCGAAGACCCGAGGAGCGGTCAGGGCGCACATGCCGGCGCCGAGGCAGCGGTCGCGGTCGACGCGGACGTCCACGGGATCAGTCCTCGTCCCAGGTGACCGGCAGCCGGTGCACGCCGTAGATGTTCATGTCCGTCCGCAGGGGCACCTCCTCGGCCGGCACGTCGAGCCGCAGCGTGGGGAACCGCCTCAGCAGCGCGGGCAGGGCCACCGTCAGCTCGACGCGGGCCAGTTGCTGGCCCAGGCACTGGTGGATGCCGTGTCCGAAGCCCAGATGTCCCGTGGCCTCGCGGTGCAGGTCGAGGACGTCGGGGTCGGGGAACCGGACCGGGTCCCGGTCGGCGGCCTCCAGCGACAGGGTGACGCTCTCGCCCGCCCTGACGATCCGGCCGTCCAGCTCGACGTCCTCCAGCGCGGACTTCACGCTGGTGTGGGCGACGGTCAGGTAGCGCATGAGCTCTTCGACGGCCCGGGGGGCGAGCTCCGGGTCCGTCCGCAGGGCGTCGGCCTGGGCCGGATCGCGGAGGAGCGCGAACGTCCCGTGGGCGATCATGTTGGCGGTGGTGTCGAGCCCGGCGGCGAGCAGGAAGCCCCCGACGCCGACGAGTTCCTCGTCGGTGAGGTCGGAGTCCCGGGCCAGGTCCCCGAGCAGATCGTCGGCGGGTACGGCGCGCTTGGCGGCGACCAGCTCGGCCATGTACGCCTGGAGTCCGGTGTAGGCGGCGGACCAGTCCTCGGGTGTCACGTCGATCGACATGATCGTGTGGGCGTGACCCTGGAAGCGGTCGCGATCGGCGTAGGGCACGCCGAGCAGCTCGCAGATCATCAGCGCGGGGAGGGGGCGGGCGAACGCCTCGACCAGGTCGGTGCCGGGGCCGCCGCGTTCCATCGCGTCCAGGTGCTCGGTGGTGATCTCCGCGACCCGGTCGGACAGCTGCCGCATCCGGCGGACGGTGAACTTGCCCGTCAGGAGGCGCCGTAAGCGGGTGTGCTCGGGGGCGTCCATCCCGGTCATGTCGCCGACCGGGGCGGGCGGCAGCGGGCCCTCCGGACCTCCGGGGAGGGGGTAGTGCATCAGCTCGTACCGCGAGCTGAAGCGACTGTCCGCCATGATCGCGCGGACGGTGGAGTAGCCGGTGGCCAGCCAGCCGACGTGCCCGTCGGGGTACGTCATCCGGGCGAGCGGCCTCTCCTCGCGGAGCTTCGCCAGGCCGGCGGGCGGGTCGAAGGGGCAGCCGGGGGTGCGCCGCGTGGGGAGTGCGACGGGCTCGGTGGTCCCGGGGTTCTCCAGGGGCTCGTGGCCGGTCGACCGTTCGTGCTGAGTTTCGTGCTCCATCGTGTCCTCCGTGGTGACTGACGTGCGGTGGCGGGGGGTCAGACCGTGGCCGTCCGGCCGAAGGCGGATCGCGCCCAGACGTAGCCGGCGAACGTGAGGCCGACGCACCAGGCGAGGGCGAGGTATCCGCTGTTGCCGATCCCGGTTCCCATGAGCAGGCCGCGCAGGGTCTCGATGACCGGGGTGAAGGGCTGGTACTCGGCGAACCACCGCAGCCCGGTCGGCATGGAGTCGGTCGGAACGATCGCGCTGCCGAGGAAGGGCAGGAACGTCAGCGGCAGGGGCGCGTTGCTCGCCGATTCGGGGGTCTTGGCCACCAGGCCCATGCCGGCCGACAGCCAGGTCAGCGCCAGTGTGAGGAGGCCGAGGAGGCCGAGGGCGGCGATCCACTCGACGGCGGAGGCGTCGGGCCGGAAGCCGATGGCGAGCGCGATGCCGATCACCAGGGCGATGGCGATCATGGTCTGGATGACGCTGCCGACGACGTGCCCGGTGAGGAACGCGGCACGTGAGATCGACATCGTACGGAACCGGTTGACGATGCCCTCGGTCATGTCGACACAGACACCGACCGCCGTGGCCACCGCGCCGGCCGTCGCGGCCATCAGGATGATGCCGGGAGCGACGTAGTCGATGTAGGCGCCGCCGCCGGTGGTCGCCCCGGCGATGCCGCTGCCGAGGGCGCCGCCGAAGGCGTAGTTGAACAGCAGCAGCATCATCACCGGCATGATGACGGTGGACAGGGTCATCGACGGGTAGCGCATGGCGTGCTTGAGGTTGCGCCGCAGCATGGTGATCGAATCGCGGGCGGCGTACGAGAGGGAGCTCATCGGGCCATCTCCGTAGGGGTGTCGGGGGTGCCGTGACCGGTGAGGGTGAGGAAGACGTCGTCGAGGTCCGGCGTGTGCACGGTCAGCGACTCGGCCCGGACGCCCGTGCTGCCGAGGACGTCGAGTACGGCCTGCAGGGCGGGGATGCCGCCGTCGCCGGGGATGCGCAGCGTGAGCTCTTCGAGGTCGCGGGCCGCCGTACCGAAGTGGCGTGCCGCGGCGTCGAGTTCGCCGCGCGTGGCGAACCGGAGGCGGATGTGGCCGCCGGGGATGAGGCGCTTGAGTTCGTCGGAGGTGCCCTCGGCGACGAGCCGGCCCCGGTCGAGGACGGCGATGCGGTCGGCGAGCTGGTCGGCCTCCTCCAGGTACTGCGTGGTGAGGAAGATCGTCACGCCCTTGTCGGCGACCAGTTCGCGGATGATCTCCCACATGGTGCGGCGGCTGCGGGGGTCGAGCCCGGTGGTCGGTTCGTCGAGGAAGATGATCTCGGGATCGCCGACCAGGGTCATCGCGAGGTCGAGCTTGCGGCGCATGCCGCCGGAGAGCGTGCTCACGGGCTTGCGGGCGGCCTCGGTCAGGTCGAACCGCCGCAGGAGCTCGGCGGCGCGCCGCCTGCCCTCGGGGCGGGGCAGGTGCCGGAGGTCGGCCATCAGGAACAGGTTCTCCTCGGCGGTGAGGAGGTTGTCGACGGCGGCGAACTGGCCGGTCACCCCGATGGCGTCCCGGACGCCCTCGGGCCGCTCGGCGAGGTCGTGGCCGGCGACCTGCGCCCGGCCGCCGTCGGGGGCGATGAGCGTGGAGAGGATCTGGACGGTCGTGGTCTTGCCGGCGCCGTTGGGGCCGAGGAGGGCGAAGATCGTGCCCTCGGGGATGGTCAGGTCGATGCCGTCGAGGACGACCTTGTCGCCGTAGGACTTGCGCAGCCCGAGGGCGGAGATCGCCGGGGCGGCGGTGGTGAGGGATGTCGCGGTCATGAGGTTCCGCCTGACGTCGTGTGATGTGACATGGCACATGTGAAATGGTTCGCCTGGCTGCGGGGCGCCGCCGCGAAGAGGGCGACAGCGGCCCGGGCAGGTCAGGCGCGACGGATCACGATGTCGCCGACTCCGGTGCGGGCGTGGATCTCGACGGTCTCCTCGGACGTGTCGGGACCCTGGGCGGCGCCGAGCGCGTTGCGCACGGTCCCGACCCGGGTGTTGACGTCCAGCCACGCCGCGGTGGACTCCCGTACGCCGATCTCCACGTCGTGCGCGGCGGCCTGGAGCCTGATCACGCCCCGGACCACCTCGTCGATGCGGATGGCGCCGTTGGCGGACCTGGCGTCCACGGAGGCGTGGGCGAGGCCGACCGTGATGCGGCCGTTGGAGGAGGTGGCCTTGAGGTCGCCGGTGATCTCGTCGACCGTGATCTCGCCGTTGCCGTTCTTGATGACGGCCGTGCCGGCGATCTCGGCGATCTCGATCCGGCCCTGACCGTGGATCTCGGCATGGCCGGCCGTGCGCTGGACGCGGATGTCGCCGTGGCCGGTCCGCAGGTGGACGACGCCCGTCTCGTCGAGCCGGATGTCGCCGAGCGAGGTCTTGACCCGGCACTCGCCGAGCGGCCCCTCACTGGTGAAGTCGCCCATGGAGGCGGTGCCGTTGAGGCGCGAGCCCGCCGGGAGTTCGACGGTGATGTCGATCGACCCGTGCTTGCCGAACGGCGAGCGCTTCCGGGGCCCCTTCACGGTCAGGGTGCCGTTGGCGTACGTGACCTTGGTCTGCTGGGCGACGCGTACGTCGACGTCCTCCGCTCCGTTGCCCGGCAGCACCTCGACGACCGTGTCCGTACGCTCGCTCGCCGTGAGGCGTACGTTGCCGACCTCGAAGTCCAGGATCGCGGTGATGGGCTCGGGCGTTTCGAAAGAAGGCATGGCTGTCCCGTCCTCTTGGCTCTGGTGTGTGTTTGCGCAGGTGGTGCGGGTGACGAGGGGGGTGGCCCGGTTAGCGGACCCAGCCCCGGTAGCTCTGGCCCACCGGGCTGGGCGGCGGGGCGGGCTGGGTCGCGCCGCCCGGTTCCAGGGCGATGGCGACCGCCCGTACGAGCCAGGCGTTGACCGACAGGCTCTCCTGGCCGGCGGCGTCCTCCACGCGGGACTTGAGGTGTGCCGGGAGCCGGAAGTTGATGCGCGCGGTGCCCCCTTCGTCGCCGTCCCCGCCGGGCGGCGCCACCGGCGCTGTGCGTGGCGCCATCGGTGCCGCCACGGTGGCGGGGCCGTCGTGCGGTGCCTCGGCGGAGAGCGGTGACGTCACCACGAACTCGGGGTCCGTCCCCCGCAGTCGCACGTCCACCGAGCCCGGCGCCAGCTCGCGGGTGATCTCCTCGGAGGCGGCGGACAGGGCGTTGAGGAGGGTCAGACGGGCGGCCGATTCCAGGGGCGCGGTCAGCCGCTCGGCCAGGGCGCGTGCTTCGTCACCGCCGGCGTTGGCGGCGACCGCGAGCTCGCTGCGGAGGTGGTCGACGTAGGGGGTCAAGTCCATGAGGAGATAGTGGCACCATTGTGGCGCCATTGCAAGTCTCTATGGCGCCATGTGGCACCCGTCCAGCGCCATGTGGCGCCATTCGGCGTCGTGCGGCGCCATGCCTGTGTCACGCATCAGTGCTATCCGGCGGGCTGCCGGCGCACCATCTCCATGATCCAGACCGGCGCGAACGGCGACGTGCAGCCCGGGGGAGTCGGGTAGTCCTCGAGTACGCGCAACCGCTCGCCGATGTCGATCGCACGCGCGCGGAGCTCGGGGTGCTCGATGCCGATCTGGGCCAGGCAGTGGTTCATCGCCCACTGCAGCCGGTCCGGGGCGTCCTTCATCTCCGCCTCGATGACGTCGAGCAGGCCCGCGAGGTCGAGGCCCTCGGGCTTCTTCGCCACGCGTTCGGTGGTCAGCGCCCAGCCGGCGCTCGCGACCACGGGATCCGGATCGGCGGACCAGGCCAGACGCAGCTCTTCGGCGTGCGGGCTCTTCTTCACCACGTAGTTCACGAGCCAGTCGTGCACCTTGGGTGCGCGCGCCTCGCGCAGCATGGCGTCCAGCTCGTCCCGCCGGAACGCCTTCGGGTGGCAGATCAGGATCGCGAGCAGCTTCGCCGCCGTGTCGTCCGTCTCCCACAGCCGGTACGCGAGGTCCTGCTGGGTCTTGAGCCGCTTCGCGAGCGCACGCAGCTTCCCGAGGTTCACACCGTGATCGTCACCGTGCCTCTCGTTCACCGCGCGCGCCTTCGGGTCCTCGAGTCCGGCCAGCTCGGCCATCACCTCGGCCGCCTTCGTCCCGCTCACCTCGGACCTCCCGTCCCGCTCGATCGGAAGACCAGCCTATGGCGCGGACCGGCGTGCTCGGCGGACCGGCCTGTTCGGCGGACCGGCCTGCTCGTGCGTCACGGCGTCTGCTTGGTGCGGGCGTAGTGGCGGCGGGCGCGGTCGCGGTTGCCGCAGTCGCCGGAACTGCACCATCGCCGGGTGCCGCTGCGGCTGCGGTCGAGGAAGAACCATCCGCAGCCGGGCCCTCCGCAGCGCCGGATCCGTTCGAGGCCGGGGCCGGCGAGCAGCGCTTCGGCGTGCAGCGCGAGTGCGTGGCCGAGGTCGGTGAGCCGGTCCGTGCGGGGCTGCCAGCGCAGCGGGAACGCCGGCGGCAGCTCCGCGCTCTCGTGGGCCAGCAGGATCGCCCGCCGGAGCCCGTTCCATTGGTCCGGCGGCGGGGGCTCGCCGTCGGTGAGCGCGTCCAGGACGGGCCAGAGCAGGGCGCGGAGCTGGTGCAGCGCGGCCAGTCGGCGCTGTGTCTCCTCGTCTCCGGCCGACGCCAGGGCCTCCTGGAGCTCGGCGGACTGCCGTGACGTGAGCAGGCCTGCGGTGACCGCCCACCTCGCCCACGCCGTGGCGCCCTTGACCCGCTCGGCGCGGCGGGCGGGGTCCGTCCGCCAGGCGACGGTGTTGACGAAGTCGAGCACCGGGTGTCCGCCCACGAGCGATACACCCGCGGACGCGCCTGCCGGAGGGACCTCGGATCCGTTCTTCTCCACTACCACCCCGGCAGTCTATCCTTCTAACGGGCTTCATGCGTTATGCCTGTTAGGTTGTCGCCATGGAAACCTCCCTGCCGGCGCCGCCAGGCGCCGCCACACCCCGTGAACGCTTCCGCTCCGGTCTCCACGTCGGATCAGGACTGGCAGCGGCCTCGTTCCTGCTCGCCACCAGCTTCGGCGCGCTGACACAGGCGCAGGGCTGGGGCACTCTCGCGCCGATCCTGTGCTCCGTGGTCGTCTTCTCCGGCTCGGCCCAGTTCGCACTGGTGGCGGCCCTGGGCACCGGTGGTGGCATAGCCTCCGCCGTCACCGCCGCGGCGCTGATCAACAGCCGGTTCCTTCCGATGGGCATGGCCGTCGCGCGCGACCTGCGCGGCGGCAGACTGCGCCGCGCCCTGGAAGGCCAGGCGGTGGTCGACGGCTCGTGGGCGGCGGCACACCTCGGCGGCGGACGGTTCGACCGGTACGTGCTCTTCGGAGCGACCGTGATCCAGTGGCCGGCCTGGGTCGCCGGGACCGCGCTGGGCGTCGTCATCGCTCCCGACCCGCGACTCCTGCACACGCTCGGGCTGGACGTCCTCACACCCGCCCTGTTCGTGACGTTCCTCATCGACGAGCTCCGCAAAGAGCGGGCCAACCGGCTGCCCGCCCTGCTCGGCGCGGCCATCGCGGCAGTACTGGTCCTCTTCCTCCCCACCGGACCGGCCCTGGTCGGCGCGGCCGCCGCCGCCCTGATCGCCCTTGTCAGACCCGCCGCGCGGACACCCACCCGACCCGCTCCCTCCCACAGCCCCGCAAACTCCGTGACCGAGGTGGCCGGATGACCCTCTGGATCGCCATCGGCGCCGTCGCCCTGGTCAGCTTCGCCTTCAAAGCCATCGGGCCGGCCGTCCTGGGTGGCCGCGAACTGCCCGTCCGCGCACGGTCCGTGATCGCCCTCGTGGCCCCGGCCCTGCTCGCCGGCTTCATCGTGACGGCACTCGCCGGGCCGGCCTGGAGCGCCCTGGACCTCACCCTGCTCGCCGGCCTCGCGTCCGTGGTCGTCCTGCGCCACTACCGGGCGCCGATGCCGGTGGCGCTCCTGGGCGCGGTCGTCGTCACCGCACTCCTCCGGCTCTGGACCTCGTGACACGGGCCGCGCACCCGTCCTGCTCCATGACCGCCGCCGTACGTACGCCGGAGCGGTGACGGATGCGGGACGCCGGCCCGGCGGGGATGTCCCGTCGGGCCGGCGTCGAGCGGGGTGACGTCAGCAGGCGTCGACCCAGTCGTGCGACGAGACGTTGTCGTTGACGAGCTGGCCCTGGCCCGCACCGGCGCTGAAGAACCTCAGACCGTGGGCGCCGAGGTCGGGGAGGGAGTGGGACTGGTGGAGGCAGACCCAGGAGCCGGTCCAGTTCCGGCCGTAGAAGAGCCGCACGTCCTCGGCGCGTCCCGGGTATCCGTTGTTCCAGACGTCCGAGACCTTGTTGCGGCAACCGGCCCAGTTGGCGTTCTCCAGGTTCCACTTGCAGTGGAAGCCGCCCGCGTGGGGGTGCTCCCAGGCGTAGAGGTAGCCGTCCGGGGCCGGAAGAGCGGCCGGGGAGACGGCGGCGGGGGCCGTCACGGACGAGGGTGCGGCGGCCTCGGTCGCGGTGCCGCGGGCGTCGGCTCCCGGGGTGGTCAGCAGGGTGAGGGCTCCGACGGTGAGCGCCGTCGCGAGGGCGCGTTTGATACGCATGGTGTGTCTCCTTCTGGTGTGGTGGCCGTACCGCCGTTCGCGGCGCGGCCGTTGAGGCCGCCGTGTGGGATGTGGCACACGGCGGAGTCATGGGGGGCGGTCAGTCCCGGGGGCCGTCGCCGAGGATCCGTCGGGCGCGGGGCAGCGCGGCCGACCTCAGCCGCTCCCGCGCCTCGACGTCCGCGCGGTACTCGCGGGCCAGGAGCCTGCCGTGGTGCGCGTCGAGGTCCCGGGCCGTACGGGCCAGCGCCGATTCCCCGGCGCACCGGACCTCCGTCAGGGCGAGTGCCACCTCGCGGTCCTTGCCCAGGGGTTGTACGGGGGAGAGCGCGGCGGCCCGGGTGTCGGCCGGCGTCGCGAACCCGTGTCCGGCGTGCCGCATGCACTCCCGCCACACGGCGAGCCGTTCCAGATAGCCGCTGTCGGCCGTGACACGGCTCCGGCGGATCTGGACCAGGGCGCCGACGCGGGTCGAGGCACGGAACCAGGCGCCGAGGTCTCCGTACAGCTCCTGCTGGGACTCCGCCACGCAGCCGCGGTCGCCGCGCCGTACGGTTCCGCCGCCCGGGAGGGTGACGGTCGGCCCGTCCGGCGAGGTGCCGTTGGCGGCGGCGAGCGCCTCGGCCTTCCGGTCCGCCGTCAGCGCGGCGAAGTAGGCGCGGTTCGGGTCGCTCGCGGTGCGGGCCTTCCGCTGCCGTCGCAGCTCGGAGCCGTAGCCGTGGCGCCGGGCCAGGTCCGCGTCGTCGAGGACGTACACGAAGGCAGTGGCCTCGGTGGCCTCGTCGAGCGGGAAGACCCGGTACGTGAATCCGTGCCGGCGCATGCAGTCGCGCAGCAGCCGTTGCTCGGCGTCGTGGAGGAGCCGGTCGTCCTCGGTCACCGCCTCCGGGGCGGCGGCTCGCACGGGAGGTGGCCGTCCACCGGAGGCCGGTTCACCGACGCCGGCGAGCAGGGTCGCGGCGAGGGCGATCGTGGCACCGGTGACCGCCACGGTCATGGCGAGGGGGGAGCGACGGGCAGAGCTGCGCCGGGGCATGGGGATCTCCTGCGGTGGTCGAGGACGAACGGGGCGACGAGACCTGGGACCTGAGACCGACCCGGGAGGCGTGGGTCAGGAGGTGCTGTCGGAAGGCGTCGGTGTGGGTGCGGCCGAGCGAGGCGGCCACGGGGATCCGCCGTGCGGCGCGGGGTTCGCACCGGGGCGGGCCGTCCGGTCGGGGCGCCGCCGGTGAGCGGTGCCGCGGTCGGACAACCGAAGTCTGTGCCGGGCGGGAAGCGGCCCGCAAGCGTGTCCCGCCCGCTTCGGTGAAGTCGGGATCCCGGCCCCGCTGACCTGCGGGGACTCTCCTGTCCCGGGACAGGAGAGTCCCCGGGACGAGGGCCGGGACCGGCGCAACGCGACGGCGGCCGAGTCGTTCTCGTGGTGTGCCCCGCGCACCGAGGCGCGGGAGCAACCGAGGGAGCGGATCAGTGGACCACCGGAACGATCGAAGCGGCGGACTTCCTCGCCGCGCGGACGCGAGACGCCACCAGACACACGGGCAGACCGGCATGGGCCAGAGCCCGACCGGCCGGGCGCGGAGCCTGACCCACCGGACACGGGCCGCTTCTCGCCGGGGGATCCTCGCCGCCATGGCGCTGGGCGCGGCCGCCTGCCTCGCCGCGTCGGCTCCCGCACCCGGAGCCGTACCTTCCGCACTCGCCCCTGCCGTGGTCCAGGCACCCGCGCCGGTCACGCCCGTCCTCGACCAGGACTTCGCCGACCCGGACGTCGTGCGGGTGGGCCCGGTCTTCCACGCCTACGCCACCAACGCCCACGGCAGGAACATCCAGCACGCCACCTCCACCGACCTGGTCCACTGGACGGTCGACGGGACGGACGTGCTGCCGGAGGTCGGCGCGTGGGTCACGCTCGATCCCCCGGGCCACGTCTGGGCGCCGGAGGTCTTCGACAACGGCGACGGGTTCACGCTCCACTACACGGCCCGCGACCGGGCCGGCGGGCGCCAGTGCGTCGGCGTCGCGCTCGCCTCCTCGCCCGACGGCCCGTTCCGGCCGGTCGGCGACCGCCCGCTGGTCTGCCCGACCGAGCAGGGCGGCGCGATCGACGCGTCGAGCTACACCGAGAACGGCAGCCGCCACCTCCTCTGGAAGAGCGACGGGAACTGCTGCCAACTGGACACGTGGCTCCACCTCCAGCCCGTCTCGTGGGACGGCACCCGTGTCACCGGGGACCCCGTCCGGCTCGTCAGGCAGGACGACCCCCACTCCTGGGAGCAGGGCCTCGTCGAAGCGCCCACCCTCGTCAAGCGGGGCGGCCGCTATGTCCTCCTGTACTCGGGCGGCGACTACCGCACCAACGCGTACGCGGCGGGCTGGGCGACCGCCGACACCCTCACCGGGCCGTACGTGAAGGGGACCGGGCCGTTCATGACGACGGAGTCCTTCGCGGGCGCGATCGGCGGACCGGGCGGTCAGGACGTCGTGACGGGCCCCGGCGGTCAGGACCGCATCCTCTTCCACGGCCGCGGCGCCGACGGCGTACGACGGGTGCTGTACGCCGCGGACCTCGGCTTCGCCGACGGCCGACCGGTCGTGCGCGGCAGCAGGACGGCGTACGAGGCGGAGCTCGCCCGGGTGCACAAGGCGACCGTCCGTGAAGCGCGGAAGGCCTGGGGCGACCGGGCCGTCGGGCACATCGACGAACCCGACAGCTTCGTGGAGTTCCGGGTCTTCGCCGCCTCTCCGGGCCGCCACACCGTGGCCGTACGCTACGGCAACGGCTCACTGGACGCCTCGGGTGCCCCGGCCGCCGCCTCGCACGCGCTGACGGTCAACGGCACGGGCGCGGGCGCCGTCGACTACCCGTTCACCGGGTGGGACGAGTGGGGTTCGCGCGAGGTCCCGGTGGACCTGCGCGAGGGGTGGAACACCCTCCGCCTCACGAAGGGCGACCGCTACACCGAGCTGGACGCCGTGGAGGTGGCGTAACTCCCGACTCGCCGCCTCACGCCCACTTCTGACGTGCCGTCCCGTCGCACGGCGACACCCGCAGACCGCCCGCGCTGTCGGCCAGACAGCGCCGGGCCGTCGTGCTCCTGATCTCGACGGCCGCGTCGTCCCCCGCGCTGACGGTCCACCGCTGGGAGGCGGACGGGCCGCAGGGCGTGGTGGACAGGCCGCCGGGGAGATGGTCCAGGCACTCTCCCGTCGCGTGGTTCCTGAGCTGGCTGCCGCCGTCCGGCGTCGTGCGGACCGTCCAGCGCTGGTACGACATGCCGTTGCACGCGAAGGACCGGGTGCCCTTGTCGAGGCTGTCGTCGAGGCAGGCGCCCGTCGCACGGCTCACGAAGATCCTGGGGTCGTCCGACCGCGCGGCGGAGGCGCCCTGCGCACTGTGCGGGGCCGTCGGGGCGTCGTCGCCGGAGGCCGGGGAGCGCGGCTCGACGAGTGCGGTGCTCGCGGCCCCGATCACCAGGCCGATCACGGCCCCGGCGAGGGCCCAGACAGTGTGCCGGCTCCGCACCGAGAGCCGCCGCCACGCGGGCACGGACGGTGCGGCCGCCGCAGTCCCGTCGCTCTCCTCGGGTACGGACGCCGCTTCGGAACCGACGTCCTGGACCGGTTCGCCCTGGACCGGTTCGCCCCGCGGCCGGTCGTCCGGGACCGCCTCCCCACCCGGGACCGCCTCCCCATCCGGGACCGGTTCCTCACTCGGGACCGCCTCCCCGCCCTGGACCTGCTGACGCCGGACCGGTTTGCGCTGGCTCCGGTCGGCGGCCTCCCACAGATGCCGGTACGCGGAGGGGTCACCGTCGAGGGCCTCGCACAGGTCGCGCACGGTCGCCCACGGGGGAACGGTGGTGCCGAGGAAGTACCGGGACAGCGACGAGTCGCTGATGCGCACGCTCGTTTCCAGGTCCCGCAGCGTGCGTCGGGAGCGTCGTTGGAGGTCGCGCAGCGCCCTGCCCAGCGCGCGGGCCGGGTCCTGGTCGTCAGGCCGGTCGGCAGCCATGATGGCGCCCTTCGCCGCAGGGACAAATGGTGTTCCAGCAGGTCAGAACCCTAGAGGGCGGCAGATCTTGGTGGCAAACAGGAGCACTCTCCCGAAGGACCCCGAGGCCGCCGGTTGACGTGGCGCCGACCGAGGGCCGAAGGAGTGCCGGCACACCCACCTTTTTGTGGGTACTTGTCGGGGGACAGGCGTGGGGAGAACCTGGTGGTGGCCGAGGGAACGGAAGGGAAAGGAGACGGTCGAACGGTCAGGAAGCGGCGCGCTCCTCGGCGAGCCGGTCCAGCCGGCGGTGGCCCCAGTCGGAGAGGGGCGCCAGCGCGTCGGAGAGCTCGCGGCCGATGTCGGTCAGGGAGTAGACGGTCTTCGGCGGCACCACGTCGTGCACCTCGCGGTGCACGAGGCCGTCCGACTCCATCTCCCGCAGGGCCTGGGTCAGTACCTTCTCGCTGATCGCCGGGATCCGCCGGCGCAGCTCACCGGGCCGGTGCGGGCCGGATTCGAGCATCCAGAGCAGCAGCGTCTTCCACTTGCCGTCGATCACGGCGACGGCTGCGGTCACGCCGCAGACCTCCGTGTCGTCGGCTCGGCCGCGCGTCATCCTTCTCGTCCCCGTCCTCGTACCTCGGTCACGCCTTTCTTCTTACCTCATATACAAGGGAGTTCCTTCATGTCCTCTTCCCAGGTGCCGTCCGTCACGGTCGTCGGGCTCGGGCCCATGGGCCGTGCGCTGGCCGGTGCGTTCGTGGCCGCCGGGGTCCGTACCACCGTGTGGAACCGCACCCCGGGCCGGGACCGTGAGCTGGTCGCGCGGGGCGCGATCGGGGCGGCGACCGTCGAGGAGGCGGTCGGCGCGAGCCCGCTCAGCGTCGTCTGCCTGGTGAACTACGACGCGACGGACGCCGTACTCCGTCAGGTCGCCGTCACGGCCGCGCTGAAGGGCCGCACCCTGGTGAACCTCACCGCCGACACCCCGGACCGCGCCCGGGACACCGGCCGCTGGGCCGGCGACCACGGCATCCGGTATCTCGACGGCGCCATCATGACGCCCACCCCGACCATCGGGACGCCGCAGGCCGTGTTCCTGCACAGCGGCCCGGAGGAGGTGTACGTCGAACACCGGCCGGTGCTCGACGTCCTGGGCGGCACCCACACGCACCTCGGCGAGGACATCGCCCGGGCGGCGGCGTACGACATCGCGCTGCTCGACATCTTCTGGACGTCGATGGCGGGGTACGTCCACGCCGTCGCCCTGGCGGGGGCGGAGGGCGTCTCGCCGAGCGAACTGGCGCCGTTCGCCCAGGGCATCGGCGCGATCCTGCCGTCGCTGTTCCAGGAACTGGCCGAGGACCTGGAGAGCGGCACCTACTCGGGCGAGGGCAATCCGCTGACGTCCGTGGTGTCGTCCATGGCGCACATCGTCCAGGCGTCCGAGGCCCACGGCATCGACGCGGGCGTGATGCGGGCGGCCGAGGGGCTCGCGCGCCGCACGGTGGGCCTGGGGCACGGCGCCGAGGGCTTCACCCGGATCGCCGAAGTCCTCACCCGCCGCTGAGGGTTCGGCGCTCGTCGGCCGGTTCCGGGCCGGCCGCACCGAAGCATTCCTCCGGGGCGATGTCCCGGCCCTCCTCGGTACGGACGCGGGTCAGGGCGAGGGCGTGGTTGCGGCCCGTGTGGGCGGCGGCTCCCGTGACGATGACGACGCCCTCGTCCTCGGTGTGGAGGAGCAGGCCGGGCGTCCCCGCGTAGGTCCGGCGGGTGACCTCGGCCGCGAGGATCTCCAGACGCCGGCCGTGGTGGTGGGTGTACGCGGCGGGGTAGGCGCCCCGCCGGGCGTCGACGAACCGCGCCAGGGCCTCCGCCGGGAGCGACCAGTCGATCCGGCCGTCCTCGGCGGAGTGCGTCCGGACGGGGGTGTCGGTGCGCTGCCCCCGGTGGCGGGTGCCGCTCGGGGGTTCGTGCACCACGCCGGCCGGTGCCGGTTCGAGATGGCGGTGGACGCGCCGTAAGAGGGAGCCGAGCTGGTCGCGTTCCGCCGGGCTGAGCGGGGCGAGGATGTCGTCGTCCGCCGACGCGATGTCCGCGCTGAGCTCGGCCAGCGCGGTCCTGCCCTCGGCGGTCAGGGCGACCACGACGCGGCGCCGGTCGGCGGTGTCCCGGACGCAGTCGACGTGTCCGGCCCGGTCCAGATCGTTGACGATCTTCACGAGGTCGCTGGCGTTCATGTCGAGGCGCGCGGCCAGGGCCGTCTTCATCTGCGGGCCGAGGTCGCCGAGGAGCGCCATCACGGTGAGGTGCCAGAGCCGGAGCCCCCGTGCGGCCAGCCTGTCGGTCAGCCGGCGGCGCGCGGCCTTGCCGATCGCGGTCAGGAGGTACGCGTGGAGGTCGAGGACGCTCGGTGGCGTCATGCGCGTCGGCCCTGCCGGGGCGGGCGGAGGGGCGGAGGCCGGTGCGGCCGGGACCTCGCCCGGGAGGGCGACGAGTGTCAGGCCGGCGCCGGCGAGCGCCGCGCGGACCCGCGCCCAGTCGGTCGGCGCGTTCGAGATGCCGACGAAGGCGAACCGCTCGCCCTCCGGGTCGTGTTCCGTTCCCGAGACGACCGGCTGCTCCATCAACTCATCCTTAGGTGAGGCGAACCCAATAACTGTCCACGGGCGTGCCCCGGGACCGTCCGGGGCACGTCAGGGCTAGGGCCTGTCGTTTGGATCATGCCGGGCTCGCGGCGCCTGGCACCGCGCCTCGCCGCGTTGTCGTCACTCGCCGACGCTCCGCGTCGACT
>NZ_JBHXRL010000035.1:0-36983 GCF_042717315.1 Streptomyces sp. NPDC058650
CCGTCGAGCGCATGATGCGCGACGCCAAGATCACCCAGATCTACGAAGGCACCAACCAGGTCCAGCGCATCGTCATGGCCCGCAACCTCCCGTAAGGGGGTACGGGAAAGGGCGCCCCTCGAAGAAGGAAGGGCGCCCTTTCCCGTACGGCGACGGGGTCACTTCGACTCGACGGTGACCTTCTCGTCGTTCTGGATCTGCTGCACCAGCTGCTTCACCTTCGGCATGTCCCACTTGAGCGAGTTCTGCGGCGCGCGGCCCGAGATGGGCATGTTCATGGACTTGCCGTCGCCGCCACTGATGCCCTTCATCGCGAAGAACATCTTCCCGAGGTCGTACAGCGACATGTCCTTGTCCACGATCAGCGTGTCCAGACCGGCGCCCAGCGTCGGGTACAGCGCGAACGGGTTGAGGATCGTGCCCGGCGTCGCCGCCTCGTTGGCCAGGGCGGAGAGGAACTTCTGCTGGTTCTTCGTCCGCGCGAGGTCCGACTCGGCGAAGGCGTACCGGGTCCGGACGAAGGCCAGGGCCTGCTCACCGTTGAGGGTCTGCTCGCCGGCCTCGAAGTTCGCCCCGGACTTCTTGTCCTTGAAGCCCTTCTCGATGTTGAGGTCCACGCCGCCGAGCGCGTCCACGATGTTCGCGAAGCCGGCGAAGCCGATCTCCGCGTAGTGGTCGATGCGCAGGCCGGTGTTGAACTCGACGGTCCGCACGAGCAGCTCGGGCCCGTCCATCGCGTACGCCGCGTTCAGCTTGGAGCTGCCGCGGGCCGCGTACTGCTTGCCCGATTCGGAGCCGACGAAGGAGGGGATCGTCACCCACGAGTCGCGGGGGAGCGAGACCATCGTGTTCCCGCTGGAGCAGGCCGCGAGGATCATCATCGAGTCGGTCCGCTTGCCCGCGGCGGAGCCGGTGTGCAGCTTCTTCTTCTCCTCGGCCGTCATGCCCTCACGGCTGTCCGAGCCGACGATCAGATACGTCGTGCAGTCGCCCTCCGACGGCCGCTCGATGACCTTGGAGAGGTCGACCTCGTTGCGCATCTGGGAGCTCGCCCAGGCGTACGTGCCGATGCCCCAGGCGAGGACGCCGACGACCAGCACGATCGAGCCGATCTTGGCGCGCTTGCGCCAGTCCGGGGCGGGGCCGCCACCGGGCCTCGGCGCGTACTGCGGGGGTACGGGACCCCCGCCGCCGCCCTGGGCGCCGCCGCCCTGCTGCGGGCCGCCGTAGACCTGGCCGGTGCTGTAACCGGAGTCGTAGCCCGAGTTCTGGGCCTGTGTGTAGTTCGGGTTGTAGCCCTGGCCGTCGCGGGGCTGCTGCTGCCCGTACGGCTGCTGCTGCTGCGGGACCTGAGGACGCTGCACATGGCTCATCCGGCGAGGTCCCTCGGGCTGGGAGTTCGCGTTGCCACGGCCGTGTCCGCCGTCATGGGGCCAGTCATTCATGCGGACCAGTGTGCCGGGCGGGGGAATCCCCTGGACAGGCCGGGTGGAATATCGGACCGGCCCTGTTGCCAAGCTGATGCAAAACGGACCCCACGGGGACGCTGACGGGACCCGGCATAAGGTGGAGGGCATGACAGATCAGGGCGATATCCCGGGCAAGCCCACCTCGGCCTCCCGCACCACCCTCAGCCACATCATGACGAGCCACGACACCAACCTCCTCGGTACGGTGCACGGCGGCGTGATCATGAAGCTGGTGGACGACGCGGCGGGCGCCGTCGCGGGCCGGCACTCGGGCGGCCCTGCGGTCACCGCCTCGATGGACGAGATGGTCTTCCTGGAGCCGGTGCGGGTCGGGGACCTGCTCCATGTGAAGGCCCAGGTCAACTGGACCGGCCGGTCCTCCATGGAGGTCGGCGTACGGGTCATGGCCGAGCGCTGGAACGAGTCCACGCCCGCCACCCAGGTCGGCTCGGCCTATCTGGTCTTCGCTGCCGTCGACGCGGACGGCAAGCCGCGGCGCGTCCCGCAGGTCGTCCCGGAGACGGAGCAGGACAAGCGCCGCCACCAGGAGGCCCAGATCCGCCGCACCCACCGCCTGGCCCGCCGCCAGGCCATCAAGGAGCTCCGCGAGCGCCGAGCCGCCGAGGGCTACGAGGACTGACCCTCAGGGGGCCGCCCGCGACGAGCGGCCCCTACGGGCACACCACCTGGTCCCCGGTCACCGCGACGAGCGGCCCCTGCCCCTACGGGCACACCACCTGGTCCCCGGTCACCGCCTCGAACGGCCCGCCCCGCCGGGCGTCCTCCGCCCGCACCCCCGTGACCCCCCGGTAGTCCGCCCCCACCGTCACCCGCAGCGTCCCGCCCCGCCCCGCCACCGCCCGCAGCTCCGCCCCCGGCAGCGCCGCCGCGAGCGTCTTCGCCGAGCGGTCCCAGCGCGGGTCGTACTCCACCAGCGTCCGCGCCCGTTCCTGCCCGGCCCCGGTCAGCGGCGTCCGGGTCGTGTCGAAGCCCGTGCCGCGCAGCGCGTCGTCCACCTTCCGGCCGAGTCCGTCCGTCCGCGTCCCGTTGTAGACCTGCACCCGGATGGTGCGCGGAGCCACGTCCACGACGACCGTCTTCGGCGCGCCACCCGCCTTCGCGGAGTCCGCCGCCTTCTGCGGCGTCAGCGGCCGGTCCTCCCGCAGCGCCTGGAACAGCTTCTGCGCCTTCGCCGCGTCCCACTTCACCGTCGAACCGATCCCCTTGACCGGGAAGCTCATGTCGCCGATCGGCACGGACACGAACTCCGACGACGCCGGGGTGAAGCCCCGCATCGCCTTGGCGAGGGCCAACAGCTGATCCGTACCGAAGTCCTCGTCCGCCCGGACGGAACTCAGCATCGTGGTGGCCATCTCACGGAACCGCACCGGGTTCAGCAGCACCCCGCCGCTCGTCGCCCGGTCGATCAGCGCCGCCAGGAACTTCTGCTGCCGCTGCATGCGCCCGATGTCGGCGGCCCCGTCGATGTGCCGGGACCGGACGTACTGGAGGGCCTGCCCGCCGTCGAGCTCGTGGGTGCCGGCCGCGAGGTCGAGCCCGGTGTACGAGTCCTTGACGGCCCTCGTCGTACAGATCTGCACCCCGCCGATCGCGTCCACGGTCCGCATGAAGCTCGTGAAGTCGACCTCCAGATAGTGGTCGATCTTGACGCCGGTCATCGACTCGACGGTCCGGACGGTCAGCCCCGGCCCGCCCTCCGCGTAGGCGGCGTTCAGCTTCACGGGATGGGACTGGTGCTTCCTGCCGCTGGTCAGATCGGTGTGCTCCGGCATCTCGGCGTACGAGTCCCGGGGCAGGCTGACGACGCTCGCCCGCTCCCGGTCCTCCGAGATGTGCACGAGCATCACGGTGTCGGTGCAGTGGCAGGGCGCGCCGCCGAGCCGGTACTTCTCCTTCTCCTCCGGGGTGATCCGGTCCCGCCCGTCGGTGCCGACGACGAGGACGTTCATCCCGTGCCCGGCCTGCGGCCGGTTCTTCATGTCCTTGAACGGGTCGACCCGGGTGATACCGGTGTCGAGGCCGGTCACCACCGCGTGCCCGATCCCGCCCGCCGCGAGGACCCCCACGGACAGCGCGGTCGCCATCCGCATCCCCCACCGGGGGCGCCGCGGTCGCCGCCGACGGACCGGTACGGGCGGCCGGGGCACGGGCCGGCGACGGGGCGTGCGGGGCGGCGTGGGCACGGACGGACACCTCCGCGGGTGGGACAAGGGGAACCGTGAGCACGGTAGGCCCATACGATCAGCGCAAGGGTGCACCACCCATGCGGCGCGCACCGGTGTCCCCCGTTCGCGGTAACGTGGCGGGCAATACTGCTGTCTTCCGGGGGGCGACCCCCGAACCCCCGAGGAACCATGCTGCCCCCCGTCTCCGTGATCATGCCGGTCCTCAACGAGGAGCGGTATCTGCGCACCTCGGTCCGCCACATCCTGGAGCAGGAGTACGACGGCGAGATGGAGGTGGTGATCGCCCTCGGCCCGTCCACGGACCGTACGGACGAGATCGCCGCCGAGCTCGTACGAGAAGACCCCCGCGTCCACACCGTGCCGAACCCCACGGGCCGCACCCCCGCCGCGCTCAACGCCGCGATCAAGGCCTCCCGTCATCCGATCGTGGTGCGCGTCGACGGCCACGGCATGCTCTCGCCGAACTACATCGCCACCGCCGTCCGGCTCCTGGAGGAGACCGGCGCGCAGAACGTCGGCGGTGTCATGCACGCCGAGGGCGAGAACGCCTGGGAGGACGCGGTCGCCGCCGCGATGACCTCGAAGATCGGCGTGGGCAACGCGGCCTTCCACACGGGCGGCGAGGCCGCCCCGGCGGAGACCGTGTACCTGGGCGTCTTCCGGCGCGAGGCGCTGGAGCAGCAGGGCGGGTACAACGTGGAGTTCATCCGCGCCCAGGACTGGGAGCTGAACTTCCGCATCCGCGAGGCGGGCGGCCTCATCTGGTTCTCGCCGGAGCTCCGCGTCCAGTACCGCCCGCGGCCCTCCGTGAAGGCCCTCGCGAAGCAGTACAAGGACTACGGCCGCTGGCGCCACGTGGTGGCCCGCTACCACCAGGGCTCCATCAACCTCCGCTACCTGGCGCCGCCGACCGCCGTCTGCGCCATCGCCGCGGGCATCGTCGTGGGCGCGACGCTCACCCCGCTCGGCTTCGTGATCCCGGCGGGCTACCTCGCCGCCATCACGGCGGGCTCGGTCCCGGCGGGCAAGGGCCTGCCGCTGAAGGCCCGCCTCCAGATCCCGGTGGCGCTCGCGACGATGCACATGTCGTGGGGGTACGGCTTCCTGACGAGCCCGCGCTCGCTGGCCCGGAAGGTCATCGCGAGCCGCCGCCCGGCGGTGAAGGCGGGCGAGTCCGAGACGGTCTGACCGGATCGCGCACACGCCGGATCGCACACGCCGGATCACACACGCCGGATCACACACATGACTGACGGCCGGGTCCCCCAGGGGGCCCGGCCGTCGTCATGTGCGCCTGCGAGTGAGGGGGATCAGCTCTTCCCGTCCCACCGGTAGACCGAGTAGATGTCCATGCACTCCGCCTTGTCGTCGGCGCCGTCCGGCAGGTCACCGGCCACCTGCGTCGGCTTCTTGTACGTGGTGCCCTCGCGCCAGTCCGCGCCGACGACCAGGGTGATGCCCTTCGCCTCGGCATCGGCCCGGACGGCCGAGTCGGGCAGGCCGAGCGCCTTCGTCACGGAGAGCGCGTTCGCCTTGCCCTGGTCGCCGTCCGCCTTGGGGTACGTGACCACGGTGTCCTTGCGGCCGCCGCCGTCCTGGGAGGAGTCGGCCTGGGTGAAGCCCTTGGCCTGAAGGGCCTCGGCCATGTCGCCGGCCCGGCCCTCGACCGCCGGCTCGTCGGCGCCGTCGGTGCCGTTGACGACGGTCACGGGGAAGGAACCGGGGTCCTCGGCCGGGGTCTTGGGCTTGGGCGAGGCGGTGGCCTTCGGCTTCGTCTTGGCGCCGGACTTGTCGCCGTTCTTGTCGTAGGCGACGTCGTCACGGAGCATCGACCACATCTTGTCGGCGGCGGAAGGCCGCAGCTGGAGCCACTCGTCCGGCCGCTGCGGATAGGGGTCCGTGGGGACGGTCGCCGTCGTCAGGCGGTCGATCTTCACGTTCTTGAGCTGCATCGACAGATCGAAGAGCTTCTTCACGGTGTCGAGGTCCTGCGAGACCTTGAGGGACTTGGTGGCGGTCTCGGCCAGGCCCATCAGCCGCCCCGTGTCGGTCCAGGCGTTCTGCTCCTGGAGCTTCTTCATCATCCCGTTCATGTACATGTGCTGGGCCTTGGCGCGGTTCTGGTCGCTGCCGAAGGCGTGCCGGGTACGCAGCCACTGGAGCGCCTGCACGCCCTGGACCTCGGTGGTGCCCTCCTGCAGCTTCAGGCCGGAGCCGCCCTTCACCTGGCGGGTCGACTTGTCGTGCACGGCCGTCTTGACGCAGACGGGGACGCCGCCGACCTCGTCCGCCATGGCCACCACACCGGCGAAGTCGACCATCAGCCAGTGGTCGATGTAGACCCCGGTGAGGCTTTCCCAGGTGGTGAGGGTGCAGCCCGGACCGCCGCGCTGGAGCGACTCGTTGATGGGCCGGTTCGTGGTGGCGGCGTAGGGCGTGCCGTTCTCGTCCTTGCACTCCGGGATCTTGACGACCGTGTCGCGCGGGATGGAGATGAGCGAGGCGTTCTCCCGGTCCGCGGAGACGTGGAGCAGCATCTGCACGTCGGCGAGCGGCTTGCGGTCCTTGTCGTTCCGGCCGCCGCCGAGGGCGATGTTCTTCTCGTCGGCCCGACTGTCGGAGCCTATGAGGAGGATGTTGAGCGGGGTGTCGCCGAGCGCGTTCGGCGCGGCCTTCTTCACGCCGCTGCTGCCGCCCGCGCGGTCACCGCTGCGGATGTTGCCGTTGAGGTGCTCGTAGTACAGGTATCCGGCGCCGGCCGTGCCGAGTATCAGCACCGCCAGGGTGATCGCCACCCAGCGCAGCACCTTGTGCTTGCCGGCCTTCTTGGCCCGTCGGCGCGAGCCGCCGCGCCGGTGGCTCGTCCGCGCGTCGCCGCCGGCCCCCGCCCCGCCCCCGCCGCTGTTGCCGCTGCGCCGCCGCTCGGCTCGGGTCGACGCCGACGCGGACGTACCGGAGGACCCGGCGTCCTCGGAGGTGCCGGCGCTCCCGGCTTCGCCCCCGGCGCCGGTCGCCTCCCCCGCCCCGTGCAGCTCGTCGTCCCAGCCCAGTTGACGGGCGCGCGGAACGCGTCCCCGCGTTCCCTCCCCACGCACGTTCTGTCCCACCCCAGGTCCCCTCGTGAATCAGCAGTGCGCCGAGGCCTGGTGTTTCCAGGTCATTCGGCACACACCTTCTTGTCGGCTTCTACCTTGTCGACGTCCGGCGCCTTCGTCGGACCCTTGATGGGCACCCCCGCGCCCTTGAAGTCGGCGCCGAGGACGAGCGTCATGGGCTCGCGTTCCGCGGCGTCCTGAGTGCCCGGCTTGAGAGCCGTGGCGGCCAGACCCATCATGTCCGCGAGCTTGCGGGCCTGATCGGCCTGGTTCGGTGCGTAGGTGAGTGTGGTCTTCGCCGCCTTCTCGGGGGCGTTGCTCTTGTTGGTGGAGCGGCTCACACCCATGTCGTTCTGCAGCCAGTTGATCGTGGACTGCGCGGCCCCCGTGATGCCACTGCCGTTGTAGACGTCGACGCGGACGTCGGCGGCCTGCGCGCGCGTCCCCTGGAGGAGCTTCGCCTGGGCCTGCGCCTTGGCGTTCTTGGCGTCCTTCTCCTTCTTCTTCACCTCGGTGAAGGAGACGTCGTTCTGGATCATGCTGAAGACCTGCGGGGCCTTGGTCTGGTCGAGGACGACGGTCGCCCGCTTGTTCGGCGGCTCGTCGGGGTTGTCGACGACCGGCACGGTCATGAAGCTGATGTTCTTGAGGTCGACCTTGCCGATCTCCTTGGCGAGGCTGGTCAGCTTCAGGGCACTTCCTATGCCCTTGTCGACCGTCAGCGCGTCGGTCGCCGCCTCCGCGACGTCGAGCAGCTGCGTCGGGCTGTCCAGCGTGTCTTCCTTCAGCTGGCGCATCATCGACGCGAGGAACTGCTGCTGCATCTTGATGCGGTCCAGGTCGCTCTCGTTGCCGAGGCCGTGGCGGTTGCGGAGGAACGCGAGCGCGTCCTCGCCCTGGATGCGGTGCTCGCCCTCGTCGAGGTCGAGCTTGGAGCTCTTGTCGCGGATGGGCTTGGTCAGGCAGACCTTCACCCCGCCGACCGCGGTCGACAGCGTCTTGACCGCGTTGAAGTCGACCATCATGAAGTGGTTGATGCCGATGCCGGTCATCTCCGTGATGGTGCGCATGGTGCAGCCGGGGTCGCGGCCGTCCACGCCGAACGACTCGTTGAACTTGGTCTTCCCGACCGAGCCGGGGATGACCTTGGTCGAGCCGTCGGGCTGCTTCGTGGGGCAGTCCGGGATCTCGATCTTGAGGTCGCGGGGGATGCTCACCGCCGTCGCGTTGGTGCGGTCCTCGGCGATGTGGATCAGGAACGTCGTGTCGGCGTGGCCGGTGACGTTGGTCTTGTTCCCGTAGGTCTCGTTGCCCTCGCCGGTCCGGACGTCGTTGCCGATGACCAGGATGTTGAGCGGCCCGTCCATGCCCGGCGTCTCCACCGCGGCGTTGCCGACGTCGACGGCGTCGATGTTGCCGTCGAGCTTCTGGTAGAGCATGTACGCGCCGGTGGCGCCGCCCACGAGCACGAGGGCCATCGTGCCGCCGGTCCACAGGAGGACCTTCTTCTTGCGGGACGCGCCCTGCTTGCGCTTGCGGCGGCTCGCGGGCGGCTGTCCGCCGCCGCCCTGCTCGGAGACGCGGCGACGGCGCTGACCGGGGACGGGCACCTCGGTGGCCGTGCCGGTGCCGGCGGTGGCGCCGTGGCCGGTGTCGGCTCTGTCGGCAGCGGTGGCCGTGTTCGATCTCCGGGGCCGGGACGGCGACGGCGGCTGCCCAGCGGAGTGGTCCAGTCGCAGTTCGTAGTTGCCGGTCTGCGGGTTGAGCACCCACTGGTCGGCGGGGTCGATCTCGTCCGCCCGTCCACGGCTGTGCGCGTCCACGGTTACTCGAATCCTCCGTCGGTGCCACGCGAGGCGCCTCCCCCGAAGGGCGCCGCTCTCTCGGTCGTTCGATCCTTGGTGAGTGCGACGACCAGACGGTCGGGGTGCACCGGATCGCGTCACACTATCCGCCCAGTTCAGCGTGGAGCGACGTCAGTGACAAATTCCACGCCCCTTACAACCGGGCAATTTGCCCAAACCTCATCCCTCACCGCCCTCCCCTTGGGGCGCCCTTTACCCACCGCCCCCGAGGGGTGTTCAGGAGCACACCCCTTCCGCCGCGTTCCGGCCCGTGAAGGTCGGCGTCGTGGAGGGCGTCGGGGCGTCCGCGTCGTCGGGCTTCCCGTCGCCGCGGCTCCCGACGCCCGTCCCGCCGCTCCCCTCGCCGCCCTCCTCCTCGGTGTGCGGAGTCACGAGGACGGGCTTGTCCTCCCGTAGCTGCCTGAAGAGTTGACTCGCCGCCGGCTGTACCAGTTCGTCCCGATTCGCGTTGTACGTGTACGGGCGGCGCGGCACCGTGAGGAACTGCACCTTCTCCGTCGGGATGGCCCGCATCGCGCGCGCCAGGTCGTACAGGTCCCGCAGCGAGTCGAGCCCGGGGTCGGTCGTGATCGCCTTCGTGGCCGCGTCCAGGACCGGGTAGAGCTTGGTCGGGTTCAGCAGGACCCCGTCGCTCTGGACCTTGTTGACGAGGGCGCCGAGGAACTGCTGCTGGCGGTCCATGCGTTCCGTGTCGCTGCCGTTGCCGATCGACTTCCTGGCCCGTACGAAGCCGAGGGCCTGCTCACCGCGGAGCGTCTGGCGCCCCGCGGGCAGCTTCAGCTTGGCGTCGGCGTCGTCGACGGGCTCCTTGAGGCAGACCTCCACCCCGTCCACGGCGTCCACCATCTTCTTGAAGCCCCGGAAGTCGATCACCATGTGGTTGTCGACGCGGATCCCGGTCAGCTTCTCGACGGTACGGATCGTGCACGCCGTGCCGCCGAACTCGAAGGCCCAGTTGAACTGTGCGAACTGCTCGCGGGTGCGGGTCCCGTCAGGCTTGGAGCAGCTCGGGATCGTCACCATCAGGTCGCGCGGGAGCGAGACGGCCGTCGCACTCGACTTCTCCGCCGACAGGTGCAGCAGGATCGTCGTGTCGGAGCGCTGGGTGCCCTTGTCCTTGCCGTACTCGCGGTTCCCCTCGCCGGTCCGGGTGTCCGAGCCGATGAGCAGGATGTTCCTGGCGGCGGTGGCGCCCGCCGTCGGCCGCTCCTTCTCGTACTTCCGCAGCTCTTCGGCGGCCGTCGTGTCCGTGGTGATGTTGCCGTCGAGCTTCCGGTAGAACCACCAGCCGACCCCGGCCGCGAGCAGCACGACGAACGAGATCGCGAGGGCCGTCCACCGCAGCCAGTGGCGTTTGCTCGGCTGCTCCGGAGCACCGGGCGCCGCGTCCTCCGCTGCCGGGGGATCCGGTTCGGGGGGCGTGCCAGCACGGTCCGTCACGTCTCAGTCCGTCCTTCAAGGCGTCGGCGGCGCGCCCGGCGGCCACCGGTCATGGAAGAAGACGGCCGAACCCGACGCATGGTTGTGCGGAAGGAGTCGACTCCCCCCGGCCGATCATGTACCGGAGTCGGTGCGGGGGCCCGGGGACTCGGCGCGGCCCTAGGCCAAATGGGGTTTCATCGGGTCAGCTGCGCCTGGGTCGGTGGGGGCTGGTGCCGGTGGGTGTCGATCGGGCGCTGGGTTGGTGTGGGTGGGCTTGTGCGGGTTCGGGGCGGGCAGGTGTGCTTGGCGGGGTGCTCAGAGAGCCTTCCGGGGAGGAGTCGGGACGGCCTTCCGTTCGGGGAGGAGTCGGGACGGCCTTCCGTTCGGGGAGGAGCCGGGGCGGTCCTCTGAGTGCACCGGCGAGGGTCCGGGGGGGCTCAGAGCGCCGTGTGCGTCACGCGTTCGCTCTCCACGCGCTTCTCCAGGGCCTCGGGTGCCAGCTGGGCCAGGTTCCGGCACAGCACCACCGAGCCGCCGGCCGCTAGCGGCGCGTACAGGCCGGACGAGAGCCCCTGCCAGGTCCCGTAGCCGAGCCCGGACAGGAGGCGGGAGCCGGGGGCGAGGCCGAGCGCGGCCGCGTCCACGCGGGCCTGCTCGACGAGCTGCGTGCCGCTCCGTTCCGTACCGTCGACGACGAGGGCGGGAGCCTCCGCGTCGACCGGCACGAACGGCGCGAACCGGTCGCCCTGGCTCGGCACCTCGACCGCGTAGTCGGCGTACCCGGCGGGCGGGGCGGGGAAGCGGCGCCCCATCGGCGCCAGCGACAGCGCGATCCGCTCACCGGAACAGGCGAGCCCCGTCTCCAGCGTCTCCGGCCCGGCGACCACGACGTCCGCGTCCGCGGGATCGCCGCCGACCTCGACGGCCACCCCGACGGAGGAGCAGGCGAGCAGCCAGACGGCCGTCTGCCAGTGCGCGGGCAGCAGCAGCGCGAGCCGGTCGCCCGGTCCGGCGGACAGCTCTCCCTGGAGCAGGTTCGCCGTCTTGGCCACCCAATTGGCGAAGGTGGCGACGGACAATTCCACGCGCTCACCGGTGGCGTCGTCGTAGAAAGTGACCAAGGGGCGGGCGGGGTCCGCGGCGAGCGCGGATCGCAGCAGGTCGGCGGGGGTGCGGTCGCTGGCGTTCACGCCGGACAGCGTACGCGGGCGGGCGCGAGCGGTCCTCCGTACCGGTGACGCCGTCCACCGGTCGGCCCGACGGTCCGTCAATTTCCGCGCGGATTCCCGGCGCGCGGAACGGCCCGGGGATACGCACGATCGGCCCATGCGTGCCTCACTCGCCACCTCGATCGCCGTCACCTGCGCGGCGGTGCTCGCCCTGCCGGCCTCCCTCGCCGCACCCGCGGCGGCCACGGCGCCACCGGCGGTCGCCGCGCTGCCACCGGGGCCCGAGGAACTGCCCGGCTCCACCCAGTCGCTGCCGCTCGTGCCCCTGGACGGCTCCGTACGCGGCTTCGGCGGCGGAACCGGGGCCGATCCGGGCGAGCGGGGCCTGGCCCGACGCGACGTCCGACCGTTCTCCCTCGTCGGCGTCGTCTGGGACGACCCGACGGCCGCGCTGCACGGCGCCGTGCAGGTCCGCACCCGGGCCACCGGCGGCGGGACCTGGTCGGAGTGGCAGGACGTGGAGACCCACAACGACGAGCACGGCGCCGACCCGGAGACCGCGGAGGGCGCCTCCCGGGCGCTCAAGGGCTCCACGGCACCGCTGTGGGTGGGCGACTCGGACGGCGTCGAGATCCGCGTACGGGGCGAGGACCAGCTCCCCGAGGGCCTCCGCCTGGAACTGGTCGACCCGGGCGCGGACCGGGCCGGCACCGCCCCCCAGGTCCGTACGGCGGCGGTCGGGGCCGGCCCGACGGCGGCCGAGGCGGCGGCCAGCGCGGTCAACTCCCAGCTGGCGCCGTACGGCGCGGCCTGGATCCCGGCGCTGTCGAAGGAGGAGACGGAGGTGACGTTCCGCCACTTCCCGCAGGAGGCGCGGCGTCCGCAGACGACACCGGCGAAGACCGCTCAGGCCGCCCCGGTCGCGGCGGTCGCGGCGAAGCCGTACATCGGCCCCCGCCCGAAGATCATCACGCGCAAGGGCTGGGGAGCCGACGAGAAGCTCCGCGAGAAGGGCTTCGTCTACACGAAGAGCGTCAAGGCGGCCTTCGTCCACCACAGCGCGACCGGCAACAACTACACGTGCCGCCAGGCCCCCTCCGTCCTTCGCGGTATCTACCGCTACCACGTCCTGAGCAGCGGATGGCGGGACTTCGGCTACAACTTCGCCGTGGACAAGTGCGGCACCATCTACGAAGGCCGGGCGGGAGGTGTGGCCAAGCCCGTCCTGGGCGCGCACACGCTCGGATTCAACACGAACAGCATGGGCGTCGCCGTCCTCGGCACGTACAGCAAGACGAATCCGCCGGCCGCCGTGCTCACCGCCGTCGCCAAACTGACGGCCTGGAAACTCGGGCTGCACGGTGTGGACCCGAAGGGCACGACGTACCTCACCTCAGGTGGCGGAAACCTGTACAAGAAGGGCACGAAGGTCAAGCTCCGCACGATCGCCGGACACCGTGACGGATTCGCCACGGAGTGCCCCGGCGCACGCCTGTACGGCAAGCTCGCCACGGCCAGGACGACCTCCGCGAAGTACCAGGGAAGGCGCTGATGGGGTCAGCCGGGCAACCATCTGCATAAACTGACCGGTCATATCGCACGGAAGACCGAGACGGGCGGGCGGACCGGCCCCGAACAGGAAGCAGAGACGACAAGGTGACTGAAGCGATCCTCCTGGTCGGTGGCAAGGGCACAAGGCTGCGACCCCTCACGGTCAACACGCCCAAACCCATGGTCCCGGCGGCGGGCGTCCCCTTCCTGACGCATCAGCTGGCCCGCGCCCGCGCCGCCGGCGTCGAGCACATCGTGCTCGCCACCTCCTACCTGGCCGAGGTCTTCGAGCCGCACTTCGGCGACGGCTCCGACCTCGGCCTGAGCCTGGAGTACGTCACCGAGGAGGAGCCGCTCGGCACGGGAGGCGCGATACGCAACGTCGCCTCGCGCCTCCACTCGGGCCCCGACGACCCGGTCCTGATCTTCAACGGCGACATCCTCACCGGCCTCGACATCCGGGCCCTCGTCGACACCCACGCCACCTCCGGCGCGGACGTCTCGCTCCACCTCACCCGTGTGGAGGACCCCCGCGCCTTCGGCCTGGTCCCCACAGACGCCACGGGCCGGGTGACGGCCTTCCTGGAGAAGCCGCAAACCCCCGAAGAGATCGTCACGGACCAGATCAACGCCGGCGCGTACGTCTTCCGCCGCTCGGTCATCGACAAGATCCCGGCGGGCCGCCCGGTCTCCGTCGAACGCGAGACCTTCCCCGAGCTCCTCTCCTCCGGAGCCCACCTCCAGGGCATGGTCGACTCCACGTACTGGCTGGACCTCGGCACCCCGCAGGCCTTCGTCCGCGGCTCCGCCGACCTGGTCCTCGGCCGCGCCCCCTCCCCGGCCGTCCCGGGCCGCTGCGGCGACCGGCTGGTCCTCCCGTCGGCCCGCGTCGCCCCGGACGCCAAGCTGACCGGCGGCACGGTCATCGGCGCGGACGCGCGGGTGGGCGAGGGCGCCCGCATCACGGGCTCCACGATCCTGGCGGGCGCGGTCATCGAACCGGGTGCGGTGATCACCGACTCCCTCGTCGGCGCGGGCGCGCGCATCGGAGCCCGTACGGTCCTCACGGGCGCGGTGATAGGCGACGGCGCCCACGTGGGCCCGGACAACGAACTCCGCGACGGCATCCGCATCTGGTGCGACACCACCCTCCCCGCCAACGCGGTCCGCTTCTCCTCGGACCAGTAGCCCTCCAAGGACCGGGCCCCGGCGGACCCGCCATGCCACGCCCGCCCGCCGGGCCCGCCACGCTCTGGGCTGCCCGCGACCACCCCACGTCGCGGGCACGCGTGCGGCCGGGGTGGACCCCACCCCGACCGCCCCCACACACACAACAAACCCCGCGCCGCGCTTCCGCGCCCGCGCCGCGCTTCCGCGCCCGCGCCGCGCTTCCGCGCCCGCGCCGCGCTTCCGCGCCCGCGGCGGGCGCCTTGCGGGCCGCCGCCCCACGTTGTGGGCATGCGTTCCGCCGGGGCTGGGCCCCCTGGGGAGAGGGGCGCAACGCCCCCAGGGCGACGCCCGTCGCCCTGCGCGTTCACCTCCAGGACCCGCACGGCACCAGGCAGGACCCGCACGTCCCCGAGCCAAGGCCCCGCACGGGACAGGCCAAGACCAAGCGCCCGGCTACGCTCGTAGCCATGGCCGGCCGCTTCCCACCCCGCACCCCCACCACCACCCGCACCACGGTGCGCGGCGGCGCCGTCCCCGTACCCGCCACAGCGGACGCCCCGCCCAACCAGGACGAGGACCAGGACCTGGACCCGGATTTGGCGCAGGGTCCGGCCACGACCCCGCCCCCGGCCACGACCCCGGACCTCGGCCTCACCCTCGGCCCCCTCCGCCGCGGCCCCGCCGACCCCACGTTCCGCGTCACCCCGGACGGCTCCGTCTGGCGGGCCAGCCGTACCCCCGCCGGTCCCGGCACGATCCGCCTCGCCGTCCGCGACGGCCAGGTCGCGGCCGAAGCCTGGGGCGCGGGCGCGACCTGGCTCCTGGACCGCCTCCCGGCGCTGACCGGCGCCGAGGACGACCCCACCGCCTTCGTCCCCCGCCACAAACTCCTCGCCGCCACCCACCGCCGCCGCCCCGGCCTCCGCCTCACCCGCACGGGCCTGGTCCTGGAGTCCCTGATCCCGTCGGTCCTGGAGCAGAAGGTCACGGCGGACGAGGCCTACCGGTCCTGGCGGATCCTCGTGCGGAAGTACGGCGAGCCCGCGCCGGGCCCGGCCCCCGAGGGCATGTACGTGATGCCGGACGCCCGCACCTGGACCCTGATCCCGTCCTGGGAGTGGCACCGCGCGAACGTCGACGGCAAACGCTCGGCCACGATCGTCCGCGCGGCCAGAGCGGCGGCCCGCCTGGAGGAGGCGGCGCACATGGACCCGCCGGCGGCCCGTCGGCGCCTGGAACTGATCCCGGGCATCGGCCCGTGGACGAGCGCCGAGACGGTCCAGCGCAGCAACGGCGCGCCGGACGAGGTCACCACCGGAGACCTGCACCTCCCGGGCATCGTCGGCTGGGCCCTCACGGGCGACCGCACGACCGACGACGCCGCGATGCTGGAGCTCCTGGCCCCGTACGAGGGCCAGCGCCACCGCGCGGCCCGCCTGATCCTCCTCAGCGGCCGCGTCCCGCCCCGCAGGGCGCCCCGGATGGCACCCGGCAAGATCGCCCACCTCTAAAAAAGGTTCAGCGAACCTCGACGAACTCCGCAGCACGCCGCGCCGGCCGCGCGCTCGGCGGCACCGCCGCATGCCCGATCGCCACCGCGCCCATCGGGTCCCAGCCCTCCGGCAGCCCGAGGACGTCCCGTACGACGTCCCGGCAGAACATCGTCGACGACACCCACGCCGAGCCCAGCCGCTCACCGGCCAGCGCCACCAGGAAGTTCTGTACGCCCGCGCCCGCGGCGACCACGAACATCTCGCGCTCGGCGGCGTCCCGGCGCGGATCGCCGTAGTGGTGGGCGCCGTCCATCACGAGGCAGGGCACGGCCAGATAGGGCGCGTCGCGCAGGACGTCCCCGCGCCGCACCCGCTTGGCCACGGACTCCTCGGACTTCCCGTCCCGCCGCAGGTCCGCGATCCACGCGTCCCGCATCGCGTCGAGCAGTCGCACCCGCGACTCGGGCGACTCGAGGAGGACGAACCGCCAGGGCGTGGTGTGGTGCGGGGCCGGCGCCGTCACGGCCGCGGCGACCGCACGCCGTACCGCGCCCGGGTCGACGGGCTCGTCGGTGAACTTCCGTACGGTGCGCCGCAGCGTGACCGCCTCCCGTACGGCCTCCGACGTCCCGAGCCGGAACATGTCGTCGGCGGCGCCGCGCACGAGCGCCCGCGCCCCCGGCTCCTCGTCCCCGCCCACCACGTGCGGCAGGCCGCGGACGACGGCGACCGGCAGCCCGTTCGCCTTGCCCTTCACCAGGTCGCCGGCGGCGGCGAGTTCGTCGGCGGTGGCGACCACGGTCGCGCTCAGCGGATTGCCGTGCGCGTCGGTCCCACCGCGCAGGTCGTCGAGGACCCGCACGCCGGCCGCGCCGATCGCGACATCGGTGAGGCCGCTGCGCCAGGGCCGCCCGAAGGTGTCCGTGACGACGACCCCGACGTCGACGCCGAGCGCCTCGCGGAGCCCCGAACGGATCTGCCGCGCCGAGGAGTCGGGGTCCTCCGGCAGCAACAGCACCGTGCCGGAAGGGGTGTTGGAGGCGTCGACCCCGGCGGCGGCCATGACGAGGCCCTGCCGGTTCTCGACGATCCGCAGCGTGCCGCGCCGCGCCACCACCCGTACCGTCTCGGCGTCTATCGCCTCCTCGCGGTCGTCGGCGGCGATCACCCGCCCCTCGGCCTTGCTCACGATCTTGGAGGTGACGAGGAGGACGTCGCCGTCGACGAGCCCCGGTGACACGGAGGCGATGAGCTTGGCCAGATCGTCCCCGGCCGCGACCTCGGGCAGCCCGTCGAGCGCCCACACCCGGTACGAGGGGGACCCGCCGGCAGCGGACCCGCCGGCAGCGGACCCGTCGACAAGGGACCCGCCGGCAGCGGAGCCGTACAAGGACGGGCCGGCGGTCACCCGCGTACCTCCTCGGCGAGCGCCAGCGCCTCACGCGCCATCGCGGCCGTCGCCTCCACGTCCGTCATCATCAGCGGCACCGCGCGGCAGCGGATGCCCGCCGCCTCGACGTCCGCCACGGCGCCCGCGTCCACGGTGTCCACCAGCCAGCCGGCGACGAGTTCGGAGCCGTAGTGCAGGGCCACCGCCGTCGCCGTGGACTCCACGCCGACCGCCGCGAGCACCTTGTCGGCCATGCCCCGCACGGGCGCGTCGCCGACGATGGGGGAGAGCCCCACGACCGGTGTCCCGGCGGCGCCGGCCGCGACGATCGCGTCGCGGATCCCGGGCACGGCCAGGATCGTCCCGACGCTCACCACGGGGTTGGACGGCGGGAAGAGGATGACGTCCGCCTCGGCGATCGCGTCCAGGACGCCCGGCGCGGGCTTCGCCGCCTCCACGCCGACCGGGACGACGGCCTTCGCGTCCACGGAGGCGCGCAACTTCACCCAGTACTCCTGGAAGTGCACGGCCCGCCGCTCGCCGTCGACCTCGATCGCGACGTGCGTCTCGACGCGGTCGTCGGTCATGGGGAGCAGCCGCACGCCCGGCTGCCAGCGGGCGCACAGCGCCTCGGTGACGGCGCTCAGCGGGAAGCCCGCGCCGAGCATCTGCGTGCGGACGATGTGGGTCGCGAAGTCCCGGTCGCCGAGGCCGAACCACTCGGGTCCGACGCCGTACGCCGCGAGCTCCTCCTTGACCGTGAAGGACTCGTCGAGGCGGCCCCAGCCCTGTTCCTCGTTGATGCCACCGCCGAGGGTGTACATCACCGTGTCCAGGTCGGGGCAGACCTTCAGCCCGAAGAGATGGATGTCGTCACCGGTGTTGCCGACGACCGTGATCTCCGCGTCCGGCGCGGCCTGCTTGAGGCCGCGAAGGAAGCGGGCACCACCGATGCCACCGGCCAGAACCACAATGCGCATGGTCAGCAGTCTGTCAGGCGAGGACGACAGCCGGGTCGGCCGGGGCGCACTGGCCCTGGAGCGACTCGTGCATCGGCATGTCCGTCAGGCCGGGGAAGTAGACGTGCAGGCTGACGGCCGGTTCGAGGGAGTCGTTGACGACCTCGTGGACGTACCCCGGCGCGAACACGCGCTGCGCGCCGCCGTCGAGCGTCCGCGCGCCCCTTTCCGTGCGCTCCGTCAACTCGCCCTCCAGGACGGTCAGGACGCCGGAGGAGAGGCCGTGGTCGTGGAGCCCGCTGCCCTGGCCCGGCACCCAGGAGAGCAGCCACACCTCATAGCCGGGGCCGGTGCGGAGCCGGTGGTACCAGCGGGTCGTGGCGTCGTACTCGACGTACGGGGCCCACTGGGAGCGGTCGTCGGCGATGGAGCGCGCGAGCCCGGCGAACTCGGCCACGGTGACGGGGTGGGCGCGCTCGGGCTGGAGGAGGTGCGGGACCTCGAGGATGTCGCCGGCGATCTGAAGGTCGCTGTCCATGTTCATGGGTGGGGAGGTTCCTCAGCAGAAACAGAAGCGGTGGGGGGTCACGGAGAAAGGTGACGCGAGTGACGCGCAGATGACGCTGGGTGACGCTGGAAGGAAGAAGCTGGAGCTCTACGGCATCAACAGCTGGAACAACAACAGCGACAGCGGACCTGGACAGCGCGGCGGAACCCACGGGCGTGGGTCGCGGCGGTCGCGGCGGTCGCTGGCATGCCACCAAAGGTGGCGGGAAGGGGACCCGACTGTCAACCCAATGCCCGATTTGGCGCTAATGTTTCACCTCATCCGGTTACCGTGCCCGGAGAAAGGTTTGTTCACGTGCGGACCAGGAGAGATGGCGCATCAACCGTGCCCGTAAACATGGCGGCGCCCGCGCGGTGAGCCCTGGCTCACTCGTCACTCTCCGTGATCGGAATGTGATCCGGATCGCTTCCATGGCTGGATCGCAACAAGATCCAAGTCTCGGACGTCCTTTCTGGCGAGGGGTCTGCGCGGTACGGCCAGGCCGGTGGCATGTGTCACGTTTTTTGGTGATTTGAACACTTTCCGCATAGGCTTGGTTCCGCAGAGTGAATACGGGGCCCAATAGCAGATCTCGGCTTGACTCGCACAGAGCACGAACTTGTAATTTCACTCGTGTCGTTCGGCCGGGTTCGGCAACGGCCACATCACGGGGACGCACAGAACAGACGAGGGGCGCACATGACCGAGTTGTTCCAGGAACTGCTGGTCGAGGACGCGGACGAGGAACTCGGCTGGCAGGAGCGCGCGCTGTGCGCCCAGACCGATCCCGAGTCCTTCTTCCCCGAGAAGGGCGGCTCGACCCGCGAGGCCAAGAAGGTCTGCCTCGCCTGCGAGGTCCGCTCCGAGTGCCTCGAATACGCCCTGCAGAACGATGAGCGGTTCGGCATCTGGGGCGGCCTCTCCGAGCGCGAGCGACGCCGACTGAAGAAGGCCGCCGTCTGAGCCGCACCCGGCCCCGGGCCACCGGCTCGACCCCGGTCGCGGAACGGCTCCCGAAGCCCTCCGGGCCCCGCGCGCGGAAGCGCGCACACCAGGACATGACGAACGGTCCGCCCCCTGTGCTCTGTCCACAGGCGGCGGACCGTTCTGCGTGCCGCCCCGCGCACAGCCGTTAGTGTGGGCCTCCGTCCGAGACGCACCCCACGCCCCCCGCGGGCGACCCCGGCCGGAGGGCCCGTAGCTCGATGTCCTCAACTCCTGAGTTTCCGCGACACGTCGTCACCGCCGTGCTCGTCACCCACGACGGTGCCCGCTGGCTGCCCGACGCCCTCGCCGGGCTGCTCGCCCAGGAGCGCCCCGTGCAGAACGTGGTCGCCGCCGACACCGGCAGCGCCGACGACTCGGCACGGCTCGTCGCCGACGCCATCGGCGCCGACCGCGTCCTGCACCTCGCGCGCCGCACCGGCTTCGGCACCGCGGTCGAGGAGGCCGCCCGCACGGCCCCCGTCCTGGGACCCGAGGACCTGCCGTACCTGAAGCGCCCCAGCGGCTGGGACCCCGTCAGCCGGACGTGGAACGACGACGCCTACGAGCTCCCCGAACTCCCGCACGGCGAACCGGTCCAGTGGCTCTGGCTCCTGCACGACGACTGCGCCCCCGAGCCCGGCGCCCTCGCCGAACTCCTGCGCGTCGCCGACTCCGACGCGTACGCCGCCGTCGTCGGCCCCAAACTGCGCGGCTGGTACGACCGGAAGCAACTCCTCGAAGTCGGCGTCTCCATCGCCCACAGCGGCCGCCGCTGGACCGGACTCGACCGGCGCGAACAGGACCAGGGCCAGCACGACCAGGTCCGCTCCGTCCTCTCCGTCTCCACCGCCGGCATGCTCGTCCGCCGCGACGTCTTCGAGGAGCTCGGCGGCTTCGACCGCCGCCTGCCCCTCATGCGCGACGACGTCGACCTGTGCTGGCGCGCCCACTCCGCGGGCCACCGCGTCCTCGTCGCTCCCGACGCCGTCCTCCGGCACGCCGAGGCGTCCGCCCGCGAGCGCCGCACCGTCGACTGCGCCGGGCGCACGGCCGCGAGCCCGCACCGCGTCGACAAGGCCGGCGCCGTCTACGCGCTCCTCGCCAACACCCCGGGCCGCGCCCTCCCCTACGTCCTCGTACGACTCGTCCTCAGCACCCTGGTCCGCACCCTCGCCTCGCTCGTCGGCAAGGTCCCCGGCCAGGCCGTCGACGAGGTCACCGGCCTCCTCGCCACCCTCCTGCGGCCCGAGAAGATCCTCGCCGCCCGCAAACGGCGCAAGAACCCGGCCGTCGCGGCGAGCGAGCTCCGCCCGCTCTTCCCGCCGCCCGGCGCGACCGTCCGCGCCGCCGTCGAACAGCTCGCCGCCAACGTCGGCGGCGCGGAAGCCGACTCGGGCGGCTCCCGCCACGGCGTCGTCGAGTCGGGACCCGGCGGCGACGACGCCGACTACCTGGAGATCGAGCAGTTCGCCCGGCTCAAGAAGATCGCCCGCAAGCCCGGTCCGATCCTCTTCGGCCTCCTGCTCCTCGTCTCCCTCGTCGCCTGCCGCAACCTCTTCGCGGGCGGCTCGCTGGCCGGCGGGGCCCTGCTGCCCGCCCCCGACACCGTCTCCGACCTCTGGTCGCGGTACGCCGACGCCTGGCACGCCATCGGCACCGGCGGCACCCAGACCGCCCCGCCCTACCTCGGCGTCCTGGCCGCGCTCTCCGCGCTCTTCCTCGGATCCACGTCCACCGCGCTGACCCTGCTGCTCGTCTGCTCGGTCCCGCTGGCCGGCTTCACCGCGTACTTCGCGGCCCGCCCGATCGTCGAGTCCCGGCTCCTGCGCGCGTGGGGCGCCGTCGCGTACGCGTTCCTGCCCGCCGCCACCGGCGCCCTCGCCGGCGGCCGGCTCGGCACCGCGGTCCTCGCGATCCTGCTCCCGCTGATCGCCCGGGCCGCCGTCGCCGCCCACGGCTTCCACCGGCCCGACCGCGGCAGCTGGCGCGCCACCTGGGCGTACGCCTTCCTGCTCACCTTCGCGACGGCGTTCACCCCGATCGTGTGGCCGCTCGCCGTCCTCCTCGGCCTCGGCGTCCTCGTCGTCCACCGCTCCGACATCACCGCGTACGGACTCCGCTTCCTCGCCGCCGTCGGCACCCCGATCCTCGCCCTCGCGCCCTGGTCGCTCTCCCTGCTCACCGACCCCGCCGCCTTCCTGCGCGAGGCCGGTCTCGACGTCCGTACGGGCACGGCCGGCGCGCTCGACCTGCTCGCGGCGAGCCCCGGCGGCCCCGGCACCACCGGCGGCCTCCTCCTCATCGGCCTCGTCCTCGCGGCCCTCGCCGGCCTCCTGCGCGAGGAGCGCAGGTTCGCCGTCCTCGCCGCCTGGACCGCGGCCCTCGCCGGACTCCTCTTCGCCGTCCTCTCCAACGGCGCGGACGGCACCGGCTGGGCCGGCCCCGCCACCCTCGTCTACGGCGCCGCCCTCATCGCCGCCGGCATGATCGGCGCCGAGGGCGGCCGTACCCGCGTCGCCGCCCACGGCTTCGGCTGGCGCCAGCCCGTCGCCGCCCTCATCGCGCTCGCCTGCGCCGTCGGCCCCGCCGTCGCCGCCGCCGGCTGGATGATCGGCGGCGCCGACGGCCCGCTGACCCGCCGCGACCCGGTCCAGGTCCCGGCCTTCGTCGCCGAGGAGAGCGGCACCAGCGACCGGCCCCGGACCCTCGTCCTCGGCGGCACCTCGCCCGGCGAGGTCACGTACACCCTGGTCCGCGGCTCCGGCGCCCGCCTCGGCGACGGCGAACTCTCCGCCGCCGCCGAGACCGACCCCCGCCTCGACGCGGTCGTCGCCCACCTCGTCGCCGGCTCCGGCGCCGACCAGACCCAGGAACTCAGCGGCTACGCGATCCGCTACGTCCTCGTACGGGACGGGGCGCCGCGCCAGATGAGCCGCGTCCTCGACGCGACCCCCGGCCTCAGCCGTCTCAGCCAGCTCGACGGCAGCGCGCTCTGGCGCGTGGACCGCGAGATCGCCCGGATCATGATCGTCCCGCCGGCCGCGAAGACCGGGGACGCGGCGAAGGCCGACGAGACGACCGGGGCCGCGAAGCCGGTCGCCGTCGCCGCCGGCCCCGTCGAGGCGCACACCGAGATCCCGGCGGGCCCCGCGGGCCGCGTCCTGCGCGTCGCCGACCGCGCCGACGAGGGCTGGACCGCCACCCTCGACGGCAAGGAGCTGACGGGGACCACCGTCGACGGCTGGGCCCAGGGCTTCGAGCTCCCCGCCCAGGGCGGCCGCCTCGACCTCACGTACGACCAGCCGCTCACCCACACCGTGTGGACCTGGACGCAGTTCGGCCTCGCCGTCGTCCTGCTCGTCCTCGCCCTGCCGGGCCGCCGCCGCGAGATCGACGACGACCTGCCCGAGGAGGAGCTCGCGATCCCCGCCCAGGCGACCGACGGCGACGGCCGCCGCGCGCGCCGCCTCCGCGCCGCCGCGGAGGCGGAGGCCGCCGAGGGCGCCGGGACCGGGGCACCGGACCAGGAGCAGAACCCGGCGCCGGTCCCGATCCCGGAGCAGCAGGCGTACGAGGCCCGGGAACCGGCACAGGACCAGGGATGGGACGGCAGCGGGTACGACCCGGCCTACGCCCAGACCGCCCAGGCCGAGGCTCACGAACAGAGCCAGGCCCAGGACCTGACACAGGCCCAGCCCTACGCGGACCAGGGCTACTACCAGGAGTACGCGGCGGACCCGTACCAGCAGCAGCCGTACGCGTACCCCCAGCAGGGCTACGAGCAGCCCCAGCAGCCTCAGCAGCCCCAGCAGTACGCAGACCAGGGCTACGAGCAGCAGCAGTACGACCCGCAGGCGCAGTACGAGCAGCAGCAGCAGCCGCCGCAGCAGCAGCCGTACGACCCGTACGCCTACGGCTACGACTACCCCCAGGGTCACGAGACCGAGCAGCGTCCCGACGGGAGCAGCAACCAGTGAAGCGCACGACCCTCTCCCTGATCGCGGTCACCACGGCCCTCGCCGCCGTCACCGGCTTCGCCACCCTGACCACCCCGGACGCCGCCCCCGCCCCCGTGGCCAAGGCCCCCACCCGGCTGCCCGTGCAGCGCGCGGGCCTCGTCTGCCCGGCCCCGAGCACCTCCGAGGTGGCCGAGACCGTCTACACCTCGTACACCCCGGCAGGCACGGCGGGCACGGCCGCGGCGGGCACGACGGCGGGCACCTCCGCCACGGCGGAGCAGCCCACGGCCCAGCTGAGGGCGGCGGCGAGCGGGGCGACCCGCGGCGGCGGCTCGGGCGGTGGCAAGAAGTCCAAGGCCCCGAAGGCCCCCGCCACCGTCACCGCCCCCGGCAAGCCCGTGACCGCCGAGGCGAACGGCGGCTCCGCGCCCGCCCTCACCGGCACGGCGACCGGCACCCTGGCCCCCGGCTGGACCGTCCAGCAGACCACCGCCGTCACGGCGGGCGGTGCCCGCGGCCTCCTCGGCGTCACCTGCGGCGCCCCCGACACCGATTTCTGGTTCCCGGCGGCCTCCACGGCCAAGGAGCGCCAGGACTACGTCCACCTCACCAACCCGGACGACACGGCCGCCGTCGCCGACATCGAGCTGTACGGCCCCGAGGGCGTCCTCAAGTCCCAGTTCACCGAGGGCATCCCCGTGCCTGCCCGCTCCACGGTCCCGGTCCTCCTCTCCACCCTCACCGGCACGGCCGCCCAGCGGGACGTCACCGTCCACGTCACCACCCGCAGCGGACGCGTCGGCGCCGCCATCGGCGCGGCCGACGACAAGCTCGGCAGCGACTGGCTCGCCGCCGCGGCCGACCCGGCGACCAGCGCCGTGCTCCCCGGCATCCCGGCCGACGCCACCTCCGTACGGCTCGTGGCGTTCGTCCCCGGCGCCGACGACGCCGACCTCAAGATCCAGCTGGCCACCCCGACGGGCACGATCGTCCCCGCGGGCGCCGGCACCCTGCACGTGAAGTCCGGGATGACGGCCTCCGTCGACCTGCCGGACCTCACCCGGGGCCAGGCGGGTTCCCTGCTGCTCACCCCGAGCGACCCGAAGAAGGCGACCCCGGTGGTGGCCGCCCTCCAGGTCGTCCGCGGCAAGGGCGAGAGCACCGAGATCGCCTTCATCCCGGCGACCGCGGCGATCTCCGCCCGCGCGACGGTCGCCGACAACCGCGCCAAGGTGTCGACGCTCGCCCTCACGGCGACCGGCGCCGACGCCCAGGTCAAGGTCACGGCCTCGGCTGGCTCGCGAGCGGGCACTCCGGTGTCGAGGACGGTCACGGTCAAGGCGGGGACGACGACGGCCCTGACCGACCTGGTCCCCGAGGGCCTCAAGGGCGCCTACGCGCTGACCGTGGAACCGGTCTCGGGCGGCAAGGTGCACGCCTCACGGACGCTGGCGGTGCCGGAGGACGGCGTCAAGATGTTCACGATCCAGCCGCTCGCCGACGACCGGGGCACGGTCGAGGTCCCGTCGGCGCGCCAGGACCTCAAGGTCCTCGAAGACTGAGCGGGGCGGGACAGCCCCCGTAAGAGTGGTTCCGCCACCCTTACGGGGCCTTCCCGCACCGGGGTCAGCCCTTCCCGCACCGTGGGCGGTTCTGCCCGTCCGGGGGTCAGTCCTGCCCGTACCGGGGGTCGACCGACTCGGGGGAGAGCCCGAGGAGCTCGGCGACCTGCTCCACGACCACCTCGTGGACGAGGAGCGCGCGCTCGTCGCGGCTCTTCGAGCGGATCTCGACCGGCCGCCGGTAGACGACGACCCGGGCGGGCTCGCCCTTGTCGGCGGGCGCCGAACCGCCCAGCGGCACCGTCTCGCCCGGCACGGGCGGCGGCACCTCCATCACGAGGAACTCGATGTCCGCCAGCTGCGGCCAGTGCCGTTCGAGGCGCTCGACCGAATCCAGCACCAGATCGCGGAAGGTGTCGGACCGGCTCGTGGAGAGCGGCACCTGGGGCGGCGCGACCGGCCCCCGCATCCCGCGCCCGTGACGGTCGCGGCGGCGGACCCGAGGCTCCGCCGGGGGCTCCGTGGAGGGGTGCGAGGGGTTCGGCGGCACAGGACTGTCCATCACTGACGCAGCGTAACCCTCCTCGGTGTTTCCGCACCGGGGCGGATCCTCGCCACATTCCCGCGCCCCACCGCCCCAGCTGTCGAAACCTGAACATTCCGGCCGCCCACGCGCCCGAATCGGCAGCGTGTCGCGATCGGCCATCTGGCCCTGGTTGACCGGATTTGTATCCCCGACTGTCCGGATCGCCTCCTGCCCCCACCGCCGTACGCCCCCTCCCGCGCAGGTCAGCACCGCCGGGACACGAAGACGGGTGTCGGAGGTCACAGCGCGACACGGGCGAGTGACCTGAGGGAGAGTCGTCGCGGCCCGGTCAAGAGTGCGGTACCGTCCAACGTCGTGAGCCCTGTACGTCGCTGTTCGCGCACCGCGTGCGGCCGCCCTGCCGTCGCGACACTGACGTACGTCTATGCCGACTCGACTGCGGTCCTCGGCCCGCTCGCCACCTACGCCGAGCCCCACTGCTACGACCTGTGCGCCCAGCACAGCGAGCGCCTCACCGCGCCGCGCGGCTGGGAGGTGGTGCGGCTCACCGACGGTTCCGCCCCGGCCCGCCCCAGCGGCGACGACCTCGAAGCCCTGGCCAACGCGGTACGGGAGGCGGCCCGCCCCCACGAGCGCACGGCCGAGGCCGGCGGCAAGGGCGGCGGAGGCCGTGGCGGAGACCCCATGGAGGTCGGCCGCCGAGGGCACCTCAGGGTGCTCCGTTCCCCCGACAACTGACGCCAACCGGCCACCGTCCGCGTACCCCCGATCCTCTCCGGGTAGTTTTGGCGTTCCTACACGCGCCGCACACGCGTGCCGAGAACTCAGGAGGGTGATCCGTGACTGCCGATCTGTCGCAGATCGTGAAGGCGTACGACGTCCGCGGAGTGGTACCGGACCAGTGGGACGAGGAGCTCGCGGAGCTCTTCGGCGCCGCCTTCGTACGGGTGACGGACGCGGACGCGATCGTCGTCGGGCACGACATGCGGCCCTCGTCGCCCGGCCTCTCGAACGCCTTCGCGCGTGGCGCGGCCCGCCTCGGCGCCGATGTCACCCTCATCGGGCTCTGCTCCACCGACCAGCTGTACTTCGCCTCGGGCAGCCTCGGCCTGCCGGGCGCGATGTTCACGGCCTCCCACAACCCGGCCCAGTACAACGGCATCAAGATGTGCCGCGCGGGCGCGGCCCCCGTGGGCCAGGACACCGGCCTCGCCGACATCCGCGCCCTCGCCGAGGAGTGGACGGAGACGGGCGCCCCCGAGGCGGCCGCCACCGCCGGCACCATCACCGAGCGCGAGACCCTCGACGACTACGCCGCCCACCTCAGGGGCCTGGTCGACCTCACCGGGATCCGCCCGCTGAAGGTCGTCGTCGACGCGGGCAACGGCATGGGCGGCCACACCGTCCCCACGGTCTTCGAGGGCCTCCCGCTCGACACCGTCCCCATGTACTTCGAGCTCGACGGCACCTTCCCGAACCACGAGGCCAACCCCCTCGACCCGAAGAACATCGTCGACCTCCAGGCCCGCGTCCTCGCCGAGGGCGCCGACCTCGGCCTCGCCTTCGACGGCGACGCCGACCGCTGCTTCGTCGTCGACGAGCGCGGCGAGCCGGTCAACCCGTCCGCGATCACGGCCCTCGTCGCCGCCCGCGAGCTCGCCAAGAACCCCGGCGGAACGATCATCCACAACCTGATCACCTCCTGGTCCGTGCCCGAGGTCGTCCGCGAGAACGGCGGCGCCCCCGTCCGCACCCGCGTCGGCCACTCCTTCATCAAGGAGGAGATGGCGAAGACCGGCGCCATCTTCGGCGGCGAGCACTCGGCGCACTACTACTTCAAGGACTTCTGGAACGCGGACACGGGCATGCTCGCCGCGCTCCACGTCCTCGCGGCCCTCGGCGGCCAGGAGGGCACCCTCTCCGACCTGGTCTCCGCCTACGACCGCTACGCCTCGTCGGGCGAGATCAACTCCACGGTCGCCGACCAGCGGGCCAGCACCGCGAAGGTCAAGGCGACGTACGCCGCCGTGGACGGGGTCACCTTCGACGACCTCGACGGCCTCACGGTCACCGCCGCCGACTGGTGGTTCAACCTCCGCGCCTCCAACACCGAGCCGCTGCTCCGCCTCAACGTCGAGGCCCGCGACGAGGCCACCATGACCAAGATCCGCGACGAGGTCCTGGCCCTGGTCCGCGCGACCGGCTGACACCACCCCGCCGGGGGTACGGGAGGACCGGCCGCCGAGCCGCGCCCCCCGCCCCCCGTCCCCCGGCGGTAGGCTGACCTGGCCCGAAGGGCAGCACCATCACCGTTTGTTCGAAGGGACACCCCATGCCGCTCGAAGCCGGCCTCCTGGAGATCCTGGCCTGCCCCGCGTGCCACGCTCCGCTGAACGACCGCACGGCGGACGAGACCCCCGAACTGGTCTGCACCGGCACGGACTGCGGCCTCGCGTACCCGGTCCGCGACGGCATCCCGGTCCTCCTCACCGACGAGGCCCGCCGCCCCGCCTGACCCACCGGTGCTCCCCGCCCCGAGCCCCGCGACACCCGGCCCCGGAACACGCCAGACACCCCGGGGCCCGGGCCGCGGAACGACGCCCCGGAACACGAGCCACCTCACGGCGGCCCACGGCGCGCCGCCCCGGTCCGAAGGACGCACCACGCCGCCGCCCGGCCGGGGCCGCCCCGAGCCCGCCGCATCTCGCGGGGGCGGCGCAGCAGCCGGGGTGCTCGCCCACACCGCCCACCAGCACCGCGCGGCACCTCCACGCGACACGCCCCGGGCCACCGCCCCGGGGGCGCCCCGAGACGCGGCCTGCCCCGACCCACCCGGGCATGCGCACCATCTCGGAGAGCCCTGCGCTCACCTCGCCGCGCGGGGTCCCGCAGCGGCAGCCGGCGGCGAGTGCCCGCCCGGTCGCCGTGCCACGACCGGAGCCGACGGGCAGCCCGAGCCACGACCCCGCAGCCTCGCCGGCATCCCCGGAGGGTTCACCGCCGACGGCGGGCACCACCCACCGGAGGGCCCGCACCTCTGTCATCTCAGCCGCACGAGCGGTGCGGGTGGGAAGAAAAGAAGCCCTGCCGAAGGCAGGGCTCACCAGGCACCACCGCCCGCACGGCTTCCGCACCCGCCACCACCGCCCGCAAACACCCCGCACCCACCCGGGAGGCACCGCCACATGCTCGACGAGACTCTCCTCGACGCACCGGACGCCCTCGCCCTGGCCGACCGCCGAGGCCTCCTCCGCGGCGCCGCCGAAGCAGGCGCCCGGGTGCGGACAGCCGCCCGCCACGCCAGCGAGGCGGGCATCGCCGACCTGCACCCCGAGGGCCGTCCCCGCGCGGTCCTTGTCGCGGGCCCCGGCACCGCCGCCGCGGGCGTCGCGGACCTGATCGGCGCCCTCGCGGGAGCCTCCGCCCCCGTCGTACGGCTCCAGCCGACCGGCGTTGCCCCCGCCGCGGGCGCCCTGCGCTGGGCCCTGCCCGGCTGGGCGGGCTCGGTGGACCTGCTCCTGCTGCCCACCACCGACGGCTCGGAACCCGGCCTCGCGCTCCTCGCCGAACAGGCGTACCGCCGCGGCATCACGGTCGTCGCCGTCGCCCCCATGGCCTCCCCGCTCGCCGAGACGGTCGGCGGCTCGCACGGCCTGTTCGTCCCGATGGCGACCGCCCCGAACGAGTCGCCCGACGAGTACGCGGAGAGCCTCGCCGCGAGCCCCGGCGGCCTGTGGGCCCTGTTCACCCCGCTCCTCGCCCTCCTCGACCGCGTCGGTCTGGTCGACGCCCCGCCGGACGTCCTGGAGAAGGTCGCCGACCGGCTCGACCGGACGGCCGAGCGTTGCGGCCCGGCCGTCGCCACGTACAGCAACCCGGCCAAGACGCTCGCGGCCGAGCTGGCCGACTCGCTCCCGCTGATCTGGACCGAGGGCCCCGCGGCGGGCCCCGCCGGCCGCCGCTTCGCGAGCGTCCTGGCCGAGCTCGCGGGCCTGCCCGCGCTCGCCGCGGAACTCCCCGAGGCCCTGCCCGCGCACGGCGTGCTGCTCTCCGGCGACTACGCGGCGGGCGCGGACCCCGACGACTTCTTCCGCGACAGGGTCGATGAGCCGCAGGCGCTGCGCGCGAGGGTCGTCCTGCTGCGCGACAGACCGGCCGACGGCCTGACCGCCGCCCCGGCGGCGAGGGAGCTGGCCCTCGGTCACGGGACGGCCATCAGCGAACTGGAACCCGAGGAGGGCGGCGACCTCGAATCCCTGGCCGAACTGCTCGCGGTGACCGACTTCGCGGCGGTCTACCTCGCCCTGGCGACCCCGGGCCGCCCGGACCACGGGCACTGACCCACCGCGTCCATCACGCTGTCACCACCCCGACCCCCACCACGTCACCCACCCGTCACCCGCCCCCTGTCACCTGTCACCCGACACCCCTCACCATCCGTCACCACCCCGAGGAGCTGGCAGGCACCATGGACCGCCTCGTCAACACCGTCCGCCCCTACGCCTGGGGGTCCCCGACGGCCATCCCCGAACTGCTCGGCGTCGCCCCCACCGGCGAACCCCAGGCCGAGATGTGGATGGGCGCCCACCCCGGCGCCCCCTCCCGCACCGAGCGCGGCCCGCTCAACGAGCTCATCGCCGCCGACCCCGTACGCGAACTGGGGGAGCCCTCCGTCGCGAAGTTCGGCCCGCGCCTCCCCTTCCTGCTCAAGGTGCTCGCCGCAGGCGCCCCGCTCTCCCTCCAGGTCCACCCCGACCTGGCCCAGGCCCGCGCGGGCTTCGCAGCCGAGGAGGCCGCCGGCATCCCCGTCGACGCCCCGCACCGCATGTACAAGGACGCGAACCACAAGCCCGAACTGATCTGCGCCCTCACCCCCTTCGAGGGACTCTGCGGCTTCCGCGCCCCGACCGAGGCCGCCGACCTCATCGCCGCGCTGGGCGTCGACTCCCTCAAGCCGTACGTGGACCTCCTCCACGCCCACCCCGAAGAGGCGGCGCTCCGCGAGGTCCTGACCGCCCTGCTGACGGCCGACCGCGAGGAGATGGCGCACACCGTCGCCGAGGCGGCGGCCGCCGCGGACCGCCTGGGCGGCGCCCACGCCCCGTTCGCGGCCCTCGCCCACCACTACCCGAGCGACCCCGGCGTCATCGCCGCGATGCTGCTCAACCACGTCCTGCTCCAGCCGGGCGAGGCGCTCTACCTGGGCGCGGGCGTACCGCACGCCTACCTCGACGGCATGGGCGTCGAGATCATGGCCAACTCCGACAACGTGCTGCGCTGCGGACTCACCCCCAAGCACGTCGACGTCCCCGAACTCCTGCGGGTCGTCCGCTTCGAGCCGAACGACGCCGGCGTCCTGCGCCCCGAGGCCTCCCCGTCCGGGGAGGAGGTCTACGACACCCCGATCGACGAGTTCCGCCTCTCCCGTTTCGTACGGGCGGAGGACGCCGCCCCGACCGACGTCACCGCCCCCACGCCACAGATCCTGCTCGCCGTCGCGGGCCGCCCGAAGGCCGGCGAGGTCACCCTCGAACCTGGCCGGTCCGTCTTCGTACCGGCGGGCGAGACCACCGAACTCTCCGGTGAGGGAACGGTCTTTCGCGCGACCGTCGTGGCCTGACCGCCGTGGCCTGATGCGAGAATGACCGGCCGAACCGCGGCGACAGAGCCGGAGCACCGACGAAGGGACCTCGTACACCCATGAGCGCGTCAGGCGGAACCAAGGCGATCGTGGCGGCACTCGCCGCAAATCTCGCGATCGCCGTAGCCAAGTTCGTGGCGTTCCTCTTCAGTGGGTCGTCCTCGATGCTCGCCGAGAGCGTGCACTCGCTCGCCGACTCGGGCAACCAGGGCCTGCTGCTCCTCGGCGGTAAGAAGGCCAAGCGCGAGGCGACCCCGCAGCACCCCTTCGGCTACGGCCGCGAGCGCTACATCTATGCCTTCCTCGTCTCCATCGTGCTCTTCTCCGTCGGTGGCATGTTCGCCATCTACGAGGGCTACGAGAAGATCAAGGATCCGCACGCCATCAAGGCCTGGTACTGGCCGGTCGGCGTCCTCGTCTTCGCGATCATCGCCGAGTCCTTCTCCTTCCGGACCGCGATCAAGGAGTCGAACGCGGTCCGCGGCGGCCTCTCCTGGACGCAGTTCGTCCGCCGGGCGAAGGCCCCCGAACTCCCCGTCGTCCTCCTGGAGGACCTCGGCGCCCTCGTCGGTCTGGTGCTCGCCCTCGCCGGCGTCGGCCTCGCCCTCGGCACCGGCAACGGCGTCTGGGACGGCATCGGCACCCTCTGCATCGGCGTCCTGCTCATCGTGATCGCGATCGTGCTCGCCGCCGAGACCAAGTCGCTCCTCCTCGGCGAGTCCGCCGGTGTCGACGACGTCAAGAACATCGAGGCGGCGGTCGTCGACGGCGACACCGTCACCCGCCTCATCCACATGCGCACGCTCCACCTCGGCCCCGAGGAGCTGCTCGTCGCGGCCAAGATCGCGGTCCGGCACGACGACACGGCGACCGAGGTCGCGAACGCCATCAACGCGGCCGAGGAGCGCATCCGCGCGGCGGTCCCGATCGCCAGGGTGATCTACCTGGAGCCGGACATCTACAGCGAGACCGCGGCCTCGCCGGGCGAGAACCCGGCCAAGGCACCGGGCGGCTCCGCCCACTGACCCACCACGGCGAGGCCACCGGCCCCGCCACCACCACCAGGCCCCCGCGACCTCCAGGTCCCGGGGGCCTGCTGCACTCGGCACGGCTCATCGAGTGGATCAAGCCAGAACGGGCCACCGCTGGCCAGAACTGACGTGACCCGGCCCGAACTGCCTCCGATGCGGACTGTGGACGGCCGCACCTCTCGGTGTAGATTCGAGATCAGCCAGACGTCGCTGCTGATGGCGGTCGGGCGGTCCAGCGGACCGGCCGAGGGAGAGAGGGCCTCCGACGACGGCACCGTGGAACGCCCGGGCATTCGTGTGCCCAGGGCCCTCCCGTGGTGCCCGGCGCCCCAACCGACCCTCGCACTCCCACCACACGAGGAGCAGCACAGTCATGACGACTGCCGCCCATCAGGACTTCAAGGTCGCCGACCTCTCCCTGGCCGTCTTCGGCCGCAAGGAGATCACCCTCGCCGAGCACGAGATGCCCGGTCTGATGTCGATCCGCCGCGAGTACGCCGAGCAGCAGCCGCTCGCCGGCGCCCGCGTCACCGGCTCCCTGCACATGACCGTGCAGACTGCCGTCCTCATCGAGACGCTCGTCGCGCTGGGCGCCGAGGTCCGCTGGGCCTCCTGCAACATCTTCTCCACCCAGGACCACGCCGCCGCGGCCATCGCCGTCGGCCCGAACGGCACCCCGGAGAACCCGCAGGGCGTCCCGGTCTTCGCCTGGAAGGGCGAGACCCTGGAGGAGTACTGGTGGTGCACCGAGCAGGCCCTCACCTGGCCGAACACGCCCACCGGCGGCCCGAACATGATCCTCGACGACGGTGGTGACGCCACCCTCCTCGTCCACAAGGGCGTCGAGTTCGAGAAGGCCGGCTCCGCTCCGGACCCGTCCACCGCGGACAGCGAGGAGTACGGCTACATCCTCCGTCTCCTCAACCGCACCCTCACCGAGAACCCGCAGAAGTGGACCCAGCTGGCGTCCGAGATCCGCGGCGTGACGGAGGAGACCACGACGGGCGTCCACCGCCTGTACGAGATGCACCGCGAGGGCGCCCTGCTCTTCCCGGCGATCAACGTGAACGACGCCGTGACGAAGTCGAAGTTCGACAACAAGTACGGCTGCCGCCACTCCCTCATCGACGGCATCAACCGCGCCACCGACGTCCTCATCGGCGGCAAGACCGCCGTCGTCTGCGGCTACGGAGACGTCGGCAAGGGCTGCGCCGAGTCCCTCCGCGGCCAGGGCGCGCGCGTCATCATCACCGAGATCGACCCGATCTGCGCGCTCCAGGCGGCCATGGACGGCTACCAGGTCACGACCCTGGACGACGTCGTCGAGACGGCCGACATCTTCATCACGACCACGGGCAACAAGGACATCATCATGGCCGCCGACATGGCCAAGATGAAGCACCAGGCCATCGTCGGCAACATCGGCCACTTCGACAACGAGATCGACATGGCCGGCCTCGCCAACACCCCGGGCGTCGTCAAGGACGAGGTCAAGCCGCAGGTCCACACCTGGACCTACCCCGACGGCAAGGTCCTCATCGTCCTCTCCGAGGGCCGCCTGCTGAACCTCGGCAACGCGACGGGCCACCCCTCCTTCGTCATGTCGAACTCCTTCGCGGACCAGACCCTGGCCCAGATCGAGCTCTTCACGAAGCCGGAGGAGTACCCGACCGACGTCTACACGCTGCCGAAGCACCTCGACGAGAAGGTCGCCCGTCTCCACCTCGACGCCCTCGGCGTCAAGCTGACGACCCTCCGCCCGGAGCAGGCCTCCTACATCGGCGTCCAGGTCGACGGTCCCTTCAAGCCGGACCACTACCGCTACTGATGCCCCGGCCGGCGGCGCCCGCGCGCTGACGCGACGCCGTCCCGGACACCCGTAGAGGATTCAGGCAGGCCCCCCGCACCCCCGTGTCGGGGGGTCTGCCCCGTCCAGCCCTCACTACCGCTCCTGGAAGCGCACCCTCCCGAGGACCGATCCATGCCCCGCGGCCGATATTCGCTCCATGACCCGCACGACCACACCCCCCTCGGTGAAGAACACTTCCACTGCGCCCCCGGCCCGTCCGGCTGGCGCTACGTCTCCCAGACCCTCACCCCCTCCGGCGACCACCTCGGCTCAGTCGACCTGGCCGTCGACGAACTGGGCCGCCCCCTCCGCCTCGAACTCAACGCCGCGAGCTGGCAGGTCCGCGGCGCGGCCCTCGACGGCGTCACCTGGGTCCGCACGGACCCCACCGGCACCCACGCCACCGAAGGCAATGTGCGCGCCCACGCCTTCACCGGCACGTCCCCGGCGTTCCTCGTCGCGATCACGCGACTGCTGAGACTCACCCCCGAGTCCCCCGAGACCCGCCTCAGGCTCGTCGCCTTCACGGATCCGGTGCTCGCTCCCCTCACGGTCGACCAGTCCTGGGCCCTGCTGAAGAGTGAAGCGCACGCCACTGACAACGGCCCCCTGATCGTCGACGAGTACCAGGTCAGCACCCTCGACACGGGGGAGCGGCACACCGTCCACATCGCCGGCGACGTGGTCCTCGCCGCCCCCGGCATCGAACTGGAAGCCCTGGAAACGCCGCCCTCGGTCTTCCCCTGACCGTCAGGCGGGCGGAGCGAACCCGGTGGCCCGAGGCCCGCCCTCCTCACCCACCGCACCGGCCGCCGGGACGACGGGCGCCACGACGACCGGAGCGACGACAGGAGCAGCCGGCAGGCCCTCCACCGAGGACGGTGCGAACGCCCGCCGGGAATCCCGCGCCTGCCGCTCGGCGACGACCCCCGCCAGAAAGGCGTCGGCCGGTACCCCCGGCGGCGGAGGCGTCCCGGTCAGCGCCACCAGCTCGTCGGCCAGGCGCTCAGCGAGCCGCCGCCCCACGAACGGGTCCAGCTCACGCGCCCGCGTCAGGTACTGACGTATCTCCAGCCACAACCCCTCCGGCACCGACGACAGATCGAGCCCGGCGAACCGCCCCACCAGCCACGGCGGCGGCGGAGGCACAGCCGGCGCCCGCGCGGCGGGTATGCGCTCCCGGACGACCAAGGTCCCCGCGAACACGTCCCCGACCCGCCGCCCCCGCTCGGACACGAGCGAGGCGATACAGGCGATCACCCCGAAGGTCATCAGGATCTCCACGACCCCCATCGCCCCCCGGACCAGCGCGTGCCGGAACCGGATCGGCCCCCCGTCGTCCCGCACGACCCGCAGCCCACAGGCGAGCTTCCCCAGCGACCGCCCGTGCGACAGCGTCTCCACCGCGATCGGCGCCCCCACCAGCACCAGCAGAAAACAGGCGATCGAAACGGCCGTCGCCGCAGCCTCGTCCAAGGACGCCGTCGCCAGGGCAAGCCCGATCATGACCAGCAGATACACGGCCCACACGACGACGAGATCGATGAGCACCGCCAACGCCCGGCTCGGCAGCCGCGCCGGCTGCAACCCCAGAACGACGGCGTCCCCCGTCACCACGCCACTCACGGGCGCCCACCTCTCCCCGACTCTCCGAGACTCTCCGAACGCCAGTCTGCCAAGCTGATCCGCAGCGCGCCGCAGTAGTACGGACCTGTCCGCAGCAAGTGCCTGGAGCAGCAGCCGATCATGGACCTCGACGTCTACGTCACCGCCCACCGCGCCGAGTGGGAACGCCTGGACCTCCTCCTGCGCAGGGGCGGCAAGCTCACGGGCGCCGAAGCCGACGAACTCGTCTCCCTCTACCAGCGCACGGCAACGCACCTCTCCCTCGTCCAGTCCACAGCCCCCGACCCCCAGCTCACGGCCCGCCTGACCCAGCTCGTCGCCAGGGCCCGCGCCACCGTCACCGGCACCCGCCGCTCCTCCTGGCGCGACGCGGCCCGCTTCCTCACCGCCGGCTTCCCCGCGGCCGTCTACCGCTCCCGCCACTGGTGGATCCCGACAGCACTCCTCTCCACCCTGCTGGCCGTTCTCATCGGCTGGTGGATCGGTACGCACCCGGAGGTCCAGTCCTCGATCGGCGCCCCCACGGAGCTCCGAGAGATGACCCGCCCCGGCGGCCAGTACGAGACGTACTACTCCAGCCACCCGGCGGCGTCCTTCGCGGCCCAGGTCTGGACGAACAACGCCCAGGCCGCCGCCATGTGCCTGGTCCTGGGCGCGTTCCTCGGCATCCCGGTGCTGGGGATCCTCTTCCTCAACATGCTGAACCTCGGCGTCGGCATCGGCCTCATGTCCTCCGCGGGCCGCCTCGACGTCTTCCTGGGCCTGATCCTTCCCCACGGCCTGCTCGAACTGACGGCGGTCTTCGTCGCCGCCGGCACGGGCCTCCGCCTCGGCTGGACCGTCATCGACCCGGGCCCCACCACCCGCCGCGCCGCCCTGGCGGAGCAAGGCCGCGCGGCGGTCGGCATGGCCATCGGCCTGGCCCTCGTCCTCTTCGTCTCGGGCCTGATCGAAGGCTTCGTCACGCCCTCGGGCCTGCCGACCTGGGCCCGCGTCGCCATCGGCATCGCAGCTGAACTGGCCTTCCTCGCCTACGTCTACATCCTGGGCGGCCGTGCCTCCCGCGCCGGCGCCACGGGCGACGTCGAGGAACCCGACCGCAGCGCGGCCCTCCCCACCGCAGCCTGATGTGCGGACCACCCCGCTGACCTGCTAGCCTCCTCCGGTGCCCACAAAAGCCGTTGACACGGTGGCTGTGGGGAGGTAGATTTAAACGGTTGCCTGGAACTGGACAGTTCGGCAGCAACCGAGTAGAGTCTTACTCACTCCGGTCGGGAATTCTTTTCCACGGAGTCACTCCGATTCTCATTCGAATCACGAAAGCCACCGATTAGGTCGGCCGAAATGAATCTGATAAAGTCGGAATCGCCGAAAGGCCCCCGGAGTGAAAACAAAAGGGACCGGAAAGCACCGAGGAAATCGGATCGGAAAGATCTGATAGAGT
>NZ_JBHXRL010000036.1:0-35920 GCF_042717315.1 Streptomyces sp. NPDC058650
GTCTCGCTCTTCGACGCAGTGTCGCTCGACGAGGCATCCGTGCTCCGCTCGTTCGGGTCGAAGACCTACCAGGAGTTCCTCGGCCTCTTCGCCGATGTGCCGTACCGGTTCGTCGCGACCGCGACCCCGTCGCCCAACCGTCACAAGGAGCTGATCCACTACGCCGGGTTCCTCGGCATCATGGACACCGGCGCCGCCCTCACCCGGTTCTTCCAGCGTGACTCGTCAACTGCAGGCAACCTCACGCTGTACCCGCACAAGGAGCGCGAGTTCTGGCTGTGGCTGAACACGTGGGCATGCTTCGTGCAGCGCCCGTCCGACCTCGGCTACTCCGACGACGGCTACGAGCTCCCGCCGATCGACGTGCGCTGGCACGAGGTCGCCGTCGACCTGCAATCCGAGCAGGTCGAGCGCGACGGGCAGGGCGTGCTCGTGCGCGGCGGCGCGCTCTCGATGGTCGACGCGGCCCGCGAGAAGCGACAGACCATGACGGAGCGCATCACTCACGCCATGACCCTCGTGCGCGAGCACCGCGCGGCCGGCGACGAACAGATCGTGATCTGGTGCCACCTGAACGACGAGCAGACCGCGCTCGAGCGGGCACTCGCCTCCGAGGGCATCACTTACTCCTCCGTGCACGGCGCGCTCGCTGACGACGAGGCCGAGCGCCGCCTCGACGCGTGGCGGGAGAAGGACACCGCCGAGCTGATCGGCAAGCCGGTGATGCTCGGCCAGGGCATGAACCTGCAGCAGTCGCACGTCGCGATCTTCGTCGGCATCGACTTCAAGTTCAACGACACGATCCAAGCCGTGCACCGCATCCAGCGGTACGGGCAGGAGCACCCCGTCACCGTGCATCTGGTCTACGCCGAGTCGGAGACCGAAGTGCGCTCCACGCTCGAGTCGAAGTGGGCCGAGCACGACCGCCTCACCGACACCATGTCGGACATCATCCGCGAGTTCGGGCTGAACCCGCAGGCGATCGGCACCGAGCTGACGCGCGCGATGGGCGCCGAGCGTGCCGAGTACTCGGGCGACGGCTGGACGATCTCGCTGAACGACTCCGTCGCGGAGTGGCGCGACCACGTCGAGCCGAACTCCATGGGCCTCATCGTGACGTCGATCCCGTTCGGCAACCACTACGAGTACTCGCCGAACTACGCCGACTTCGGCCACACCGACGACAACGACCACTTCTGGTGGCAGATGGACTACCTCACCCCGTCGCTGCTGCGCTCGCTCATGCCGGGCCGGATCATGGCCGTGCACGTGAAGGACCGTCTCCTGTTCGGCTCCGTCACGGGGAAGGGCCGCTATACGGTCTCCCCGCTGCACGCCGAGGCGATCGCGCACTACACCGGGCACGGGTTCGACTACCACGGCATGATCACGGTCACGACTGACGTCGTGCGCGAGAACAACCAGACGTACCGGCTGTCGTACACGAAGATGCTCAAGGACCACGGGCCCATGGGTGTCGGCTCCCCCGAGTACGTGCTGCTGTTCGGCAAGCCCCAGACCGACCGGTCCAAGGGCTGGTCCGACGAGCGGATCGTGAAGGCCGCCGCGGAGTACTCGGTCGGCCGGTGGCAGATCGACGCCGCCGCCGACTGGCGCACCGGCGGCGACCGCCTGCTGTCCGTCGACGAGCTCGCGGCGCTCGACCCGGAGTCCCGTCAGCGCCTCTTCACCGAGCAGTCGCTGCGGTCGGTCTACGACTACGACGCGCACGTGGCACTCGCGAACGACCTCGCCGCGAAGCACGCCCTCCCGGGCACGTTCGCATCCCTCGTGCCCGGGTCATGGCGGCCCGACGTTTGGCACGACATCCTCCGCATCGACACGCTGAACAGCGAGCAGAAGCGCCGCAACGTCGAGAACCACATCTGCCCGTTCCCGCTCGACATCCCTCGCCGCCTGATCAACGAGTACTCGAACCCGGGAGATCTCGTCGGCGACCCGTTCTCCGGTATCGGCTCGACCGTGCTGTGCGCAGTCGAGGCCGGCCGCCGCGGCTTCGGGTCCGAACTGAACCCGGCATCCGTGGCCGACTCGCTCGTGTACCTGCGACGCCACGATGACCGCGCGAACGTGCCGACCCTGTTCGACCTCCTCGACCTCGAAGGGAGCGCAGCATGAAGCCGTGCAGCAAGCCCGGATGCGGGCGCGGCGTGACCGCGCGCGGCATGTGTCGGAAGCACTACCTCGCCGCGTGGCGGGCCGGAACCATGGATGCCGCGCCGACGCGCAGCCGCACCCTGCCCGAGTGCCCGGAGACGCATGCACACGACCTCGAGACGTGCTGGGCCGAGCACGGCTGCCGGTGCGCCCAGTGCAGGCACCTGCGGAAGATGGAGCGTCAGCGGCGCCGGAACCGGCTGCGCGCGTACGGGCGCGAAGATCAGATCGCCCCGGCGCGTGTACCCGCTGGGCCGGTCCGTGACCGTCTGGTCGAACTGCAGGATGCCGGGTTCGGGCTTGAGCGTGTAGCGGATGCCGCACAGGTGCCCCGGTCCGCCGTCATGGACATCTACTTCGGCCCGCGCGGGGCCGGCGTTCAGCCGAAGCCGATCAGCGAGCGTGTGACGCGCGCGTCTCATGCTGCACGTCTCCTGGCGGTCGACCCCGCGCAGATCGATGCAGCCCTCGTCCCGTCGACTGGCACTACGCGGCGGCTCCAGGCGCTCGTCGCCGTCGGCTACACCGAGACCGAGATCGCGCAACGCCTCGGGATGGATGTCACGAACCTGTCGACCCTGATGCACGACGGGCGACCTCGCGTGCTGGCCGCCACGTTCGTCTCGGTGCGCAGCGTGTTCGCGAGCCTGTGGGCTGAGCCGCAGTCAGGTGGCTGGGCTGACAATGCGCGCCGTGTGGCGAAGCGCCACGGATGGGCAGGCCCGCTCGCGTGGGACGACATTGACGACCCCGCCGAGCGGCCGAACACCATCGGCGCCGCCGACGCGGAACCCACCATCGATGAGACCGCCGTCGAACTCGCTCTGACCGGTGCACGCGTTCGGCTCACCGCGCTCGAGCGGCGTGAAGCGGTAACCCGAGCGCACGCGCGCCGGTGGAGCGATACGCGCATCGCTGAGACTCTCCACATCGCCGATCGCACGGTGCTCCGCATCCGCCAGGATCTCGGGCTCGAAGCGTTCGAGTACTCCGACCTCGTGAAAGCAGGTGCGGCATGAGCGGCATCGCACTTCCTCTCGGTGGCGAGCACTGCTCACCGATCGACGTCGCCGAGTTCGATGGCGCTGAGATGCGTGTCGGCGATCGGATCACGTTCAGAGCGATGGATCACAGCGGCGACCAATCCCGAGAGGTGTCGGTCACAGGTGAGCTTCGCGAGCTCTACGTCGAGAAGCACCCGAGCACCCTGCGCTACCGGCCAGAGGGCTCCGTCTTCGCGGAAGTCCTCCTCACGAGCGGGACGTGGGCGCGCTGCTGGTTCATGCGTGACCGGCCCCGGCTCGCCTCCGACCTCGAGGGCACGATCGGCGCTGCGCCGGAAGGGGCGATGTTCTGATGATCGGGCCGAAGCGCACGCCGCTCACGAAGGCCGAGGAGCGCGATGCCTACGAGACGGTGACGCACCGCGACGCAGGCACCTGCCAGCGGTGCCGCCGTCCCGGTCTTCACGTCGAGCGCGATCACCGGCAGGGACGTGACGCGTTCAACACGACGCCGGCGAACCTGCAGCTCCTCTGCGGCCCGTTCTCCCCCGAGGGTGGCTGCCACCTCTGGAAGACCGAGCACCCCGCCGAGGCGCTCGCTGAGGGCTGGACGGTCCCGCGTCATGCGGACCCCGCCGAGTGGCCTGCACGCCGCTGGCTCCGCGCGGTCTTCGGCCTCCGCGCCGCCTGGGTGCTCTACCGGAACGACGGGACGTGGGTCGAGATCACCGAGCACGACGCGCTCGAGCGCATGGGAAGAGAGGGCACCTGATGGTGTGGCAGAAGATCGATGACCAGTTCGGCGTCTCGCAGAAGGTCATCCGCATCCCCCGGAAGCGGCGGCAGCAGATCGTCGGCCTGTGGGCGCTCGCGGGCAACTACGCCGTGCGCGCGCTCACCGACGGCGTGCTCGAAGAGCACGAGCTCGACGAGCTCGACGCCCGTCGCACCGACGTCGACGAGCTTGTGCGCGTCGAGCTGATGCACCGCCACGGGTTCCCGTGCGACTCGGAGTACTGCACGCCGGCACCCGAGGGCGGGGTCACGCTGCACGACTTCCTCCGCTACAACCCGTCGAAGGCTGAGGTGGAGGCTGGCCGGGAGGCCGAGCGAGTCCGCAAGGCCGCCTATCGGGAGTCCAAGCGGCGTCCCGCTGGGACAGACAGCGGGACACCCGCCGGAAGTGATGCCGCGTCCGAACACCCCGTCCCAGTCCCGTCCCGTCCCGTCCCCATGACTGACTTAACGCCAGCTACCGAGTCCAGTCCAGAAGTAGACGCGAGCGTTTCGACTGACTCGGGTGACCTGTCGCCAGCAGTGAGGGCGCTCGCCGCGCAGGCGGGCATCACGAGCGTGGCCGCGATCGTCGAGCAGATCCGGAAGTGGACGCAACGCGAGGTCGCCCCGGAGGTCGCAGTCGGCATCGCCCGGCACCTGCTGTCGAAGGCGAAGGGCGAGCCGCGGGCGCCGCAGCGGTACGTGTTCCGTGCGATCTCGCAGTCGCCGCTCGAGGTACAGCAGTTCATCGACGAAGCGGGACTGGCCGCATGAGCGTCGAGGTGCGGTTCAGCCTCCCGGATGCCGTGTGGTGGCAGCTCACCGCTCGCGCCGAGGACGCCGGCGTCGATGCTCGCGAGTACGTGGCCCGAATCATCCGCGAGGAGGTCGTCTCGCCGCGACCGGAGCAGATCACGGAGTCCGTGCTCCGCCTCCACCATGCGGGCCTCACGATCCCGCTCATCGCCCGCCGTCTCGACCTCACGAACCAGGCAGTGCAGACCCGGCTCTACACGGCTGGGCTGCGCGGCAACAAGCCGTCGGACGCCACCAAGGCGATCCTCGCGCAACTCAACGAACCCACGAAGGAGCACGCAGCATGACGCAGAACATCCCCTACGACGAAGCCCGCCGGCAGTTCCGCAGCGAGACGACCGAGCATGAGCTCACGATCCTCCACGAGGACGGCGTGTACCGCCACCTCCGCGTCGCGAAGCCTGGCACGGGCATGTGGCACTGGGACATCATCACGTGGCCCGGCTACCTCACGATCGTCGGCGACATCGGCGACGGCTACACGTTCAAGCGTGAGCTTGACATGTTCACCTGGTTCAGCACGCGCGGCGTCGAGCCCTACGACATCAACCCGAGCTATTGGCGGCAGAAGCTCGTGAGCAGCCTCACCGAGAACGTGGAGACCTTCTCCGGCCGCAAGTTCGTCGCGTGGATGCGCGAGACCGTCACCGAGCACTACGACGGCGAGGCGATGCCCGACGAGGTCACCGCAGGGCTCGCGGAGCTCGAGGAGTGCGACCACTACGACCAGGCGCACGGCGTCGCCCAGGAGTTCGGCGACGAGCACCGCCTCGGCGAGCTCTTCGAGGACATGTGGGACGTCTCGTTCCAGGACTACGACCACCATTTCCTGCTCGCCTGCTTCGCGATCGTCGACGGCATCCGCCGCTACCGCGCCACCAAGGCAAGCACCGACACCACCACCACGAAGGAGGCCTGAACCATGGCAGGCGAAACCATCATCACTGTCGTCGGGAATCTGACGGCTGACCCCGAGCTGAGGTTCACGCAGAACGGCCTCGCAGTCGCGAACTTCACCATCGCAAGCACCCCGCGCACCTTCGACCGCCAGGCGAACGACTGGAAGGACGGCGACGCACTGTTCCTCCGGGCGTCGTGCTGGCGCGAGTTCGCCGAGCACGTCGCCGGGTCGCTGACGAAGGGCATGCGCGTCATCGCGTCGGGCCGACTCAAGCAGCGCTCGTACGAGACAAAGGAGGGCGAGAAGCGCACGAGCATCGAGCTCGAGGTCGACGAGATCGGCCCCTCGCTCCGGTACGCGACCGCGTCAGTCACGCGGGCGCAGTCGAACCGCGGCGCGGCGCCGGCGGCGGATGCCGGGTGGAGCGCGACCCCGCCGCCCGCGGCCGAGCCGGTCACCGATCAGGCGTGGGGAGGCGGGTATGTCGACGAGACCCCGTTCTGATCCCGAGATGCGCGTGCTCACCGTGCGCCAGCCCTGGGCGTGGGCGATCATCCACGGCGGGAAGGACGTCGAGAACCGGGTGCGGAACATCGCAGGCGGATACCGCGGGCCGGTCGCGATCCACGCCGGGCTTGCGCCGATCGCGTGGGATGACGTGTACGCGGTGCGCGACGTGCTCGGGCGGGATGCGTTCAGCTTTGGGAGCGAAGGCTGGCGGGGTGCCCACGGGCGGATCATCGGCGTGGTCGACCTCGTCGACGTGCACCTGACCGACAGCGCGGAATGCTACTCCTGCGAGCCGTGGGCCGAGCCGTTCGGCTGGCACCTCGTGCTCGCGAACCCGCGACCTCTCGCCGAGCCGATCCCGTTCCGTGGTGCGCTCGGCCTCCGCCGCCTCGATGACCCGACGCGCCTCCTCGTCGAGAGCGAGCTTGCCCCATGACGAAGCCTGCCTACGTCCCTCCACCGACCCACGACCGCACTCCGCGGCGCCCGTGCTGTGCCTGCTGCAAGACGCCCGGCTTCGGGTGCGCGAACCTCACCTGCCACTGCCACCCCAAGGAGACCCGATGAACGCTCTCTGCGTCACCACCATCGGCCTGCCCGGCATCCGGCCATGCGCCGAGACGGGCGCGCACCGCGTGACCTGTCCCGACCACCCCGGCTGGGCCAAGAACCCCGGCACATGCTGGGGCTGCCTCCCCCGGGCAGCCGACCGCGGCCACCTCTGCAACCACTGCTACGAGCGCACCGTGAACGCGGTCGCCGGATGGCACAAGTTCCGACTCGCGATCGACGAAGCCGAGGGCCGGCTCGTGTCCCCGGACGCCGGCGGAGTCCAAGGCGCCACCCCCGGCGGCTACTCGAACCTCAGCCTCGTGTTCCTCACCGTCAACGAGTGCGAGGGGTTCCTGGCATCCCGTGCACATCGGACCGTCGACCTCTGGGTGCAGGACGAGCTCGGGGCACGTGACGCCATCCAGTTCGCGCACGCCGCCGAGCGCGCCTACCGAGACTTGGAGACCGTCGCGCACGAGCAGCCCATCACCCGCCAACGCTGCCCCGGCTGCGAGAACCTCACCCTCACGGGCAACCCGTCCCGCGAGGTCCGCGGGCTGACGATCGTCGAGTGCCAGTGGTGCGGATACGTCATCGATCAGTTCCGCATGACGCCGCCACGCTGGTTCGGGTCCCCGACTTGCGAGCACCAGCTGCACGCCGACTGCGACAGCCTCGCCTGCCCGTGCGACTGCCACATCCTCGGCGCCCAGTCCCGGCCCGGCGGGGTGCAGGCGCTCTGGGATGCCGACCAGCACACCACGAACCCGGGCTACCGCACCGACTGGATCATCACCGACTCGCTCACCATCGAGCCCCGACCTGAAAGCGCAGCAGCATGACCGGAACACCGAAGGAGTGGGTCACGGTGAAGGAAGCCGCCGTCCTGGCCGGGAAGAAGCCCCGCACGATCTACGAGTGGATCGAGGACGACCGGCTCGCCGTCCGCCGAGACGAGCAGAACCGCATGGTCGTGCTCTCGAGGGCGGTGGTCCGCGTCGAGCCGACGATCCGCCGCGGCCGCCCGAGGGGGAAGCCGACACGCCGCATCTGAACAGCGCCGAGATAATACGCAAAAGCCGCAATTGATGCACGATAGAACGTAGATGGTGGATCACTCCGCCCAGAACGAAACCCCCAGCCAGAAGGCGTGGGGGTTTCGTCGTTCCAGGATGCCTCGACTACCGCTTGCCCTTCGGGATCACCGCGTCGAGCGCATGCGAAAGCTTCTCCCCCAGCGGTGACTCACCGAGCACGAACCCGTTGATCTCCTGCGAGATCGACAGCAGCGCGAGCACCTGGGCGTAGGCGAGCTTCTGCTCGACAGTCTCCAGCTCCGATTCCTTGGGCAGCGCATCCGTCGCCGACCACCACATGTTGCTCGTGTCCACACGAACTCCTTCCCCGACCTCGGCCTCTCCGACAGTCGGCAGAGCTCACCCTCCCAGCAGCCGCCGACACCGGCGACGACGGATGCATGGCGCTTACTAGCTCCGTGCTTCGGCCAGCTGCTTCACCGCGATGGCAAGGTTCGACACCGCCAGAGCAAGATTCTCCCGGTAGTGATCGTCCGGAGTAACCACCCCACCGCGCTGGATCACGTTGACCGCATCAATCGCCTGGTTCGCTGCAATGCTCGCGGATCGTGCCGCGTCCTGAATGCTCATTCCCACACTCTCCCACCCGACGCCGACACACGGCTAGAACCCCGAACGCGTCCATACGGCGCACACCGCAAGGGCAAGAGGCCCGAACGAGGTGAACAACCATGGCGCGACGCGGCACATTCGACAGCAAACGCGCAGAGGCGCGGCGACTCTTCGACGAGGGCCTGTCATGCAATGCAATCGCGAAGCGCCTGAAGTGCTCACCGTCGACCGTGTCTCGGTGGGCGAGGGCCGAGGGCCTGTCGTTCGATCGGACGCAGACGGCTGCCGCTGTCGAGGCGCACACTGTCGACCTCGCCGCCGAGCGACTTTTGCTCGCCGAGGAGATGATGGCCGCCGGGCGTGTTGCGCTGCAGGAGATCCGAGGCCCCGTCACCGTGTACAACTTCGGCGGTAAGGACAACACGTTCCGGCAGCGGAAGCTCGACCGGGCACCCATGGGCATGCGCCGCGAGGCTCTCACCGCTGCGGGGATCGCGTTCGATAAGGCGACCCGCATCGTGGAGAAGGACAACGGCGGCCTCGACCAGGCGGTCGGTGTGCTCGACCAGATCGCGGAGGGCTTCAAGGCGGCTGCCGAGAAGTACCGGGCGGAGACGCTGGCTGAGGGCACCGATGAACCTGAGTGAGATCGAACGGCTCGTATCGAAGGCGCAGATCCTCTCCATCGTCGACGCGATGAATCGGAAGCTGGCCCTCTGGTACGGCTCAGTGTCCGCCGGGAAGACGGTCGCGTCGCTGTTCGCGTTCCTCCTCGCAGTGATCGTCGCCCCGAAGACCGGGCTGATCATCATCGTCGGGAAGAGCCTGCAGACCGTCTACCAAAACGTGTTCGTGCTGTTCCAGAACACCAGCATCTTCGGCTCGATCATCTCCTCGCAGATCCACTACACGCCCGGCGCGACGTCTGCAACGATCTTCGGCCGCGAGGTCATGATCGTGGGTGCGAACGATGCGAAGGCTGTCGGCCGTATCCAGGGCGCGACGGTCGCGCTCGCGTACGTCGACGAGGCAGCACTCCTCCCCGAGGAGTTCTGGAACATGCTCGTCTCCCGTCTCCGCGTCGCCGGGGCCCGGCTGCTCGCGACCATGAACCCCGCGTCTCGGAACCACTGGATCAGGAAGAAGTGGATTCTCCCCGCTGGCGAGAAGAACCTCGTCTCGTTCCACTTCACGATGGCCGACAACCCGAACCTCGACGCCGACTACATCGCCGACATGGAGGCCTCGTTCTCCGGGGTCTTCTACGACCGGATGATCAAGGGCGAATGGACGAACGCCGCCGGCGCCGTCTACCCGATGTGGGACCCGACACGGCACGTCATCCCGTTCGAGGCGATGCCGCCGCTGCAGGATGTCCTCGGCTTCGGCATGGACTACGGCACCACGAACCCGACCACGGCGATGATGCTCGGCCTGACCGACGAGCAGAAGCCGCGCCTCGTGTTCATGGACGAGTGGGGCTACGACCCCGCCGACGACGCCAACCACGGCGTACGGCTCACCGACGCCGAACTCTCCAAGCGGTTCCGCGCCTGGCTCCCGACACCGCACACGCCTGTGCCGAACGGGCTGCAGCCGCGCTTCATCATGCTCGACCCGGCCGCCGCGTCGTTCCGCACACAACTGCATCAGGATCTCCGCGGCTCTGGCCTCTCGCCGTGGGCTGCCGATCATGACGTGCTCAAGGGCATCGCGACGATGGGCAACCTGCTCGCCAACGATCAGCTGCTCGTCACCGACAGGTGCGCTCGCTTTCAAGGCGAAGTGTCCGAGTACCAGTGGTCCGACAAGGCCACTGAAGAGGGCCACGACGAGGTCGTGAAAGAGAACGACCACTGGCTCGACGGCGGCCGCTACATCACCCATTCGACGAAGACGTACTGGCAGGGCGAGCTCGCTCAGGCCGCGTGAGAGGAGCCACCGTGCCGCTGCCCCTCCCGAACACAGCTTGGCCGCCCGCCCCGTGGGACGCGGCATACCGCACCTACGCCGAGAACGAGGCCTGGTACCTCGGCGACACCGACGCGCTCGAGCGCATCTACCGTCGCGACGAGCAGCAGACACGGACCGACTACGTGCGCCACGGCCAGCCGATGCGCGGCGGGATCGTGGGCGCGGCGGCTCGCATGTTCTGGGGCCGCCCGGTCCCGGCAGGCGAGAACCGTACGCGGCTGCACATTCCGGCGCCCGCTGATCTCGCGACGCTCTCGAGCGACCTGATCTTCGCCGAGCCTCCCGAGGTCACGCTCAGCGCCACCGGTGCGGCGAAGACCGCACAGGCCCGCCTCGACCTCATCGCGAACTCCGATGAGGCGCACAGCACGTTCAACACCATGGGCGAGCTGAAGGCCGCACTCGGCGCGGTCGCGATCGTGTCCACGTGGGACACCGACGTCGCCGACCACGTGTGGCTCGAAGTCTCCGCGGCCGACGTGATCATCCCCGAGTTCCGCAAGGGCAAGCTCATCGCCTGCACCATGTGGACCGAGTACCGCGACGGCTCCGTCTTCTGGCGCCACCTCGAGCGCCACGAGGTCGGTGCGATCGAGCACGCCCTCTACAAGGGTACCGAGACCAGCATCGGCCGGCGCATGAACCTCGCCGACCGACCGGAGACGACACATCTCGCGACGATGGTCGACGCGGAGTCCCGCATCCTCACGAAGCTCGACCGACTCACGGTGTCGTACAACCAGAACATGCCGACGCGCGCATGGCGGAAGCGCGGCGAGCTCGCCTACACAGGTCGTTCGGACTTCGCCGGTCTGCACCCGCTGTTCGATGCGCTTGACGAGACGTGGTCGTCGTGGATGCGCGACCTCAAGCAGGGCGCCGGCAAGATCCTCGCCCCCGAGGCCGCGCTCGACTTCGGCGGCCGCGGTAAGGGTGCGTCACTCGACCTCGGCCGTGAGGTGTTCGTCGGCCTCAACACGCCCGGCGACCCCGACAAGATGGCCCTCGACCAGGTGCAGTTCGAGATCCGCGTCGAGGAGCACGAGCGCACCGCGTACGCCCTGTACCGCGAGATCCTTCGCGCCGCCGGCTACTCGCAGTCAGCGTGGGGCGACTACGGCGAGGGAAGCGGGCAGACCGCGACAGAGATCGAAGACCGCGACAAGGCGTCCGAGCGCACGCGTGACAAGAAGATCCTTTTCGACAAGCGCGCCATCGGCCAGCAGGCCTCCGTGGCGCTCGAGCTCGACGGCATCCTCTTCTCCGGCAAGGGCGGCGGGAAGTTCGACCTCCCCGTCGTCACTTTCCCCGACGTGTCACAGGAGGACCCGGAAAAGCTCGCCCGCACCCTCTCGCTCCTCGACGCGGCGGCCGCGATCTCGACGGAGCAGAAGGTTCGCCGCGCGAACCCCGACTGGGACGACATCCAGGTCGGCGAGGAGGTCACGAAGATCCGAAACGACCGCGCGACGGCACCGGACCCCGCCACCTTCACCGGGGATGAGCCGCCCGCTCCTGAGGACGACGCAGACGACGAGTAGGCGGTGCGCCCGTGGCTCTCTTCGTTCCCGATCCTGACGGGCTCCCCGTCGAGGAGATGATCGAGCAGCTTGCGCTCGAGATCGCGGCCCGGTACGCAGGCGCCGAGGACGAGCTGATCCGCGAGGTCGCCTCTCGCGCACGCCGCCACATGGAGCTGATCAGCCAGCTGCACACGGCGCCCGCTGGTGCAGGCCTCACGGTCGCTGAGCGCATCCGGCAGAACCGCATCCTCGCCGAGCTGTCGGCGCACCGCGCACGCTCCATCCGCGAGCTGCAATTCGCCGCCGCCGCGATCGTCGAGAAGCTCCGCGCCGACGACCTCGCGCGACGTGTGGTGGAGATCGCGGCACGTGAGGGTGAAGCGGCAGCGGCCGCACGTCTCGGGCTCGCCGGCATCGTCCCGACGGGTGTCGCCTCCACGCCGTTCATCGGCGGGGCCGCGGCCGTCTCGACGACGACACTCACGGGCAGCGCGACGCAGGCCGTCGCAGCCGTCGTGCTCTCGCTCGATTCTCGGCTCGAGGCGCTGAACCAGCGCCTCACCCGGTACCCGCAGGACGCGTACCAGCGCATCGTGTCGATCTACTCGCCGACCACCCTCCTCGGTGTGACGACGTCGCGCGTGATGCAGGCGCAGGCGGTGCAGCGGTTCCTCTCCGAGGGCATCAGCGACTTCATCGACCGCGGCAACCGGCGCTGGACCATCGGCGCCTATGCGGAGATGGCGGGGCGCACCACCGTGAACCGGGCGTTCAACGACGCCGGTGTGTGGCGGATGCAGCAGTCCGGCATCGACCTCGTCACCGTCGTGCGCGGTCTCGACTCGTGCGAGAAGTGCGCAGCGTGGGCGGGCAAGATCCTCTCCACGAACGGGGTCGTCGGCCCGGTGACGCTCCCGCACGCGACTGGCGGCGAAGACGTCACGGTCGTCGTCGACGCGACGGTCGACCAGGCGCGCAACGCCGGCTGGAACCACCCGAACTGCCGCTGCCGCCTCGTCGCGTACCTGCCTGGCCTCACCGTTCCACAGTCCGACACCACGTACGACCCGGAGGCGGAGAAGGAGCGCGCGCAGCAGCGCGCGATCGAGCGCGACATCCGCAAGGCGAAGCGCGCCGAGGCCGTCGCACCCGACGAGGTCACCGCCGCACGAGCGCGGCGCGACATCCGCGAGGCGCAGGCCGACATGCGGGCGTTCATCCGCGACACCGGCCGCAACCGTCAGTCGTACCGCGAGCAGCTCCACTTCGCCGATGGCCGCGGGCCTCTCGCCGGTCGAAGCACACCGCGCACCCCGCCGCCCGCTCCGCCGAAGCCCGCCACGAAGCCGACGCCGTCACCAGACGGACCGAACCTCACCGTCGTCCCGCCGCCGGGCACACGCGGAGGCGTGAACATCGCGATCTCGAAGCGCACGACGCTCGGTGTGCAGGCCCGGCAGGCGCGCGCCGCGATCGCGAAGGTGCACCGCATCCCGAAGGACACCCGTCCGGTACGGATCGTCACCGCGAGCACGCAGGCGCAGCACCTCGGCGCGTACTACCCAGGGCGCGGCGAGATCGAGCTGCGCTCGCGCGGGCCGGCTGTGCAACTCACCGCCGCTCACGAGATCGGCCACTACCTCGATCACCGGCTGATCGGGCGCTCGGAGGTCATCTTCGAGTCGAAGCTGCCGACATCGCACGCGACGCAGGAGTGGCTCGCGGCCGTGCGTGCGTCTCCATCGATCGCACGGCTGCAGGCGATCCTCGCGGATGCCACAGACGATCCCGTGCTCGCCGCGCACGTGAAGTACCTGCTGACACCCGCGGAGATGTGGGCGCGCTCGTACGCGCAGTGGATCGCGGTGCGCTCAGGCGACGAGGCGATGCTGCTCGGCGTCGAGTACTGGCTCGAGCGGCCGGACCCGTGGACATCGGCCCGCCAGTGGAGTACACCTGAATTCGAGCCGATCGCGACCGCGATCGACGCGATGTTCCGCGAGAAGGGGCTGCTGAAGTGATCCTCCCCGACGTTGACGTCGCAACGGCCACCGATGACGAGATCATCGCCGGCTACGTCGAGCTCGGATTCGACGAGGACGACGCGCGCACGTACCTCGCGGTGATCCGCAACCCTGATCCGAGATTCCCGGTCGAGTAGATCTCACACGAATACTGAGCCCCGCTGCAGTCGCACGGGGCTCTTCGCATTCCCGGCGGCGGTCAACGAGGGATGAAACGGCCTCGAAGGCTGCTCACGACGCCTCCACCTTTCGGGCAGCAGGCAGACCTGCCGCCGCCGGGAACACACCTCGAGCGAAGGAGCGTCACCATGCCTGCCATCAAGCCGGAACAGCGCTGGGGCGCGCACAAGTACAGCGACGCCGCGCCCGTGCCGCTCGTCTCCGCGCGCTGCCCGTCCGCGCCGGCCGGAGAGTCGAACGCGCACACGTGCAAGCTGCACGCCAGCCACGACGGCGAGCACCGCTGTATCTGCTCGAAGAAGTGGCCGGCCGCCTGATGCCCGGCCTCCACATCTCCTACGCAGCGTGTCGCGCCGCGGCTGCCGAGCGCCGCCGCGTCGAGGCGCAGCGCGCAGCTCGCAAGGACGAGCGCCGTCGCGCCGAGGTCGCTCGCGCCCGAGCGGCCAAGGGCTGGATGCCCGCCGACTTCCCCCTCGCCGCATAGCGGCCCACAGACTCCTGCGTCGTCGCTGCCCCTGCACCGGCGGCGGCGCGGGACCACACGACCTCAGCGCAGGGCTGAGGACGCCGGCAGAGGCCGGAACGAACGAGCTGGAGGCTCACCGTGCACAAGCACACCGCATTCCCCGTCATCCGCGACCGCGACGGCATGGCCGTCCTCGGGCGCACGCTCCATGATCTCCGAGGCATCCGCTTCGACAACGGCGAGGGCGGCAGCACGCCGCCCGCTGCCCCGCCTGCGCCGGCCGCCCCGCCCGCGGCGCCCGCAGCGCCTCCGGCCGCTCCTCCCGCGCCCGCGCCGCCCGCCCCGGCTCCGCCCGCTGCCCCGCCTGCGCCGCCCGCACCCGCGCCCGCGCCGCCGATCCAGTTCCAGGGCGACCCGAACGACTACGTCCGCGACCTCCGCGAAGAGAACAAGACGCGGCGCGAGGCGAACCAGACCCTCACCACTCAGAACGGTGAGCTCACCCAGACCAACGAGACCCTGGCGGCCCAGAACGCGCAGCTCGCACGAGCGAACGCGGTCATCCTCGCCGCTGGCCCTCTCGGAGCGAACGCGTCGGCCATCCTCGACGCGAAGTCGCTCGACACCAAGCTCGCTGCGGTCGATCCCAGCGATCCGGAGGCCGTGAAGGCATTCATCGCAGAGGCGATGGAAGCCAACCCGACCTTCAAGACCGGCCCCGGCCTGCCCCCGACGAGCGGCGGCGGACACCAGGGCGGAACACCCCCAGCAACGCCCAACACCCTCGACGGCGCCATCAAGAAGGCGCTCGGGGGCTGACCAAGGAGCAACCATGCCCATCTCTCTCGCAGAAGGCAAGAACAACGCCACGACCGACATGGACGTGGCCGTCATCGACGAGTTCCGCAAGACCGGCGTCATCGCCGACTCGCTGATCTACGACGACGTCGTGAACCCCGCAGGCGGCGGCGACACCCTCGCCTACGGCTACCGGCGACTCACCACGCAGGCGACCGCCGACACCCGCGCGATCAACAGCGAGTACACCGACCAGAACGTGACCACCACCCCGGTGACCACGAACCTGGCCGTGCTCGGTGGCTCGTTCGGCGTCGACCGCGTCGTCGCGAAGCTCGGCCCCGCCGCATCCGGCAGCGTCGCGCTGAACATGGGCCAGAAGATCAAGTCGACGAACGCGAAGTTCTCCGACCTGGTCGTCAACGGCGACACCGCGACCGACGCGAACGGCTTCGACGGCCTCGACAAGGCGCTCGTGGGTTCGTCCACCGAGTTCCGCGCCGGTGCCGTGACCGACTGGCGCGACTTCGACACCGGCACCCGTGCCGAGCACAAGGCGCTCGACGACATCGACGAGTTCCTGTCCCTGCTCGACGGCGCCCCGTCCGTCATCCTCGGCAACGCGAAGGCGCTCGCACGAGTGCGTGCCGCCGCCCGCCGCGCCGGGATGTACACGAAGAACCCCGTCGACGGGCTCCTCGACCAGTTCGGTCGCCCGATCGAGCGCGAGCAGTACGGCAACATCGTCTTCGGCGACGCCGGCGACAAGGCCGGCAGCTCGAACCCGATCATCCCGATCGTCACGCGCACCGTCGCGACGGTCTCCACGACCGGCCTGACCGACCTGTACGCGTACCGCGTCGGCCTCGACGGGTTCCACGGCATCTCGACCATCGGCGGCTCGATCGCCTCCGCGTGGCTGCCCGACTTCACCAAGGCCGGCGCTGTGAAGCGCGGCGAGGTCGAGCTCGGCCCGATCGGCGTCGCCCTCAAGGCGACGAAGTCGGCCGCCGTCTGGCGCAACATCCGAGTCCAGTAGGAGGACACCACCATGGCACGAGCAATCGTGAACACGCCCGTCGAGGGCTTCACCGGGATCGTCGTCGGCGTCGCGTTCGTCAACGGCACGGCCGACGTCGACGAAGAGGCCCAGCTGGCCTACTTCGAGCGGCAGGGCTACGAGGTGATCTACGCCCCCACCGAGCCGGAAGTCGTCGAGATCCCCGACGGCGACCCCGTCGAGGCATGGTCCGGCAAGCAGCTCAAGGCGTACGCCGAGCGCGAGCAGCTCGACATCGGCAGCGCGAAGAGCAAGGCCGAGATCGCGGCCGCGCTCGTCGCGGCGAAGGCCGAGAAGGTCGCGAAGGCGGCCGAGGCGGCGCAGAGCGGCTCGCAGGAGTAGCTCACCCCGGTTCCCGGAGCGTTCACATGGGGGGCGCTCCGGGAACCACCCCCACCACTTCCACCAGATCGGAGACGACGGTGATTCGCATCATCCACCCGCAGCCGGAACTCGGCCGCCAGACTTTCCTCGACGTCGAGTTCGTCGACGGCACGGCCGAGGTCGCCGAGCTGCACCCCGAGCGGGAACAGGCAATCCTGCAGCACGGCTTCATCATCGAGGAGCACCTCGTCGGCGTCCGGCTCGAGGATCTCGGTGTGCGCGAGCTGCGCGACGTCGCCGAAGTCGAGGGCATCGCCCTGCCCGCGAAGGCGAAGAAGGCCGAGATCCTCGCGCTCATCGAGGCGGCGCCGCTGCGCACGCTGTCGGATGTCGCCGAGTTCGACCTCGAAGCCGAGTCTCGCCGTGAGTTCATGGCCGCCCACACTGTGCCGCTCGGCGCCGACGAGGACTGAGCATGGCCCAGCTCGTCTACGCGACCACCGCCGAGTACGACGACTTCGCCGAAGAGCCATTTGAGGGTGACGACGTGAAGCTCGGCAAACGCCTCCGCTCGGCATCCATCGAAGTGGAGAAGCTCACCCGCCGCGCGGTCTACGAGACCGACGAGGACGGCTACCCGACCGACGCCGACGTCGCAGACGCCATGTCCGACGCGACGTGCGCGATCGTCGAGTACTGGGACGAGACCGACGACCCGACGGGCGCTGAGGCGAACGCCGGCGCGGTGAAGATCGGGTCGGTTTCGCTCGGGACGACGTCGAGCGCTCAGTCGTCCGAGTCGCCGCACGACAGGCTGCTCAAGCGGATCGGCACTCGCGGCGTCGACATCCTCACGAACGCCGGCTTGATCCCGTCGGCCGCCGCTCACACGTAGGAGGCTGCCGTGCCCCGTCTCCGCGAGAAGCACTTGAAGCATCGGGTCGACATCGTGCGCCTGGTCGGCGAGAGCGCCGAGGGCGAGACGTGGGCCGATCCGGTGCTCGATCGCCCCGCCTACGTCGAGCAGAAGTCCCGCCTCGTCGTCGATCGCCGCTCCACATCGGAGACGGCCGGGCAGGAGATCACTTCGAGCACGCTCGTCGTGCTCCTGCTCGCCGATGACGCCCTGCCTGGCTCCGACGTCACTGTCTGGAAGGGCGGCCCGCGAGAGCGGACCTCGTCGGTCATCGACTCGGCGTACTTCGAGTACCGCGGCACTCCGTCGCACGTCGAGCTCTACCTCGAGTAGGAGGCCGCCATGGGCGTGCGCATCAACGTGCAGATGACGTCGAACATCGGCAACTTCGCCGACGACATGCTCGACCGCCTCTCGCGGGGCGAGACGAAGGCCGCCGAGCGGCTCCTGACGCTCTCCCTGCCGCGGACACCGCTCGACAACGGCCCGCTCCGAGAGGCTGGCGCCGTGGAGCCGGCAGAGACGCCGGAGGCGGGCGCGCAGGTCGTGTTCGATACGCCCTACGCGGCGCGCCTTCACGAGCACCCCGAGTTCACCTTCCAGGAACCCGGCACGGGTGGGAAGTGGCTCGAAGAGACCGCGCTCGAGAACCGCAAGGAGCTCGGCGACATTATTCGCAAGGAGGCGACCGGTGCTTGACCCCGCTCCCGAGACGATCCTCGCCCGCGCGCTCGCGCAGTTGCTCGCCGACAACGAGCTCGGTGTGTACCGGCCCGACGGCGACGCGTACGTGAATCCCGAGCACGGCGTCCTCATCGACCGGCCCCTGCCGACCACCTTCGATGCCTGCACGCTCGTCTCGCCGCAGGTGCCGATCGCTGATGGCCGAGCCGACATCCTCTACCGGGTGCAGCTCTTCACCCGACTGAAGGGCACCGTCGCCGACGTCAAGGCGCACGCCCACGCCGTCTTCACGCTGCTCGATCACGCCGAGTACACACCCGCGATCCTCGGCATCTCGTGGGCCGAGGAGTACTCGCGCACCTACTTCGACGCCGACACGCAGAAGCGCGTCGCTGTCGCCCAGAACTTCAGCTTCCGCGGCCGCCGCGGGCACTGAACCCCAGAGGGGACCCCGCCCACCCGGGCACCAACCAGACAAGGAGTCATCATGGCCGACCAGACCATGTACAACACCACGGTGCCCTCGCAGGGTTCCGTGGCGCTCGCCCACGAGCGCATCATCCGCGTGAAGCGGAACGGCGTCTTCGAGAACATCACCGGCGACGTCAACAACCTGCTCGACACGCCCACGCCCGTCACCGTGCAGCGCGAGGTGTACGGCACCAAGGGCACGCAGTCGTCCGACATCATCGGTTACAACCACGTCATCACCTTCGCCGTGGAAGCCGTCCGCAACGCTGCCGGCGCGATCGTGCAGCCGTGGCTCATCGCCCTGCTCAACGCGGCCGCCGCGAAGGGCGCGAGCAACAAGGTCGAGGTGCAGGTCTTCGACGCGCGCGACGACGCAGTGCCGTCGTTCCAGGGCACGTTCTCGGTGTCGCAGGTCCCTGGCAACACCGGGTACGCCGACAAGCTCGTCATCAACTTCACGCTCACGTCCGACGGCGTCGTGAACCTCATCACCTCGCCGATCGCGGGCACGCTCGTGCCGGTGCTCGAGTCGGCCACTCCGACGCTGCAGGCGCCCGGCGACCTCATCGTGGTTCGCGGCTACAAGCTCGCGAGCACGGTCTCGGCGACGATCAAGGCAATCGCCGTCGTCGAGCTCCGCGTCGTCGACGACAACACCGTCGTGCTGCTCATCCCCGCGACCGTGACCGGGTCCTCCCCGATCATCGTCACCAACGCCGCGGGCGCGTCGACCGCGCTGCCGTACACCGCGGCCTGATCTGAAGGAGGCAGGGCTCCATGACGATCCACGCAGAACAGGTCGGCCGCGACCTGCACATCTCCGTGGAGGGGATCGAAGCACCGTTCGTGATTCGACCCCTCCCCGGCCGTGCAGGACTGCAGGCGACCGATACGTACCTCGCCGGTTCCTTCGGTTCCGTCGACCCCGTCGAGATGGCGGCCGTGATGATCATGGTCGTCGACGGCGCCGTCTACAACGAGCAGCTCGACCGCTGGTTCCCGGTCCCCGTGGACCAGCAGCACACGTACACGCGCATCGGGAACGAGCTGTCGCAGTCCGAAGCCGAGTCGGTCATCATGCCGGCGTTCTTCTGGCAGACCCTCCTCGGCATCGCCGGAGTGAAGGCGTACATCGAGGGCGGTGAGGGCATCGCCGGCACCCTAAAAGCGGCCGGGGCGCTGACCCAGCGTTTGGCGCTCTTCGCACAGAGGACATCGCCGAATTCGGGATCGGGCGCCCCGACGAGCACGGGGTCTACCCCGACTACGTCATCCCCCCGGAGTGGCGCGAAGCCCGCGAAGCGGCCGCAAGACAGGAAACCGAAGAAGCCCAAGCCGCCCAGGCAGTAACGGCGCTCGAGTTCTGGAAGCTCGCGCGCCCCCAGCTCTTCGGCGAGGTCGAACTCGATCTCGCGCAGACCAGCCTCATCCCGGATCTCGACCGCGCACTCGACACTCGCCCGTGGCACTTCACCCGCTCCGCAATCGAGCGGCTCCCGAACATCGACAACACGTGGACGAAGGGAGCCGTTCATGGGTGGGTTCGACGCCGGAGCGCTGATCTTCAACATCAAGACCGTGGGCGCGCAGCTCGCGAAGCAGGACCTGCTCGGCTTCGACCAGGCGGCCCAGAAGACGGGGCGCTCGACTGAGGCTGCCGGCAAGCAGACCGATCAGCTCGGCACGGCGACGGACACCGCGGGGAAGAAGTCCCGCGCGGCGAAGCAGCCACTCGACGAGCAGGCGAACTCCACGAAGCGGGTCGGCGACGAGTCCAAGAACGCGAAGCCGAAGCAGGAAGACCAGGCGGCCGCGTCGGAGAAGCAGGCGCGGTCCGCCGGCCAGCTCTCCATCGCGCTCCTCGCCGCCGGCGTCGCGGTCACCGCGCTCGTCGGCCTGTCCGTGGCGAAGTTCGCCTCCTTCGACCAGGCGATGTCGAACACCGCCGCCGCGACGATGGCGACCACCGCCGAGCAGGAGAAGCTCGGCGAGGCCGCGCTCGACGCCGGCGCCGACACCGCCTACTCGGCGAACGAAGCTGCCGCGGCCGAGGAGGAGCTCGCGAAGGCTGGCCTCTCGGTCAGTGAGGTCATCGGCGGCGGGCTCAACGCGTCGCTCGCGCTGGCCGCTGCAGGGCAGCTCGAGGTCGCGCGCTCGGCCACGGTCATGGCGACCACGCTGAAGCAGTTCAAGCTTCCAGCGGAAGACGCCGCGCACGTGTCCGACCTGCTCGCGGCCGGCGCTGGCAAGGCGCAGGGCTCCGTCGAGGATCTCGCGAACGCGCTGAAGTTCGTTGGCCCCGTCGCGAACGGCCTCGGGCTCTCGCTCGAGGAGACGACGGGCATCCTCGCGCTTTTCGCCGAGCAGGGAATCATCGGCGAGCAGGCGGGTACGTCGCTGCGTGGCGTGCTGTCGAGCCTCACCTCTCCGTCGGCGCTCGCAGCGAGCGAGATGAAGAAGTACAACGTCGAGATCTTCGACGCGAACGGCAAGATGAAGTCCGGCGCGGCCGTCGCGCAGGAGCTGCACAAGGCGTTCAACGGTCTCTCGGATGCGGAGCGCTCCCAGGCGATGGGACGCATCTTCGGCAACGAGCAGATCACCGCCGCGACGATCCTGATGCGTGGCGGCGCGAAGGCCGTGGACGAGTGGACCGATTCGGTCAACGACTCGGGCTTCGCCGCGCAGCAGGCCGCCATGCGGCAGGACAACCTCGCGGGCGACATCGAGAAGCTCGGCGGCGCGTTCGACACCGCGCTCATCAAGACGGGCTCGGGCGCGAACGACGTCCTCCGCGACATGGTGCAGACCATCACGCTGGCCGTCGACGGATACGGCGAACTCGACCCGGCCGTGCAGTCGATCGCGCTCGTGCTCGGCGTCGCGACCGGCGCGATGCTGCTCTTCTCGGGCGGAGCGCTGGGCGCGGTGTCCAAGTTCGCCGAGCTGAAGGTCACCCTCGAAGCCGCGAACATCAGCATGGGCAAGACAGCGCTCATCGCTGGCGGTGCAGGCCTCGCGCTCGCGGGCATCGCGACCGTGATCGCGCTCGTCGCCTCAGCGCAGGCCGACGCGCGCGCGAAGGCTCAGGCCTACGGCGACACGCTCGAAGAGGGGACCAACAAGGCAACGAAGGCCACCCGCGAGCTCGCGAAGGAGAACCTCGCGGCCGAGCAGTCCTACCTCTGGATCTCGCGCGGCTCCGCGTACGACGCAGCCGAGAAGCTCGGTCTCTCGCTCGACACTGTCACGGATGCCGCCATGGGCAATGCCGACGCGCTGCGCGAGCTGGAGCAGGTCATCACGGCCGGCTCTGGCAGCCAAGTGGAGGCGCAGAAGATCGCCGACGAGCTCGGCATCTCCCTCGTAGACGTATCCGCGGCATCGACCCTCGTCGCGCAGTCGGTCCTCGGCGAAGCCTCGTCCTTCGAGAAGGCCGTGCAGATCGCCGAACAGAAGAACAAGGTCACCGAGGAGGGCGTGCCGATCACGGAGTCGGCCGCGGCGGCGTACATCGAGGCCGCGGACGGCGCCGGTGATCTCAAGTCCGAGCTCGAGGAGCTCGTCGGCATCATCATGGAGGCCAACGGCATCGGGCAGGACGCGATCTCCGCGAACCTCGACTATGCCGACGCGCTCGCGGGCGTCGACGAGTACATCCAGAAGGCGCGCGACGGCGTCGACGGCTATTCGCTCACCCTCGACCAGAGCACGGAGGCTGGCCGCGAGAACCTCGGCATGCTCAACGACATGGCCGCGGACTCGCAGAAGGCTGCCGACGCCCAGTTCGCACTCGACGGGAACACCGCGAACTACAAGGCGACACTCGAGGCCGGACGGCAGGCACTCATCGACCGCGCGACCTCGCTCGGCATGAACGCCGACGAGGCCGGCGTGCTCGCCGACCAGATCTACCGCATCCCGTCCGCCACCGAATGGGAGGTCATCGCGAAGACCGCGGCCGCGACAACCTCGCTCGAGAACTTCCTGAACACCTACCAGGGCCGCACGATCGAGATGACCGTGCGCGCCACGAACGGCAACTACGCCAGCCCCGCCGACATCTTCAAGAAGGCCGACGGCGGGCAGGTCCGATTCTTCGCGAACGGCGGCGAGAACCACGTGGCGCAGTTCGCGCGCGCCGGCGACTGGCGGGTGTGGGCGGAACCCGAGACCGGCGGCGAGTGGTACCTCCCGGACGCCCCGGCCAAGCGCGCTCAGTCCGTCTCGCTCGCCGAGCAGATGCTCGACGGCTGGGGCTACGACATGGTGCCACGCGGCGGTCGGGACTCAGTGAGCGCACGCGGTGGCTCGTTCACCCTTGAGCAGCATGTGCACGGTACTCCTGGGATGAACGAAGACCAGCTCGCGAAGAAGGCCGCCCGCGAGGCCGTGAAGATCCTGGAGGAGAAGCTGCGATGATCTCGATTGCCCTGCCATCGCGGACTCTCGTCAACGTCGCGTCATCGACCGAGCCTTACCTGCGGGATCTCCCCGGGTGGCTCGATTCGATCGCCGTGCAGGGACGGTACGAGCAACGGCCGGCCAGCATCGGCCTATTCGATGATGACGAGCCTGAATCGCCTGGCCGTCTCTTCACGGCCTTCGGCGAGTACCGTGTGCCGGGCGGCGACTGGGATGCGCTCCGGCGCGAGCTGACCGCGTACGCGTCCCTCGACGCGTTCGACGTCACGGTCTCCATCAACGGCAGCGAGCACACGGCGCGAGTGAAAGTCGAAGGTGTCGTCGAGTTCGACCTGATCGACGAGCAGGGCTACGCGGACTTCTCGATCCCGCTGCTCGCTGTTGACCCCCGCAAGTACGGTCCGCTGCAGTCGCAGCCGACCGGTCTCTTCGTGGCCGGTGGCGGTGTGCTCTCCCCGCTGACGTCGCCGTTCACTCAGATCGGCGGCGGGAACCCGGGGCGGGTCACGATCACGAATCAGGGCAACACGGAGACCACGCCGACGTTCACCGTGACGGGCGGGCTCGCGGAGGGCTTCGGCATCCTGCGCATCGCCACCGGCGAGCTGATCCGGTGCATCTGGCCGCTGGTCGTCGGCGACACCGCCCGTGTCGACGTTGCCGAGGGGCAGGTCTGGCTCAACGAGCAGTCGCCGATCTCGGGGTACCTCGCGGACGAGGCCTGGTGGACGCTCGGCCCGGGCGAGACGACCGAGATCCAGTTCATCGGCTACGGCGCTGTCACCGGCACGCCGCAGCTCACAGTCGAATGGAGGGATGCGGACGCATGACGCGACTCATCGTCGGCGAGATCACATCCGGCCGCCGGATCATTCCGATTCCGGCGAGCTCTGGCGACTGGGAGATCCGCCGTAACCGGGCGGGTTCCATCTCCTGCGACGTCACTCTCTCGTCGAAGGCGCACCGCCGTCTCGATCTGCGGCAGAACGCAGCACGGGGGCGCGCGTTCCTCGCGATCGCGGAGGGCGAGCGCGTGCTCGAAGCCGGCCCGATCTGGGACCACGACTACGACGACGACACCCGACGCCTGACGATCTCCGCAGAGGGCATGTGGTCGCTCCTCATGCGCCGCTTCATCATGCCCGCCGCCGTCGAGACGGTCTCGCTCCTGATCACGTCAGGCGATGACGAGGGCAAGCCGAACCCTGCAGTCGCGACGGTGTTCACCGGTAAGTCGTGGCCGTTCATCGTTCGGAGCATCCTGCAGCAGGGCCTCGCGCGCGCTGGCGGCGCCCTGCCCCTCGTGTTCGGCCCGGACGGCGTCGGGGCGCACGACAAGAAGTACGACTCCGCCTCGTTCAAGCCGCAAGGTCAAGGCCTTGAGGACCTCACGCAGCTTGTCAACGGGCCCGAGATCGAGTTCAGAGGTGGGTTCACCGGCGACGGGCTCGGTCTGCAGTGGAATGTGCTCGTTGGCGACGATTCGAAGCTCGAGATCTCGAACGTCGGCCAGCCTCACCGGTTCGACTTCTCAGCGCAGAAGCGCACCGTGCGACGCCTTCGCGTGAAGTCCTCGGCACGCGACATGTCGATGGAGGCATGGGGTACGGGCGGGCGGCAGGCCGCGATCGCGCTCATCTCGCGTGTGGCCTCGGACATGCTCATCGACGCTGGGTATCCGCGCATGGAGTCGCTTTCGAATGCGCACTCGACCGTGGAGGACCAGGCCACGCTCGACGCCCATGCGGCCGATGAGCTCGCGCTCGGCTCGGCGCCGGCCGAATGGTGGTCCTTCGACACGCACATGGACGCCATCCCGACGATCGGGTCTCTCGGCCTCGGTGACTACTGCGACGTCATCACCCGGGGTAACGCCTACCTCCCCGACGGCAAGCACCGGCGCCGCATCGCGGCGATGTCCGGGTCGCTCCGATCTCGCTGGGTGAAGATCACCACGGATGAGGTGCTCGGATGGTCCTGAAACGCGTACCGCCGACCGAGATGTTCGGCAAGCAGAACGAGGAAAGCGAGCGCCGCGACCGCGGTCTACTCGACGCGCTCCGAATCGACGGGGCCCAGTTCGTCCGCCTGTACGAGAAGATGCAGGCCCTCATCGCTGGTCTGAACGACACAGTGACGACGCTCGTGGCGGCGGCCCTTGCCGGTGTGATCAGCCCGGCTGGTGTCACGACCGGTGGCAGTGTGAGCGCGAGCGGCAACATCGGGGCCGGCGGTGAGGTCTCAGGCAACCACGCGACATTCCCGGGTGGAGTGAACTCCGTCGACGTCTACAACCGGCTGCTGACCTACGGTGGCGGCTACAAGAACCAGTACATCCACGCCGACGGAAACATGGGCTACGTCCCGTCGCTGCGCGAGTTCAAGCAAGACGTCGAAGAATGGGTCTTCGACCCCGCGATCCTCTCGTACCTGCGAGTGGTCACGTTCCGCTACATCGCGGCCGTCGAACGGCTTGGCGACAAGGCTGAGCAGGAGCTCGGGCTCATCGCTGAAGAGCTACTCGACCTCGGCTATTGCTGGCTGATCGACTACGAGGTCCGCTACACGGAGGCCGGCGCCCAGGCGCCTGTTCCATACCAAGGCGAGGTCGTGTCGAGACCGATCGGCGTGAAGTACGAGCGTCTGTCGCTGATCATCGTCAGCTGGGCGCAGTCGATCGAGGAACGCCTCGCTGCGGCGGGGATCTAGCCGCAGACGGACTGCGTGCCGTCCCAGGTCAGCGAGCTCGATGCGCACGCCGTCGAGTCAGGCTGATCCGACCCGGGAACGTTCGGCGGCACTGCACCAGCCGGAAGACCGCCCCCGCCGGCGACCGGGCCCGGGTCGTCAGGCTCGTCGGCCGCGGCCTGTTCAACGGCAATGCGCTCAGCTTCGACCGCTGCCGCCTGCTCGGCGGCAACTCGCGCGGCCTCCGCCGCTGCAGTGGCTTCTGCCGCGGCTCGCGCCTGTTCGGCGGCGACTGCCGTCGCGGCTTCCGTCTCCTGCTCGCCTGCAAGCCCGTTCGTGTAGGGCAGGGCGGCGAAGTCGATCGGTTCGACGGTTTGGACGATGGCAGCCGGTGCGGCGTTCGCGGAAGCCAGCGCAGCAACGCCGAGGCCGCCACCGGCGAGCACGGCAGCTCCGATCAGCGTCCAGCCGACGATCTTGCCGTCGTTGAGTTTGTCCCCCAGCTTGCTCATTCCCGAACGTTAACGGCCGTCGCCGACATTGGCAACCAGTGCCACCCCTGACCCGATCGGAGCATCATGCCCGCAGTACCCGGATTTCCGGCCTCCTCTGGCCTCGCCACGTTCCAGCACATCCGCCGCGCGCTGGCAGGGCTGATCGTTCGCGACGCTGCCGGCACCCTCCGCAAGGGCGTCCTCCGCACCAGCGATGCGTCGCTGATCGTGGGCAAGACGACCATGGCCGTCGACGTCGGCGACTTCGTCGCGGTCCTCGACCGCAACGGCGCGGTCCTCGTCCCGAACGTCGGCGTCACGACCGTGTCGATCTCGGCAGCGCCCTCATCCGGGTTCCGATGGTCCGTGATCTACGTGAGGCAGCGCGAGTCCGAGGCGCCGTTCTCGGATGGGGCTGACGGGCCCGTGATTGACAAGGTCGAATCCACGACCTCCCTTGCCGCTGCCCGAGCCCTTCTCCCCGCCGGCGCGATGGAGCTCGGACATGTGCAGGTTGCACCGGGCACCGTGGGAACCAACACCGCCGCCATCACGCAGACCGTGCTGTTCACCGCCGCCGCTGGTGGCGTCGTGGCGCTGAGGAACCAGGCGGAACAGGACGCGTGGACACCGGCAGACGGCTCGTCCGCGTACCGCATCGATCTCAAGGCACGGCTCGTCTACCTCGCGGGCGTGACCACGCCGGGTTGGTACCACGCCGCGGGCAAGCCCGTCTTGACGAACCTCACTCCCGGCGCGTTCTGGCAAGCGGCGGCAGGCCTCGGTCCGGCGCGCAGCGAGATCCAAGGGGGCCGGGTCTACCTCGCCGGCTCCTTCACGAACAACCAGAGCGTCTCGGTCGCGGCCGGAACTGAGTACAACGTGGGCACCATCGCCGACGCGGCCGCGCGCCCTGACGTTGAGCGCTACTTCGCCAGCGGCACCACGAGCAACGCGACCGCGGGCACCATCCGCATCGCGACCGACGGCGGGCTGTGGTGGCGCGCGAACGCCGCCGCGACATGGGGTGCAGGGAGCCTCCGCATCGACTTCGGCGGCATCACCTTCGCCGTCAAGGGAATCGTCTAGAGCGCGCCATGGTCCGTCTCATCAAGGCCGCACGCGGCGGCATCAACACGAAGCACGGCGAACAGATCGGCCGAGGCTTCCCTCACGTCGGCATCGACATCGGCTGGGGCGGCGGCACCGAACTGTATGCCCCGGCCGACGGGTACATGACATGGTCCGTCGCCGGCACCTACGGCAACCTCGCGCGAATCGTCCACAGCGACGGCTCGTACTCCCGCATCGCCCACGCCGCGGAGTGGTTCAAGAACGGCGCCGATGTGGAACAAGGCGAACACATCGGCACCATGGGCCGCACCGGTGGTCCCTGGGGCACGTCCGAATGGTTCGTGCACTGCCATCAGGAGTACTGGGTCGGCGGCCGCGCTGTCGATCCACTCGCCTACATGTCAGCCACCGCAGGCAGCGGTGCAGTATCAGGAGTTGATGAGATGACCGACGACGAGCGAAACGCGCTGTTCAGTATCTACAAGGCCCTCTTCTTCGGCGGCGGTGACGCAGGCGACCAGTCGCTCATCACTCGCATCGTCGAGAACCAGCAGAACCTGCGTGCCATCGGACCGCGCGTGATCAATCTCGACCAACAGGTCACCGGCGCAGACAAATTCGACACCAGGGTCGGCCCCTCGATTGCCGGTCGCCTCATCGCGATCCAGCGCGACGGCCTGAGGGCCACGGTCGATCTCGACGCCCTCGCGGCGAAGATCGTGGCGAAGCTGCCCGCCGGCGCCGACACGGCCGCCATCGCGAAGCAGGTCGCGGCATCGCTCGCCGAGATCGTCCCGACCGCGGCGCAGAACGGCGCCGCCGCTCGCGCAGCGATCGTGAAGTAGGCGCGCATGCCCGAATGGCTCGACTGGCCCACCTGGCTCGGCGCGATCAACCTCTTCCATGTTGCGGTCGTCATCGTCGCCTTGTACGTGGTCGTGCGGCTGCTCGTGCGGTTCTGGCCGGGGCTGAAGCGCACCATCGCGCTCGTCGAGGCACTGGGTGCGCTGCCGACGTTCATCGAGCGCACCGACGCGTCGATCGCGATGCTGCGGAAGCAGGTCGAGAACGACCACGACGAAGAGCCCCTCATGCGTGAGGAGATCACGACCGCTCGCGAGCAGGCCACGGCGGCGAACGAGCTCGCCGTGAAGATCAACGCGAAGCTCGACGCTTCCCAGACGTGGCAGGCCGAGCACACCAAGGAATCCGAGAAGGCCTACCGGCGCATCACCGCACTCGAGAAGACCATCCCTCACCCATCGAAGGAGACCCCATGAAGTTCACCACCGAAGACGCAGCCCGACATGCTGCCGCCGTGCGCGCCGGCATCCGCACCGCTGCTCAGGCCGCGCGCGGCGCCGGCGTCGCGATCGTCGGCATCATCGGCACCACGATCATCGGCGTCGACTGGCTCGTCGTCGCCGGCGTCGGCGCCGCGTCGGTGATCACCGTCGTGTGGTCCGGGCTCGACGCGTACCTCGGGATCATCGCGAACGGCGTGCCCGAGGCGTACCAGGATGCGGCCCTGGCCGAGCAGCAGTTCCGCACCACCGACGAACGCCAGACTGCGATCGACGACGCCGTGGAACGCGCCGGCCGCCACGCCGCCTGACCTCCTGCACGACCCGCGCCCCCGGCGCCTGCCCTCACGGGCGGGTGCCGGGGGCGCTCTTCTGCGTGCTCGGCCACGGGCTCGGCGCGAACCCGCCGGGAGCGTGCGCGCGGATGAAGAGCTGATGCACCGTTTCGACGGCCTCGCGGAGGGTCGGGGCGTAGCCGCGGTGTTCGCCGCGGAACTCGAGGCGGTATGTCGGCTCACCGTCGACGCGAACGGCGGTGATGCGGCCGTACTCGCGGTCGTACGTGTCGAGCAGCCTCCACGTCAGCGGCGGCCCCTCGACGGCCGCCATCAGCGGGTGCCAGCGCGGCTCCTCACGCGCCATCAGCGGCCTCCGTCTCGCGGCGGTATTCGGTCCACACGACGTCGGCCGCGAGGCGCAGCCGGTCGGCCGGGAAGTAGCCGATCAAGCAGCGCTCTGCGACGTCGTCGGCCCATGTCTCAGCGAGCAGCATCGGCTCCGCGGGGGTGCCGGCGTCGACGGCACGGATGATCGCGATGCGGCGGGTGTCGTCGAACATGATCCACTCGCCGCGGCGGACGGATCTCAGCTTCGGCTGCCAGTAACGCAAGAGGCCGGGTGCTCCTTCGAAGGGGAGCGCGCCGGCCCGCGCGGGTAATGCTCTGATTCTACGAGCTCACCGCCGACACGACGAGGCCCTCGTCACCGCACGGTGTCGGGGGCCGCGCTTCTCGCATCAGGCGCTGAGCAGTTCGCGGCCTTCGAAGTAGCGAGCGTGAGTCTTCATGACGGTTTCGAGAGAGTCGCTGTTCAGAGAGGCAATCTCCCAATTGCTGTCAACGCGCTCGTTCTCTAGTTCCAGCCGGCGCATGAGCGCGTCTCGATGCCCTTCGGCGCCGGGGAATGCCGTAACGCGGTGATCGCCATTGCGTCGGTTGTACTCGATAACGAATCCAGGCACTTTAGCTCCTTCCGTCTTGCCGAGCCATTTCAAAGAACCTTCGGAGCTCTTCGAGGTCGCTTTGCATGCGACGTTCGTTGCTGAGCTCCCTCGCCCTTAGTCTGCCCAGTCTAGACATGATTGCGACGGCTCGCGGGCTGGAATCTCCGGCGATGCCATTCTCGTCCGCCATCATGTGCAACTGCTTGCTCTCGTTGCGGTCACTCTCCATCTGAGCGATGCGGGATGTCGACATCTCACGAAGCGCAACGACCATCCGTCGCTCCTCGGCGTCCTCCGGCAACCACTCGTAGCGGATGTCGCGTCCATAGTGGTCGGCAGCGGATTCGTACATGTTGGCCCACGTGCCCTGCAGGTGGGTTCGAATCTGCACCTCGACGCGCGCCGGGAGCCGAAGCCACACGTGAACGGCGCGATATCCGGAATGCGCGTCGTTTCGAAGGTCCTTGATCGCACCCTCGTCGTGCCCGAAAAGGCCGGCGATCGCGACTGCCACCGCGTCCTGCTCATCAAGGCACATTTCGGCTTCGAATCGGACCCCTGCGATGTCTTGGATACTGGGCAGTGGTGTCGAATGGTCACGCGCGAGCTTCTGGCGGAGCGTGTCGATCGTCTTCGGCCGTGAGGTCACCTCGAACGAGCGTTCCTCAAGCAGTGGCCACCATTCGATGTTCGTGATCGCGTTCTGAACCTCTGCGGCGACGTCGTTGTACCACATCATCACGTCCGAGTACGCGGGCAACGTTGGGGGCGCATCACTGCCGTCACGGATGTGGCGTCCGAGCTTCTTCAGCTGGGCTCCGGACCACGGGCATGGCTCCATCGCACCAACCTACCGCCAGCCGCTGCCTGATGGCGGTCAGATGGATGCCTAGAGGACGACCGCCTGCAGCAGCACGTATCCGGCGGGCACCTGTGCGCGCAGCGCCGCGGCCGCAGAGGTGTAGGTGGCGCCCTCGGCCTCGACGGGTTCGGTGCGGTCGGGCCGGATCTCGCCGGTCGCGGTCGTGACGCCCGCCTTCATGGCGAAGTGCGCGCGCGTGAGGGTGTGGCCCGACTGCACCTGGGCGCCAAGCGCCTCGTATGCGGAGCCGCGGTCATGGCCGGAGGCGACAAGCTCGGTCGTGGTGTTCGGGCGGATCGTGCCGGTCAAGCGCATGCCGTCGAGCCTACGCTTCGGGCGCGTGCTCGATGATGGCGGCCTTGCAGCCTCGGCAGTACGGGATGCCCGCGAGCCCGCTGACGCACCGGGTGCCGCAGTTCGGGCAGTTCGGCTCTGTCGCGATCAGGTCGGAGCTCACAGCCGAAATCATAAACTCAGGGCCCGGGCTTATGAACTCGCCATCCACAGGCCGGTAAGCCCTGAACCTTGAGAGACCGACCGTTCATTCCACAGGCTTGAGTTACGACCCCAGGTGCTCGTCCGGAATCTCATCGACATGACTCGGGCAGAAGGCTTGGACTGACGCTGCGACGACCATTGGGCTACTGGACTCGGAGATCCCCGCCCCCTCGGCGACGAGGGCTGCCGCCTCCCATCCCTTCCCGTCGTCAGCCTTGTCCATCACATCGCACAACGTCTCGCCGACCTGAATGAGGCCCTCATCCTCCGCAGCGCTCAGTTCGGGCGCGACGCGCACGACCTCGAGGAACGCCTCGCGCCTCTCCTCATCGGACAGACCTGGCGCGCTGCACCCAGCGAGCACGAGCACGATCGCGACGAACGGGAGCAGCCTCTTCATGCTCGCGAGCCTAGCGCGGCGTCGGAATCCGGCATCTACTCGTGGTTTTCGAAGCCACACCTTGGCTCACTGGTATTCACGTCCCCCTCGACGCCCGTGGAAGTGAGCCACAGTGAGTAATAGTTCGACTGGACCTTGGAACTTCAGCTTCCCAAGCTGATAGCGCGGGTTCGATTCCCGTCATCCGCTCCACCACTGGAAACCACGCCCCTCAGGCGCTCGACCCTTCGAGCCGCCCGAGGGGCGTTTCGCTATTTACTCGCTATTTTCAGCGCCGAACTGCTCGAGCGCGGCCGACTGATCGGCGCGGTCGATGCGCGCGGCTAGGTAGTGCTTCTGCGTCACCGAGACGGAGCCGTGGCCGAGCTGTTCCTTCGCTGCCTCGGCTCCGGCGACCGCTTCGATCGCGGCCGCGGTGGCCTTCCGGCATACCTTCGGCGTCGTCCAGCTCACGGGCGTTCCTGCGACCGCACCGGCCCACTGCGTGCGTACGTTCTCGGGCCACCGGAACGTGCCTGCGGCGGACGGGAACACGATGTCGCAGTACGCATCGAGCCTGCGGCGGATGAGCATGTCGATGGCGAACCGGGGTAGCTTGAGCCGTCGCTTCGACGCGGTCGACTTCGGTGTCTCCTGCCGCACGAGTCCGACGCCGGCGACTCGGATGAGGGTCGCGGTCAGGGCGACGGTGCCATGCTCGAGGTCAACGTCTTCCCAACGCAGCGCGAGCACTTCGCCTGGGCGAGCACCTGTGGCGAGCATGAGGTCGCCGACGTCGCCGAGGTCGCGCATGGCGTCCGCCCGCCGACGAGGCTTCGAGTCCCATCGCGCGAGAGCGCGGCGGAGCTCGCGCACCTCGTCGGCTGTTGGCGCGCGCACGTCGTCGCTCTCGACGACCGGGAGGAGGAGTTCGTCGGCCGAGTTGTGCATGGCAGCGCCGTGCCGGACGGCGAGGCCCATCATCCCGGTGAGCACGACGCCGAGCATGCGCGCCTGGGAGCGCCCGGCCGTGTCCGCGACACGATCGATGAGGCGTTGCAGGCGTGGCACCGTCGCCTCCACGATGCGGAGATCGCCCGTCGGCCGGACGTGCGCGTTCACCGTCGACTCGTATCGTGCGAGCGTGGCTGGCTTTCGATTCGAACGACGGATCTCTTCGAGCCACTGATCGGCGAGTGCCGATAGACGTGAGTCGCGGTTGAGGTACTCGTACGTCGGGGCGAGGCGATCGCGCAGCGCCTCCTTGAGCTTGTTCTCGGCATCCGTGGGCGTGCGCCCCTGGCGTTGCATGGGGCGGGTCTTGCCGTCCGAGTCGCGGAAGTACGCGATCGCGGTCGGCTTGCCATTCACAGTCGTGCGCCGAATCTTGCCCCACGTCTCGAGCGGAAGGGGCGGCCTAGGCACGAGCGCTCCGGTAGGCCCACTGGCCGAAACCCATCTTCGGTGCGGCGTAGGTCATGCCGCGGACCCGGGTGAGGCAGTACGCCTGGAAGGTGGCGATGAGTTCGGCCGTGACGCCGAGCTCGTCGGCAATGTGGTGCCGGTCGGCGTTCACGCGCTCGAGCGCTGCGTATCCTGCCGGGTCGATGAGGAGCCGCGCGGCGAAGACTTCGGCTTGCCGCTCGTGCGCCGGGGCGCTGCAGGTGTGGCCGTAGTGCGCGTGGCCGAGCTCGTGCGCGATGGTGGCGCGCCGCTCGTTCGGCGTGAGCCGGATGTCGAAGTAGATCCGCGCCTCGTCGGGCGAGTACAACCCCATGGTGCCTTCCTCGAGATGTGAGGCATGCACTCGAATCCCCATCGATGCAGCCATGCGAATCAGTTCCTTCAACCCGTCCCCCGAGCTCCTACTGGTCAGCCTTCTTCTTGCCCTTCTTCGCCGCGAGCCTGTAGTCGGCCTGCGAGGGTGCTTCCGGGGTGAAGTCGTAGTCGTCATCCTGAGCAGCCCCTCCGACATCGCGCTGCTCGTCGGCTTCAACCCGGCGTAGCACCTCGCGCACGAGCTCGCTGGTCGGTGCAGCCTCGAGCGGGTCGAAGCCGGTGTCCGCGATCGGGACGCCGGCCTCCTCAGCCGTGAGGAACCCGGCCGCGATGAGCGCCTCTGCCGGCGAGCGATCGAAGGCACGCGCGTAGGCCACGACCTGCCGAGGGCTGGGGTCATTGGCACCGGTGCGCCAGCGTCCGACTGTGGCGGGGTCAACCTTCACCGCTCGCGCGATCTCCGAGTTCTTCGCGCCCTTGCACGTCACGTCGATGTAGTGGCTCCAACGCATGTCTTCATTCACAGCACACACCTTAACACCGATATTGCACGCATGCAATGACTTTGCAAGCAACACCCTTGCATTAGCGCCGATGTCGGACGGATCAGTGCTTGCACTGATGCAAGTTGGGTTGCATTCGCTCTAGGTCTGAGTATTGTTGAGGCCATGCAACCGACTAGCACCGACGCAAGACCCGGCGTCCCGGTCTATGTGCTCAACCGCCCCAGCCTCGACCGACTGCGACAGGCCCACGGAATCGAGTCGGATGCCGACCTCGCACGCGTCATCGGCGTCAACGCCGCGACGCTCTACCGCGTGAGCAACGGCATCACGATCCCGTCCAACGAGTTCATGGCGAAGGTCGCCATGGCCTTCCCCGCCGCGAAGTTCAACCAGCTCTTCACGCTCCGTGTCCCGGAGTCGATCGCGGCATGAACGGGCCAGTACTCGACACACCGCGTGCCGCCGAGTACTGCGGCCTCGCGACCGGCACGTTCTACAACCTGCGGTCGAGCGGGGAGGGGCCGAAGGCCTACAAGCACGGGCGGAAGACCGTGTACTTCCCGGTCGATCTCGACTCCTGGCTGGCGGAGCGACTCACGCCGGCGCCCACCAAAGAGAAACACCCCGGGGGCAACCGGGGCGAATCAGAAGAAAGGAACGAGTCCCTTGAACACGACTCAGAGTACACCGACACCTCTCGACGTGGCGCGGATGTCGCACACGTCTGATCCCGACACGTCGGTCGCCGCAGCGTTCCGCGCGGCACGCGGGACGAAGATGACGGCCATCTACGAGGCGATCGTCACCCTCCTCGCCGAGGGCCCGGCCACGCCGAAGGAGCTGCACCAGGAGTACTTCCTGCGGCGCCGTTCCGCGGGCTGGCCGTCGGCTGACCTGCAGGACATCCGCCGGCGCCTGACCGAGCTGCAGCACGACCACCACCGCGTGGTCGACACGAGCACCCGCCGCAACGGCGAGCGTGTCATGGCCCTCGCGCCCGAGGCGGCAGCGGCATGAGCACGAAGGGGCACAACCTCACGCCAGAGGCTCGCGAGCACATCAGCGCGCTGAACGTGCCGGCCGAGCACGTCCCGTTCCTGCCACCGGCTGAGCGGCTCACCGCCGAGGCCCACACGCTCCCGACGACGCCGATCTCCGCGGCTGAGGTCGCCGGGGCGATCGGGGCGGATCTCGGCCCGGCACCGGCGCGCGACCGCACCCGTCGTCCGCGCCCGTCGCGCCGTCGCGTCATCGTCTTCCTCGCTGCGCTCGTCGCCGCCGAGTCCGCGCTGATGGTGTGGCTGTGGTCGCTGATCGCTGGTGGTGCGCTGTGACGGCGTTCGCTCGCGGCGACCGAGTCGTCGTGACCACGTTCGTCCGCCGTGGCGAGGACTCCGACAGTAAGGATCTCGACGGCTGGCTCGTGCAGATGACCGACCGCACAGTCACGATCGCGAACACCCCCGACTGGGAGTCGCTCGAGTTCGAGGTCGACTACTTCACCGCGACATACGTCCTCTCAGACGTGATCGTGTCACCGTTCGCGCTGTCCGACGCGGAGGCCGGTTTCATCGCCCTCTCGGAGATCGCGTTCGTGCTCGTCGTCATCGGCCTCGCTCTCCTCGTCGTCGGCATCCTCGGCCGCTCGCTCCCCCTCGCTACTGCCGGGTTCGTCCTGGCCGCCATCATCGCGACGGTCGCACTGATCGTCGCCAAGCCGAAGGGCACCGACTCGTGAACCTCTCGACCACCCCTGACGGCATCCCCGTCATCGAACTCAGCGTCGCCGATCTCCTCGGCCCGAACGTGCACCCAGCATTCACCGCGGCCGTCGACCAGCTCGCCGCCGCGGCCATGCCGCACACCTTCACCCGTGTGCGTC
>NZ_JBHXRL010000037.1:0-28463 GCF_042717315.1 Streptomyces sp. NPDC058650
AGACACCTTGTCCGGGTGGCGGAATGGCAGACGCGCTAGCTTGAGGTGCTAGTGCCCTTTATCGGGCGTGGGGGTTCAAGTCCCCCCTCGGACACCACATGGAGTCCCGGTCGAGATCATCTCGACCGGGACTTTCGCATGGGTACGCGCGGCACGAGGCGGAGCGGTGAGACGGAGAGCGAAGGCGCCGGTCGCGCCGCTCCCCCAGCGGGACGGGATCGATCCCGTCCGGGTGCGGCTGCCGGAGGATCCGGACGGGGCGTGGGCGACCGTACGGGAGCATCTGCTCGACCGGTACGCGTCGGCCGTGGGGGCCGGGCGGGTCGAGGAGATGCTGCGGCGGGGGCGGTTCGTCGGGGTCGACGGACCGGTGACCGGGGACGAGCCGTACACCGTGGGGCGGTACCTGTGGTTCCACCGGGACTTCCCCACCGAGGTGCCGGTCCCCTTCGGTATCGGGATCGTCCACCGGGACGAGCGGATCCTGGTCGTGGACAAGCCGCACTTCCTGGCGACCATGCCCCGGGGGCGGCACGTCACGGAGACCGCGATGGCCCGGCTGCGGCGGGAGCTCGGGCTGCCGCGTCTCCAGCCCGCGCACCGGCTGGACCGACTGACGGCGGGGCTCGTGCTGTTCGTCGTACGGGAGGAGGACCGGGGCGCGTACCAGACGCTGTTCCGGGACCGGCTCGTGCACAAGGAGTACGAGGCGGTGGCGCCGTACGACCCGGCGGTGGAGCTGCCGGTGACCGTGCGGAGCCGTATCGAGAAGGAGCGCGGGGTGATGGCCGCCCGGGAGGTGCCGGGCGAGCCGAACAGCGAGAGCCGGATCGAGCTCGTCGGGCACGCGGGCGGGCTCGGGCGGTACCGGCTGGTGCCGGAGACGGGGCGGACGCATCAGCTGCGGGTGCACATGAACGCGCTGGGACTGCCGATCCTGCACGATCCGGTCTATCCCGTCGTGCGCGAGGACGGGTCGGAGGACTTCTCGCGGCCGCTTCAACTGCTGGCGCGGACGCTGGAGTTCACCGACCCGTTCACGGGCGTGGCGAGGTCTTTCGAGAGCCGGTTGGCTCTCAGTGGCCTCGACTGATCCATTCCTGGAGGTGCGGGGCCTCGGCGCCGATCGTCGTCGGGTCGCCGTGGCCGGTCCGTACCACCGTCTCGGGCGGCAGGGTGAGGAGCTTCTCGCGGATCGAGTCGATGATCGTCGGGAAGTCCGAGAAGGACCGGCCCGTCGCACCGGGGCCGCCCTGGAAGAGGGTGTCTCCCGTGAAGACGGTGCCCAGGTCGGGGGCGTGGAGGGAGACCGCTCCCGGTGCGTGGCCCGGGGTGTGCAGGACCACGAGGTCGGTACCGGCGATGGTGAGGACCTGGCCGTCGGCGAGTTCGCCGTCCGGGGTGTGATCGGGGTGGGTCTGCTTCCACAGCGGCTGGTCGGCGGGGTGGAGCAGGATGCGGGCGCCGGTGGCGGCCGCGAGCGCCGGGGCCGCGTCCACGTGGTCGTTGTGGGCGTGGGTGCAGACGATGGCGCGCAGGGCGCGGCCGTCGAGGGCGGTGAGGATCGCCTCGGCGTCGTGGGCGGCGTCGATGACGATGGCCTCGGTGTCGTCGCCGACGATCCAGACATTGTTCTCGACGTCCCAGGTGCCGCCGTCGAGGCTGAAGGTGCCGGAGGTGACGAGGTGGTCGATGCGGGCGCTCATCACAGCACCACCACCGAGCGGAGGACGTCGCCCTCGTGCATGCGGGCGAAGGCCTTCTCGACGTCGCCGAGGCCGATGGTCTCGGTGACGAAGGCGGCGAGGTCGATGCGGCCCTGCTGGTGCAGGTCGATCAGCATCGGGAAGTCGCGGGAGGGCAGACAGTCCCCGTACCAGGAGGACTTGAGGGCGCCGCCGCGGCCGAAGACGTCGAGGAGCGGGAGTTCGAGCTGCATCTCGGGGGTGGGGACGCCGACGAGGACGACGGTGCCGGCGAGGTCGCGGGCGTAGAAGGCCTGCTTGTACGTCTCGGGGCGGCCGACGGCCTCGATGACGACGTCGGCGCCGAAGCCGCCGGTGAGCTCGCGGATCGCCTCGACGGCGTCGGTGGAGCGGGAGTTGACGGTGTGGGTGGCGCCCATCCCCTTGGCCGTCTCCAGCTTCCGGTCGTCGATGTCGACGGCGATGATCTTCGCGGCGCCGGCGAGGCGGGAGCCGACGATCGCCGCGTCGCCGACGCCGCCGCAGCCGATGACGGCGACGGTGTCGCCGCGGCCGACGTTCCCGGTGTTGATGGCGGCGCCGATGCCGGCCATGACGCCGCAGCCGAGGAGGCCCGCGACCTCGGGGGCGACGGCGGGGTCGACCTTGGTGCACTGGCCCGAGGCGACGAGGGTCTTCTCGGCGAAGGCGCCGATGCCGAGGGCCGGGGAGAGCTCCGTGCCCCCGAGCAGGGTCATCTTCTGCTTGGCGTTGTGGGTGGCGAAGCAGTACCAGGGGCGGCCTCGTCGGCAGGCGCGGCACTGGCCGCACACCGCGCGCCAGTTGAGGATCACGTAGTCGCCGGGCTCGACGTCGGTGACGCCCTCGCCGACCGACTCGACGATTCCGGCGGCCTCGTGGCCGAGGAGGAAGGGGAACTCGTCGTTGATGGCACCCTGCTTGTAGTGCAGATCGGTGTGGCAGACGCCGCAGGCCTGGATCTTCACGACGGCCTCGCCGGGGCCGGGGTCGGGGATGACGATCGTCTCGACCCGTACCGGTTCGTTCCTGCCGGGGGCGATGACCCCCTGGACGTGCTGCGGCATCGCGAACTTCCTTTACTCCGACCGGATCTCGTAAGGCTCTTGCGTACCACTATCTCCTGACAAAAGGCGAGTCCCCCGCAGGCGGTGCCTGCGGGGGACTCGCCCGTTCCCGTGGGGGGAGGTCAGTCCTGGGTCGTGGCGGCGGTCGTACGGACCCGGCGGCGGACCAGGAACCAGCCGCCGACCAGCGCGGCCGCGATGAGCGGGAGGCAGTTCACGGTGGTCCGGCTGATGCCCTCGTCCATCCACATCAGGACGAGGACGGAGGCGAGGAAGCCCAGGGTCACGATCTGGGTGTACGGGGCCCAGGGGAGGTTGTAGCCGGGGCGGGTGAGCTTGCCCTGCTGGGCGTTGCGCCAGAACAGCAGGGAGCAGACCATGATCATGGCCCAGGTGCCGATGATGCCGATCGAGGCGAAGTTGAGGACCAGCTCGAAGGCCTCGCCGGGCATCACGTAGTTGAGGGCGACACCCATGACGCCGAAGGCGGCGGTGAGCAGGATGCCGCCGTAGGGGACGCCACCCTTGTTCATGACGCCGGTGAACTTCGGCGCGGAGCCGGAGAGCGACATGGAGCGCAGGATGCGGCCGGTGGAGTAGAGGCCCGAGTTGAGGCTGGAGAGGGCGGCGGTGAGGACGACGAGGTTCATGACGCCCGCGGCGCCGGGGATGCCCAGCTTGTCGAAGACGGTGACGAAGGGGCTCTGGTCGCCGGAGTACGCGGTGTACGGGAGGATCAGCGCGAGCAGGACGACGGAGCCGACGTAGAAGAGGCCCACGCGCCACATGATCGAGTTGATCGCCTTCGGCATGATCTTCTCGGGGTTCTCGGTCTCGCCGGCGGCGACGCCGCACAGCTCGACGGAGGCGTAGGCGAAGACGACGCCCTGGATGAGCAGCAGCATCGGCATCATGCCGTTGGGGAAGATGCCGCCGTTGTCGGTGATGTTGCCGAGGCCCGGGGTCTGGCCGCCGACCTCGTGCGAGGTCACGATGAGGAAGATGCCGATCAGCATGAAGGCGACGAGGGCGCCGACCTTGATGATCGCGAACCAGAACTCCATCTCGCCGAAGTACTTCACGGAGATGAGGTTGGCGGCGAGGACGACCGCGAGGGCGATCAGGGCGAGGACCCACTGCGGGACGTCGCTGAACATCGACCAGAAGTGGGCGTAGGTCGCGGCCGCGGTGATGTCGGCGACGGCGGTGGTCGACCAGTTGAGGAAGTACAGCCAGCCGGCCGTGTAGGCGCCCTTCTCGCCCATGAACTCACGGGCGTAGGAGACGAAGGCGCCGGACGAGGGGCGGTAGAGGACCAGCTCGCCCAGGGCCCGCACCACGAAGAAGGCGAAGACGCCGCAGACGGCGTAGGCGATGAAGAGGGAGGGGCCCGCCTGGGACATCCGGCCGCCGGCGCCCAGGAAGAGGCCGGTGCCGATGGCGCCGCCGATGGCGATCATGTTGATGTGCCGGGACTTGAGGTCCTTGCGGTATCCGGCGTCGCCTGCGTCGACGTGGGGGGTGGCGGCCGGGCTCGCCGGAGCGGCGGACAGCGGCTCGGCCGCGGTGACGCGGTCACTCATGGAGTTGTTCGCCTTCGTGAGGGGGGGGTCGTGCGGTACCCGGCCGTGCCTCGTGGGGGTCTTCCCGGCACGGCCAGCGCACATCCTCACGGCAAGGGGCGCCTGCTGACTGTGGCGCATGTCACTGAACGCCCATATTTGAGCTAGTTCAGAGCTTGACAGCGGACTTTGCGCCCTTACGGGGCGAGGACGTCGAGTTCCTGGAGGGCGCCGACCGCGATCTGGCGGGTGAGCTCCTCGGCGCGGGTCGCGTCCCGTTCCCGTACCGCTTCGGCGACCTGGACGTGGAGGGTGACGGCGGCCGGGTCGGGGTCCTCGAACATCACGTGGTGGTGGGTGCGGCCGGTGAGGACCTCGGCGACGACGTCTCCGAGGCGGGCGAACATCTCGTTCCCCGAGGCGTTGAGGACGACCCGGTGGAAGGCGATGTCGTGGACGAGGTACTCCTCCAGGCGCCGGCCGCGTGAGGTGGCGACCATGCCGAGGGCCTGCTCGGTGAGTTCACGGCACTGCTCGGGGGTGGCGTGCAGGGCGGCGAGGCCCGCGGCGACGGGTTCGACGGCCGAGCGGAGCACGGTGAGGGAGCGGAGTTGGCGGGGGCGGTCGGCGCCGGCGAGCCGCCAGCGGATGACCTGGGGGTCGTACACGTTCCAGCTCGCGGTGGGGAGCACGGTCACGCCGACGCGGCGGCGGGACTCGACGAGGTGCATGGACTCCAGGACGCGCACGACCTCGCGGACCACGGTCCGGGAGACGTCGAAGCGCTGGGCGAGCTCGTCGGTGCGCAGCACGGTGCCCGGCGGGTACTCCCCCGCGGTGATCGCGAGACCCAGGGTGGCGAGGACGTGCGAATGAAGCCCCTGGGCCGGTGTCGTCATGGTCGCAAGCCTATGCGCGCTCGCATGGATGATCACCTCGGGAATTAAAAGTACTACTTTTACGTCACAGCCTCTTGAATACGTCGTACCCAATGGGTTTCATGGGCGCGACGGATCGATGTCGAAGAAGACAGCGAGGCACCACCCATGAGCACCACCCCCCAGCCCAGGACGAGGACAGTCGTCGTCGTGATGGGCGTCGCCGGAACCGGCAAGACGACCATCGGCCCACTGGTCGCCGAGGCGCTCGCCCTCCCCTACGCGGAGGGCGACGACTTCCACCCGGCGGCGAACGTGGCCAAGATGTCGGCCGGCGTCCCGCTGGACGACACCGACCGGGAGCCGTGGCTCGACGCCATCGGGGCGTGGGCGCACGGCCGGGCCGGGCTCGGCGGTGTGGTGAGCAGCTCCGCGCTGAAGCGGGTCTACCGGGACCGGCTGCGCGCCGCGGCCCCGGGCGTGGTCTTCCTCCATCTGACCGGCGACCGGGAGCTCATCGAGCGGCGCATGGGCGGCCGCCAGGGCCACTTCATGCCGACGGCGCTCCTCGACTCGCAGTTCGCCACCCTGCAGCCCTTGCAGGAGGACGAGGCCGGCGTCGCCGTCGACGTCACCGGCACCCCCGAAGAAATCGCCGCCCGGGCCGTCGTCGCACTGCGCCGGCTCACCCACTGACCCCCGAGGACCCCCGTGACCAGTCTCAGCGTCGAGATCCTGGCAGCGGATGCCGCCGAACCCATCACCTCGGCAGGCAACGCCCAGCTCGGTATCGCCGTGCTCGCCGGCATCGCTCTCATCGTCCTGCTCATCACCAAGTTCAAGCTGCACGCGTTCCTGGCGCTGACCATCGGGTCGCTCGCGCTCGGCGCGTTCGCCGGTGCGCCGCTCGCCGACACCATCAAGTCCTTCACCGCCGGCCTCGGCGCCACCGTCGCCGGCGTGGGCGTCCTGATCGCCCTCGGCGCGATCCTCGGCAAGCTGCTCGCCGACTCGGGGGGCGCCGACCAGATCGTCGACACGATCCTGGCCAAGGCGAGCGGCCGGGCCATGCCCTGGGCGATGGTCCTCATCGCCTCCGTGATCGGCCTGCCGCTCTTCTTCGAGGTCGGCATCGTGCTGCTGATCCCGGTCGTGCTGCTCGTCGCCAAGCGCGGCAACTACTCCCTGATGCGGATCGGCATCCCGGCCCTCGCCGGTCTCTCCGTGATGCACGGGCTCATCCCGCCGCACCCCGGGCCGCTCGTCGCGATCGACGCGCTCGGCGCCAACCTGGGCGTCACGCTCGCGCTCGGTCTCGTCGTCGCCGTCCCGACCGTGATCATCGCCGGCCCGGTGTTCTCCCGGTACGCCGCCCGCTGGGTGGACATCCCGGTCCCCGAGAACATGGTCCCCGCCCGTCCCTCCGAGGACCTGGAGAAGCGTCCCGGTTTCGGCGCCACCGTGGCGACCGTCCTGCTGCCCGTCGTCCTGATGCTGGTCAAGGCCCTGGTCGACATCGTCGTCGACGACCCGGAGAACGGAGTCCAGAAGGTCACCGACGTCATCGGCTCGCCGCTGATCGCACTCCTCGCCGCCGTCATAGTCGGCATGTTCACCCTGGGCCGAGCGGCGGGGTTCACCAAGGAGCGGCTGTCCTCGACCGTCGAGAAGTCGCTCGCCCCGATCGCGGGCGTGCTGCTCATCGTCGGTGCGGGCGGCGGCTTCAAGCAGACCCTGATCGACATCGGCGTCGGCCGGATGATCCTCGAATTCTCCGAGAGCTGGTCCATCCCGGCCCTGCTGCTCGCCTGGCTGATCGCGGTCGCGATCCGGCTCGCGACGGGTTCCGCGACGGTGGCGACGATCTCGGCGGCGGGGCTCGTGGCTCCGCTCGCGGCGGGCATGTCGACGAGCGAGACGGCCCTGCTGGTGCTGGCGATCGGTGCGGGGTCGCTCTTCTTCAGCCACGTCAACGACGCCGGGTTCTGGCTGGTGAAGGAGTACTTCGGGATGAGCGTCGGCCAGACGATCAAGACCTGGTCGGTGATGGAGACGATCATCTCGGTCGTGGGCATCGTGTTCGTGCTGCTGCTGTCGCTGGTGTTGTAGACCCGGGCGAGTGCGACGGCGAGGGCCGGTCGTGGCTGACAGACTGTCGGCCATGACCGGCCCTCACGCGCTCAAGCCCTTCCTGCTCGCCTTTCCCGGCCCCCTGCGGGACCGGCTCGTCGCCGCCGTCCTGTCCGGCGAGAAGATCGCCACGACCGGGCTCCTCGTGGAGTACGAGGTCGAGAACGAGGAGCTGCCCGAGGCGGGCGAACGCTCGGCGCTCATCGATTCGGACGGGCGCGAGGTGGCGGTCGTGGAGATCACGGAGGTCGATGTCCTGCCCCTGGGCGAGGCGGACCTGCGGCTCGCGCTCGACGAGGGCGAGGGGTTCCGGTCGATCGCGGAATGGCGGGAGGCCCACGAGCGCTTCTGGCACAGCGAGGAGATGCGGGAGGGGCTGGGGAACCCGGGGTTCCTGGTGGACGACGGGACGATGGTCGTGGTGGAGCGGTTCCGGGTGGTGGAGCGGCTTCAGGTGGGCTGAGGGTCGAGGACGGCGAGGAGTCGTTCGGCGAGGGTACGGATCCCGGGTGCGTCGTCCGCGGCGGCCTCCCGGAGGAGCGGGAGGACCCCGGGGTCGTCGCGCCGGATGTCGGCGAGGAACCGCAGGGCGACGGACCGGACGCCCGGGTCGGGGTCGTGGTCGAGGCGGTCCTGGGCGAGGTCCCGTACCTCCGGAGTACCGCCGCGCCGATTGACGAGCCGGGAGAGGGCGGTGAACCGTACATCGCGGCTCTCGTCCCCGGCGGCGAGGTCGAGGGCCGCGCGGACCGCGCCGGTGTCGTCGTGGTGCTTCGTCATCAGATGGTGGATCGCGTCTGCCCTGACCGTCCCGGCGGGATGGTTCCGGGCCTGCTCGATCACCAGCCCCACGTCGGCACCGAGCTCCGCGAGCCTGCCCAGGACGCGGGCCTGGACGGTATGGCTCGGATCGTTCCGTAGCCGGTCCAGGAGGACCTCCCGCAGCGTCGCGTCGTCCTCCGCGTGCTCCGCGAAGAGATTCAGCGCCGTCTCTCGTACGGCCTCGTCCTCGTCGTGCGCGAGACGATCGGATATCAGCGCGCGAGCCCTTCCGTCCCCGGCCTTGGCGAGGCACCACAGTGCCGCCTTCCTGACGGCGGGGGCCTGGTGGTCGGTGAGGTCGAGGAGGAGCGCGTGGGTATCGGAGTCGTCGTATCCGATCGCCCGGACGGTGCGGATCGCCGCGGCCACGACGTCGGCGTTCTCCTCGTTCCTCAGCCGGTCCTGTACGAGTGTGCGGACGACCGGTTCGTTGCCCGCGGTGGCCTGCAGAACGGACAGGGTCCCGCGACGCATCGCGGGATCGGCGTCCCGCAGACCGGCCTCGATCAGCGCCGTACGGCTGACGCCCTCGGATTGAGCGATGAGGCGGAACAGGGCGTTCGCTCGGACGTCGGCGTCCGAATCGTTCAGGGCCCGTTCGAGCGCCGCGCGCACCTCGCCGTCGGCGATCCGGGGGCGCGGCAGGCAACCCAGCGCCGTCCGGCGCACGTTCGCGTCGGGATCGCGGCTCAGACGTTCGAGCGCGAGCCGCGTCGACAAGCCGGGAGGGGAGTGGGCGTCGCGACTCAGGGCCCTCAGGAGCACCGATCGCTCCGCGGGGTTCCCGTCCCCTCGCAGACACCGCTCGATCGGCTCCAGCACCTCCGGATCACCGTCCGCGTGACGCAGGAGCAGCTGAGCCGCGGCGACCCTCACCACGGGACTGCCTCGGGTGACGGCCGATGCCGCGATGCGCAGGGCCTCGGGCAGTTGCTCCGCGGCCCAGAGGGACGCGAGGACGTCCGTGGCGAGCTGCTCCGTGGAGTTGACCGACATGACTCCGCCGTCGTGGGTCTCCTCCCAGTTCCCCCGCTCGTGCCACCGCAGGAACTCGTCCCGGCCCGCCCAGGTGTCGCCGAGAGCCGCCATCGCCGGCCCCAGGGACGCCACGGTCGCGTAAGGGTTGAAGAAGGTCACGCCCAGCCCTGCGGCGACGTCGAAGAGCCGGATCACCTCCCTCACCATCGCCGTGCTCTGGGCGGCCAGCGCACCGGGTCTACGGACCTCCCCCAGACAGCGGGCGACGAAGGCGACCTCGACGAACGCCTGGTCGTCGTGGTCCGCCAGCCGGGCGGCGAGCGCTCGCGGGGCCAGCAGCCGGTCGAGTACGCCCGCCACGAAGCGTTCGTCCAGCGAGCCCACGAGCAGCAGCAGGATCTCGTGCCAGGTCGGGTCGTGGACCTTCGTCGCGAAGAGGTTCTGGAGGTCTTCCTCCGACAGGGCCCGCTGGTGGTTGAAGCGGTGGGCCAGGTCCGTGGCTGTCAGGTACTCCAGGAACGTGCGGTGGACGAAGCCGTAGATCTCGCCGCCGAAGCGGCTGAGGATGAAGTTGCGCCGGCGGAACTGGTCCAGCATCACGCGGGCCGCCGTGGCCGCGCGGTCCGGGGGCAGGGCGTAGCGGTCCTTGAGGTACTCCTCGAAGCTCTTGAGGAGGTCGGGGCCCGCGATGTGGTTGCCGGAGATGCCTCCGTGGCCCTCCTGCATCCGGCGGGCGATGAGGCGCAGCAGTTCGCGCTTGTCCTCGGCGGCCAGGTACGGGAGGTGTTCCTCGACCTGGCGGTCCTTGAGGTACTTGCTGGGGTCCCAGTGCTCGACGAGGACGTCGACGGCGTGCTCGTACACCGTGCGCCGGTCGCGCGGGAGTTCGCGGCGGCGGCCGATGATCGCGAGGATCGTGAGGATGAGGGGGTTGCCCGCGAGCTCGCGGACCGAGGCGGAGGCGTCCACGGCCGAGGTGACGCGTGCGGTCAGCTTCCGGGCCTGGCCGGGGTCTTCGGGGTGCGCGAGGGCGAACCACTGCTCCGCGAAGGTGCCGATCCGGTCCCTGTCGAGGTCCTGGAGCATGAAGTCGGTGAAGCCCGCGCCGTCGAGGACGGCCCGCTGGTAGCCGTACTCGCGTGAGGTGACGACGACGCGGGCCCGGGGGTGGCGGGCGGCGAAGCCGGCGATGCGGCGGGCGACCGCGTCCCTGACGTCCGTCTCGAAGAGTTCGTCGAGGCCGTCGAAGATCACGAGGGAGGTGTACGGGCCTTCGCCGGCGAGGAACCCGGGCAGCATCTCCGGTGGGAGGCCCAGGCCCTCCGTCGCGTGCTGGTGGGCGAGGAAGTCCTCGAAGCTCCGGTCGCGCCAGGCCGCCTGCGCGTAGCTGCGGAGTTCGACGATCAGCGGCAGCCTGCCGTGGAGCGCTTCGAGTCCCGGTTGCGGTTCGGGGGCCGTGAGGGCCAGCGTCAGGTAGCGGGCCAGGGTGGACTTGCCCGAACCGGGGTGGCCGAGGATGACGACCCGGTCGTGTTCGGGCGCGGCCAGGACGTCGAGGACGTCCTGGGGCGGCCGCTCCCGGTAGGCGCGGCGGACGCGTTCGGCCGTCTCCCGGTCGATGCCGGGCGGCAGGTCGAGGAGTTCCGCCTCGGCCGGGTCCATCAGCCGGCGCAGGAGTTCCTGGGGCAGTTCGACGGGCGGCGGGTCGGCCCGTACGGATTGGGGGACGAAGACGTCGTGGAGGTGGACGACGGGGTGATCGCCCTGTTCCCGGAGGGGGGTGAGGACTTCGAGGTCGAGGCGGCCGTACCGCTGGCGGACGCGGCCGGCATAGGCCTCGCGGGCCGATTCGACATCCGGCGCCTGGGGCTGGGGCGGCACGGCTGCGAGGGTGACGTGGACGTCGCCCCGTACGTCGCCGATCTGCGTGAGGGGGCCCTGGACGACGGCTCCGTCCGCTGTCTGGGGCGCCTTCCGGCGCTTGAAGAAGCCCCTCACGGGGCCGAGGGGGTCGGGGGTTCGATGCGGACCGAGCCGCCCACCCCGTCGATCTGGTGCAGGTCCCCCGCCGTACGCGCCCCGTGGGCCGACTGCGTACCGCCGCCCTGGCCCTCGGCGGGAGCAGCCGTGGGCGGGGTGCCCGTACCGCCGCCTCCTCCCGTGATGACGACGTCACCCGTGACGTTCCGGACCTGGTGCAGCGAGCCGCCGGTGACGGCGTGGTCCGCCGTCTGGGCGGAGCCCCGGGTGACGAGGCCCGCGAGGGCCAGGGCGAAGCCCGCGACCGTGAAGAACAGGCTGACGACGCTGCTCCACTTGTCGGCCTCGTCCAGACCCTTGAGGACGAGGAAGGCCGCCAGGCCTCCCAGGGCCACGATCGCGCCGACGGCGATGAGCAGTAAGCGTTTTGTCACCCCGTCATCTTGCCCCGGCCATGGGCCCGTCGTCAGCCGACCGCTTGTGCTGCCGCCCTTCCCGCCGCCCTTCCCGAGAAGATGCAGCCGCCGAGGAACGTGCCTTCGAGGGAGCGGTAGCCGTGGACTCCGCCGCCGCCGAAGCCGGCGGCCTCGCCCGCCGCGTACACGCCCTCCAGGGGCTCGCCGCTCTCGGTCAGGACGCGGGAGGAGAGATCCGTCTCCAGGCCGCCGAGGGACTTGCGGGTGAGGATGTTGAGGCGGACGGCGATCAGCGGGCCGGCCTTGGGGTCGAGGATGCGGTGCGGGGCGGCCGTGCGGATGAGCTTGTCGCCCAGGTACTTGCGGGCGCCGCGGACCGCCGTGACCTGGAGGTCCTTGGTGAAGGGGTTGGCGATCTCGCGGTCGCGGGCGGTGATCTCGCGGCGGAGGGCGTCCTCGTCGATGAGCGGTTCGTCGGTGAGCGCGTTCATGCCGCGGACGAGGGCGGAGAGGTCGTTCTCGACGACGAAGTCGGCGCCCTTGTCCATGAACGCCTGGACGGGTCCCGGGACGTCGGCGCGGGCGCGGCCGATGACGTCGCGGATCGACTTGCCGGTCAGGTCGGGGTTCTGTTCGGAACCGGAGAGGGCGAACTCCTTGCCGATGATCCGCTTGTCGAGGACGAACCAGGTGTGGTCGTGGCCGGTCCGCATGATGTGTTCGAGCGTGCCGAGGGTGTCGAAGCCGGGGAAGAGCGGGACGGGCAGGCGCTTGCCGGTCGCGTCGAGCCAGAGGGAGGACGGTCCGGGCAGGATGCGGATGCCGTGCCGGGCCCAGACGGGGTTCCAGTTCTCGATGCCCTCGGTGTAGTGCCACATCCGGTCGCGGTTGATGTGGTGGGCGCCGGCCTTCTCGGCGACGCCGAGCATGAGGCCGTCGACGTGGGCGGGGACGCCGGAGAGCATCTTGGCGGGCGGGGTGCCGAGCCGGGCGGGCCACTGTTCGCGGACGAGGTCGTGGTTTCCGCCGATGCCGCCGGAGGTGACGATCACCGCCTGGGCGCGGAGCTCGAAGGTGCCGGAGGGCGTGCGGGTGCTGGCCGTGCCCCGGGCGGCGGTGGAGGGTTCCAGGATCTCGCCGGTGACGGTGTCGACGGTTCCGGCGGTGCGGCCGAGGGCGGTGACGCGGTGGCGGAAGCGGAGCTGTACGAGGCCGCGGGCGACGCCCTCGCGGACCCGCTGTTCGAAGGGGGCGACGAGGCCCGGGCCCGTACCCCAGGTGATGTGGAAGCGGGGGACGGAGTTGCCGTGGCCGTTGGCGTCGTAGCCGCCGCGCTCGGCCCAGCCGACCACGGGGAAGAACCGCACCCCACGCGCGTGGAGCCAGGAGCGCTTCTCGCCGGCGGCGAAGTCCACGTACGCCTCGGCCCATTTCCTCGGCCAGTGGTCCTCGGTCCGGTCGAAGCCGGCGGTGCCGAACCAGTCCTGGAGGGCGAGGGCGTGGCTGTCCTTGACGCGCATCCGGCGCTGCTCGGGCGAGTCGACGAGGAAGAGACCCCCGAAGGACCAGTGGGCCTGGCCGCCGAGGGACTGTTCGGGCTCCTGGTCGAGGAGGATCACGGTGCGGCCGGCTTCGACCAGCTCGGCGGTGGCGACGAGCCCGGCGAGGCCGGCCCCGATCACGATCACATCTGCGTCGTAGGACATGGATCGCATCTTGGATACACGGATGTATCGAGTCAACCGTTTCACCGGTCTCGTCTCTCTCGCTCTTCCCGTCTCTCCCGCTCTTCCCGCCCCTCCCGTTTTCTAATGTCGAGCATTAATATGTTCGTATGGCGAGAACGTCGGGACCCGAGACCCGGGACAAACTGATCCGCGCGGCGGAGGAGCTCTTCGCCGCCCAAGGCGTCCACGGCGCGCAGCTGCGGGACGTCGTGTCCCTGGCCGGACAGGCGAACCCCTCCGCGGTGCAGTACCACTTCGGCTCACGCGCCGGGCTCCTCGACGCGGTCATGGCCGGTCGCCAGGCCCGTACGCGCCAGGTGCTCGCGCCGCTGCTCGACGCGGCCGCCGACGACCTGAAGGAGCTGGTCTCCGCCCTCGTCACGGCCGAGGCGAGCGAGCTGCGCACCGACCGGGGCCGCCGCTGCCTGCGGATCTCCGCGCAGCTCAGCCATGAGAGCGGGGTCCGCACCCGTACCCCGCACCCCACGCTCGACGGCACGGTCTACTGGCACCTCATCGAGCGGATGGCGGACCGGCTCGCCGACTCCGGGCTGCCCGAGCCCCTGCTCCTGGAGCGCCTCGACCTGGCGCTGACCGTGGTGGGCGCGGCCATGGCGGACCGGGCCCGGCAGTACCTCGACGGCGCCGAACCCCTCACCGGCGAGGCGCTCTTCCTCGCCGACCTGGTCGGGACGACCACCGCGCTTCTCCGGGCCGCACAGCCCCGGAGCGTCTGAAGAAGCAACCGAAGACCTCGAAGGGATCCCCCTCATGAACGACCTCACCGGCAAGACCGTGCTCATCACCGGCGGCGCCCGCGGCCTGGGCGCCGAGGCCGCCCGGCAGGCCGTGGCCGCCGGTGCCAACGTCGTCGTCACCGACGTCCTGGACGAGGACGGCAAGGCGACCGCCGAGGCGCTCGGCGACCGGGCGCGCTTCCTCCACCACGACGTGACCTCCGAGGAGGGCTGGGCGGCGGCCGTCGCGTACGCCGTGGCGGAGTTCGGCGGGCTGCACGGTCTGGTGAACAACGCGGGCATCTCCACCGGCGCCTTCCTGGAGACGGAGTCCGTCGAGCACTTCCGCAAGGTCCTCGACATCAACCTGACCGGCGTCTTCATCGGCATGAAGGCCGCCATACCCGCGATGAAGGCGGCGGGCGGCGGCTCGATCGTCAACATCTCCTCGGCCGCCGGCCTGATGGGCCTGGCCCTGACGGCGGGCTACGGCGCCTCCAAGTGGGGCGTGCGCGGGCTGACGAAGATCGGCGCGGTGGAGCTCGGCACGGCGAAGATCCGCGTCAACTCCGTCCACCCGGGCATGACGTACACCCCGATGACGGCCTCGGTCGGCATCGAGCGCGGCGAGGGCAAGTACCCGAACACGCCCATGGGCCGGGTCGGCGAGGCCGACGAGATCGCGGGTGCGGTCGTCTTCCTGCTCTCGGACGCCGCGTCGTACGTGACGGGTGCGGAGCTGGCGGTGGACGGCGGCTGGACCACCGGTCCGACGGTCAAGTACGTCATGGGGCAGTGACCACGCGGCACTGCTTGGATGGCGGTCATGAGTGCCGCTGAAGAGATCCACGATGTCGTCGACGAGCACGACCGGGTGATCGGACGGGCCCCGCGCGGTGAGGTGTACGCGCGGGGTCTGATCCATCGCTGCGTCTTCGTCCGGGTCCGGGACGCCCAGGGCCGGACCTTCGTCCACCGCAGGACGCCGGACAAGCTGCTCTTCCCCTCCCGGTACGACATGTTCGTCGGCGGGGTCGTCGGGGCGGGCGAGTCCTACGACGAGGCCGCCCTGCGCGAGGCCGAGGAGGAGCTCGGGGTCACCGGACTGCCGAGGCCCGAGCCGGTGCTGAAGTTCCTGTACGACTCCGGGGGCGTGGCCGGGAAGTGGTGGTCGGCGGTCTACGAGGTCCGGTGCGAGCTGCCGGTGGACCCCCAGGTGGAGGAGGTCGCGTGGCACGGCTTCCTGACGGACGAGGAGCTCACCGCGCGGCTCGGCGACGGGGACTGGGAGTGGGTGCCCGACGGCATGGCCGCGTACGAGCGGCTGCGGGCGCTCGGGACGGGGTGAGGGGGTGACGGGATGCGGAGGTGAGGGGGTGGACGGGGTGACGATGTGCCGGAACGGGCTACGGGACGGGCGCCGGGCAGGGGGTACACCCGGCCGTTAGGGTGCACGTGTGAGCGATTTCGTGCAGAGCCTGAGGCTGTGGTTCGCGCCGCAGCGGATCCGGGACGAGGGGGAGACGCCGGACTACCGCTTCTCCCTGGCCAACGAGCGGACCTTCCTGGCCTGGATCCGGACCGCTCTCGCCCTGGTCGGCGGCGGTTTCGCCGTCGACCAGTTCCTGCCGGACCTGCGCTGGGGCGTACGGGTCGGGCTCGCGCTCGCGCTGCTCGCGGCCGGCGTGCTGTGCGCGCTGCGGGCGGTCAACCACTGGGTGCGCTGCGAGCGGGCGATGCGGCGCGGCGAGGACCTGCCGGCGTCCCGGTTCCCCGCGGTGCTGAGCCTCGCGGTGGCCGTGGTGGCGCTCGCGATGGTGGTGGTCGTGGTCTTCGGCTGGACGGGGCGGTGACGGAGTCCCGTAGCGAGGGGGCGGCTCCCGACCCGGAGGTCCGCGACCCCGGGCTCCAGCCGGAGCGGACGCGGCTCGCGTGGCGGCGTACGACCCTGTCGTGGACGGTCGTGGCGGTCCTCGCGGTCAAGCTGGCCCTTCACGACGACACCACGGCGACCGGGCTTGCCGCGCTCGCCCTGTCGGCACTGGTCTGGATCGGCTTCCTGGCCGTCGCACACCGCCGGATCCGCTCCTTGAGCACCGCCCGGCCGCGCCCGCTCTCCCACCGGGGCGCGCTGCTCGCGGCGGGGTGCACGATCGCGCTGGCCGTCTTCGGGGCCGCGCTGATCTGGTGACCCGACGGCCGTGAACGTCTCGACGGCCTCGCCGTTCAGGGGACGGTGACGACGACCTTGCCGTTCAGGCCGCCCTCGGCGTTGGCGCGCTGGGCGTCGGCCGCCTGCTCCAGGGGGTACGCCCTGGCAACCCGTACGGTGAGGACGCCCTCGTCGACCAGGTCCGCGAGGGCCGCGAGGTCGACGGCGTCCGGGCGGACCCAGAAGTAGCGGCCTCCGAGGGCGAGGACCTCGCCGTCGGCGATCGAGGCGAGACGGCCGCCCGGGGCGATCAGGTCGGCGGAGAGCCGCAGGAACGGGCCGCCGACGGTGTCGAGGACGGCGTCCACGCCCTGCGGGGCGAGGGCCCTGACCTGCTCGGCGAACGTGAGCTCGTCGTAGCGGACGGGCTCGGCTCCGAGCTCCGCGACCCGCGCCTGTCCCGCCTCCCTCGCCGCGCCGATGACCCGGCAGCCGAGGTGGCGGGCGATCTGCACGGCGATCGAGCCGACCCCGCCGGCCGCCGCGTGCACGAGGACGGTCTCGCCGGGGCGGACCGCGAGGGCGTGGTGCAGCACCTGGTAGGCGGTGAGGCCGACGAGGGGCAGGGCGGCGGCCTCCTCGAAGCCCAGGGTGCGCGGCTTGCGGGCGAGGGTGCGGACGGGCGCGGCGACCAGCTCGGCGAAGGTCCCCCGGGAGAGGAAGTCCTCGCGGACGTACCCCATGACCTCGTCGCCGACGGCGAACTCGGTGACGGAGACGCCGGGCCTGACGACGACCCCTGAGACGTCCCAGCCGGGGATGACCGGGAAGACCGCGTCCATCATGCCGTCGAGGTATCCGGCCTGGCACTTCCAGTCGACGGGGTTGACGGAGGCCGCCCGCACCTCGACCAGGACCGCGTCCGGCCCGACCTTCGGGTCGGGCAGCTCGCGGTACTCCAGGACCTCGGGACCGCCGTACCGGTTGTAGCTGATCGCCTTCATACCCCGACCCTCGGCGGGGCCCGGGGCTCTCGCAAGTCGGAATGAAGGGAGCGTTCACGACAATCCGCGCGAATCCGGACGAGAGGGATGAAGGGAACTAGCCTGGAAGGGTCAGCCGCCCCCTCCACAGAGGCCACGTCATGACCGTCCTCCACCACGAACACGCCACCCACGCGCACTCCCACAGTCCGTCGTGCGGGCACACCTGCGTCACGCACGGGGACCATGTCGACTACGCCCACAACGGGCACCTGCACCGCGAGCACGCCGGGCACTGGGACGAGTGCGAGACCACCTCGCACGTCCCGCACACCCACCCGGATCACACCCACGGGCCGGAGTGCGGACACACCGCCGTCGCGCACGGCGACCACCTCGACTACGCGCACGACGGGCACCGGCACGCCGCGCACGGCAACCACTGGGACGACCACTGACTCCGCCCCCCGACCTGGCCCGACTTCCCCCGGCACCGGCCAACTGACACTCTTCCCCTGTCCAGTTGAGCTCTCGACCGGGGGAATCCCTTTGCCTTCTGCCACCGATCCCTACGTGGTCGCGCTCGCGCCGAACGTCCACGCCTTCGTCCAGCCCGACGGCGGCTGGTGCCTGAACAACGCCGGCTTCCTCGGCGACGCGGGCGAGTCCCTCCTCGTCGACACCGCGGCCACCGAGCGGCGGGCCCGGCTGCTGCGCGAGGCGGTCCTCGCGGCGGGGCTGCCGCTGCCCCGGACCATCGTGACCACGCACCACCACGGCGACCACACCTACGGCAACGGGGTGTTCCGGCCCGAGGCGCGGATCGTCGGCCACGAGAACTGCCGGACCGAGCAGCTCGCCGCCGGGCACCAGCTCCATCTGCTGTGGCCGCGGACCGACTTCGGGCAGGTCGACATCCTGCCGCCGTCCGTCACGTACCGCGAGCGGCTCACGCTGTACGTCGGCGGCATCGAGGTGCGGGTGATCCACCCGGGTCCCGCGCACACGATCGGCGACTCGATCGTGCACCTCCCGGAGGAGGGCGTCGTCTTCACCGGCGACCTCGTCTTCCACGGCGGGACGCCCTTCCTGCCGATGGGATCGCTCGCCGGTTCGCTGCGCGCGCTCGACCTGCTGCGCGCGCTGGACGCGCCGACGGTGGTGCCGGGGCACGGGCGGGTGACCGACCCCTCGGCGTACGACACGACGGAGCGGTACCTGCTCTGGGTGCGGGAGCTGGCCGCCGAGGGGTACGCGAAGGGGATGACGCCACTGGAGACGGCGCGGGGCGCGGAGCTCGGGGAGTTCGCCGCGTGGCAGGAGAGCGAGCGGCTCGTCGCGAACCTGCACCGCGCGTACGCGGAGCTGGGCGGCCTGCCGGAGGGGTCGCCGCTGGATCCGGCGGCGGTCTTCGGCGACATGGCGGCCATGAACGGCGGTGTGCCGGTGGCCTGCCACGCGTAGCGCTCGGGTGCGCGGCGGCGTTGTGCGGGACCCTTCCGTGTGCCCGCCCTCCCCAGAGGGGGACCCCCAGCCCCAGCCCCAGCCCCAGCGGAACGAATGCCCGCAACGGGGGCTACCACTTGCCTTGCGTCCACCCCGGGTGCGCCGCCCGCATCGCCGCCGCGTCGTCGCGCTCCCGCAGGGTGCCGTCGTCGTCGAGCCAGCGTCGGTGGAGTGCGGCCAGCGCGTCCCGGTCCAGCTCGACGCCGAGGCCGGGCGCGTCGGAGACCGCGAGCCGGCCGGCGCGGAAGACGGGCCGGGTGGTGACGACGTCCTCGGTCTGCCAGGGGTAGTGGGTGTCGCAGGCGTGGTCGAGCCCGGGCAGCGTGGCGGCGACCTGGGTCATGGCGGCGAGACTGATGCCCAGGTGGGTGTTGGAGTGCATGGAGAGCCCGACACCGTACGTGCGGCAGAGCGCGGCCAGTTCGCGGGTGCGGTGGAGCCCGCCCCAGTAGTGGTGGTCGCAGAGGACGATCCGTACCGCCCCCTTCGCGAAGGCCTCCGGGACCTCCTCGAAGGTGGTCACGCACATGTTGGTCGCGAGCGGCACGTCCGTACGGGCGGCGATCTCGGCCATGGCGCCGGTGCCGCTCGCCGGGTCCTCCAGGTACTCCAGTACGCCCTCGAGCTCGCGCGCGACGGCCAGCGAGGTCTCCACGGACCAGGCGCCGTTGGGGTCGAGGCGGAGCGGGCGGCCCGGGAACGCCTCGGCGAGCGCGCGGATCGCGGCGATCTCCCGCTCGGGTGCGAACACCCCGCCCTTGAGCTTGAAGGAGCGGAAGCCGTGGAGGCGGTCGAAGCGGCGGGCCTGGGCGACGATCCCGGCGGGGTCGAGGGCCGCGCCCCAGTCGTCCGTGGGCCCGGCGCCCGGGTGGGCGGCCCAGCGGTAGAAGAGATAGGCGCTGTACTCGACGGTGTCGCGGACCTTGCCGCCGAGCAGGGCGTGGACGGGCAGCCCGAGGCTCTTGCCGAGGGCGTCGAGGCAGGCGGTCTCGAAGGCGGAGACGACGGAGAGGCGCAGCTTGTCGGCGGTCCTGACGCCGCGCAGGCCACCCGCGTCGACGTCCGCGGCGCCACCCGTGTCGACACCCTCGGCGACGTCCGCGGCGCCGCCGCCCTCGGCCGCGGATGCCGCCAGGGCGAAGAGCGCGTTCACGTCCGTGACCGCGCGGCCGGGCAGGACCTCGGCGATCGACCGGGCCAGTTCCAGGTACACGCCGTCGCCGTAGGTCTCCCCGAGGCCGCTCACCCCACCCTTGGTGATCACTTCCACCACCAGCCGGGGCGTGAAGGGCTGGTGAACGCCCTGGACATTGAGGAGGGGCGGGTCGGAGATGAGGATCGGGGTCAGCCGGACTTCGTCGACGAGCAGCATCTTCGCATCCATATGTGAACCCTATTCAGGGATGGAATCAAGAGCCAGAGTGCGGTACGGGGTTTCCCGGCCCCCCTCTGGACGACATACCGACTGGTCGGTCATCATGAACGCCGACCGAAGCCGATCCGGAGGTACGCACCATGAGTTCCGCCCCGCCACCAGGTCTCGACCCCGAGCAGCTGCGCCGGTTCCTCGACCGCGAGCGGCCCGGTCTGGTGTCCGGCCCCCTCGAAGCCCGGCTGATCGAGGGCGGCCGGTCGAACCTGACGTACGTCGTGACCGACCGCACCGGCCGCTGGGTCGTCCGGCGGCCGCCGCTCGGACACGTCCTCGCCACCGCGCACGACATGCGGCGCGAGCACCGCGTCATCAGCGCGCTGCACACGACGGACGTGCCCGTCCCCGGGACGCTGCTGCTCTGCGAGGACGACTCCGTCCTCGGGGCGCCCTTCTACGTCATGGAGTTCGTCGACGGGACGCCGTACCGCTCGGCCCAGGAGCTCGCGCCGCTCGGCCCCGAGCGCACCCGCGCCGCCGTCCTCGGCCTGGTCGACACGCTCGTCGACCTGCACGCCGTCGACCCGGCGGCCGTCGGCCTCGGCGACTTCGGCCGCCCCGAGGGCTTCCTCGACCGGCAGTTGCGCCGCTGGGGAAAGCAGCTCGACGCCTCGCGCGGCCGGGACCTCGCGGGGATCGACGAGCTGCACGCCGCTCTCGGCCGCTCGCTTCCCGCGTCGCCGCCGCCCACCGTGATCCACGGCGACTACCGGCTCGACAATGTCCTCATCGGCGTGGACGACCGCATCCGGGCCGTCCTGGACTGGGAGATGTCCACCCTCGGCGACCCGCTCACCGACCTCGGCCTGCTCGTCATGTACAGCACGCCGCTCGACCTGCCGGACTCCCCCGTCTCCACGACCGCCACGGCCGCCGGGCATCCGAGCGCCGCCGAGCTGGTCGAGCGCTACGCGGCCCGCTCGGGCCGCGACACCTCGGCCCTCGCCTGGTACACGGCCTTCGCCTGGTTCAAGCTCGCCGTGATCCTGGAGGGCATCCACTACCGCTGGACCCTCGGGCAGACCGTCGGCGCCGGCTTCGACCGCATCGGCGAACTCGTCCCCGTCTTCATCGAGCACGGCCTCACCACCCTTCAGGAAGGCTGATCCGCCATGGACTTCGCGTACGACGCCCGCACCGAGGAACTGCGGGCGAAACTCCTCGCCTTCATGGACGAGCACGTGTACCCGGCCGAGACCGTCGCCGAGGAACAGCGCGCCCTGCTCGCCTCCCCCTGGGACACCCCGGCGGTGGTCGAGGAGCTCAAGGCCGAGGCCAAGCGCCAGGGCCTCTGGAACCTCTTCCTGCCCGACGCGGAGTACGGGGCCGGGCTCACCAACCTCCAGTACGCGCCGCTCGCCGAGATCACCGGCCGCAGCCCGCACCTGGCCCCGACGGCCCTCAACTGCGCGGCCCCGGACACCGGGAACATGGAGCTCCTCGCCCAGTTCGGCGACGAGGCGCAGCGCAAGCAGTGGCTGGAGCCACTCCTCACGGGTGAGATCCGCTCGGCCTTCGCGATGACCGAGCCCGAGGTCGCCTCCTCCGACGCGACCAACATCGAGACCCGGATCCGGCGGGACGGCGACTCGTACGTCGTCGACGGGCGCAAGTGGTACATCTCCGGGGCCATGAACCCCGACTGCAAGATCTTCATCGTCATGGGCAAGACCGACCCTGACGGCTCCGACCTCCGCCGCCAGCAGTCGATGATCCTCGTGCCGCGCGACACCCCCGGCGTCGAGGTACGGCGCGCCATGCGGGTGTACGGGTACGAGGACCACTACCACGGCGGCCACGCCGAGGTGCTGTTCGACGACGTCCGCGTCCCCGCCGCGAACCTGGTCGGCGAGGAGGGCGGCGGCTTCGCCATCGCGCAGGCCCGGCTCGGCCCCGGCCGCATCCACCACTGCATGCGGCTCATCGGCATGGCCGAGCGGGCCGTGGAGCTGATGTGCCGGCGCGCGGTGACCCGTACGGCCTTCGGGAAGCCGCTGGCCCAGCAGGGCGTCGTCCAGAACTGGATCGCGGACGCCCGGGTGACGATCGAGCAGCTGCGGCTGCTCGTCCTCAAGACGGCCTGGCTCATGGACACCGTCGGCAACCGGGGCGCGCACACCGAGATCCAGGCCATCAAGATCGCGACGCCCCGCGCGGTGGTCGACATCATCGACAAGGCGGTGCAGGCGCACGGCGCCGGCGGGGTCTCGCAGGACTTCCCGCTGGCCGAGCTGTGGGCGGCGGCGCGGACGCTGAAGCTCGCGGACGGCCCGGACGAGGTGCACCAGCGGTCGCTGGCGCGGCGGGAGCTGAAGAAGTACCTCTGAGCGCCTTACGGACGCAGGGCCCGCAGCAGGAGGTCGGCCAGGTGGTCGGCCACCTGCTGCGGGGTGAGCGGGCCGTCCGGGCGGTACCACGTCGACAGGTGGTGCACCGAGCCGAAGTGGTAGTCGACGACCAGGTCGGCGGGGGTGGCCGAGGAGAACACCCCGGACCGCTGGCCTTCCTCGATCAGTGCCCTGAACCGCTCGTGGTAGCGCCGCCGCTCGCCCCTGACCTGCTTGTTCTTCTCGGGGCTGAGGTGGTGCATGGAGCGGAAGAAGATGGCCGCGTCGTCGAGGTTCTCGATGGTGGTGACGACGACGTCGGCGGCGGCACCGCGCAGCCGGTCCTCGACGGGCGCGTCGGCGTCCGCGTAGGCGTCGAGCCGCTCCTGCTGGAGGCGCAGGACCCGGGCGTAGACCTCCTGGAGGAGGTCCTCCTTGGAGCCGAAGTAGTGGTAGAGGGCGCCCTTGGTGACCCCGGCGGCCTCGACGATCTCCTGGACGGAGGTGCGGTCGTAGCCCTGCTCCGCGAAGAGCCGGGTGGCGGCGGCGAGGAGCCTCTGGGGGACCGGTGCCCCGCTCTCGTCCGTCGTCCTGGCCATGCGCCGCCGCCTTCCCTCGTGATCGTTCCTGGTCGGGGGAACACCGTCCCCGTCCGTAGATCTTCCCATCCGCCGGAGCGCCTGCTAGCGGGCGCCCGTCTCCCAGGTGCGCTGGACGTGGTTCATGGTGCCGAGCCAGCGCTCGGGGTCGGTGGCGCGGTTGCGGTAGTAGGCGGCGACCTCGGGGTGGGGCAGGACGAGGAACCGGTCGGCCGCGATGGCGTCGAGGAGGGCGTCGGCGACGTCCTCGGGCTCGATGGCGGTGGGGGCGAGGACGAGGTCGCCGGCCGACCCGGCGGCGGTCAGCATGTCCGTACGGACGCCCTGCGGGCAGATCGCGTGGACCCTGAGGCCGCGGTGGCGGTAGGTGAGGGAGAGCCACTCGGCGAAGGCGTACGCGCCGTGCTTGGAGACGCTGTACGGCGCCGCGCCGATCATGGTGAGCAGTCCGGCGGCGGAGACGGTGGAGACGAAGCGGCCGCTGCCGCGCTCCAGCCACTCCGGGAGCAGGGCGCGGGCCGAGCGGACGTGGGCCATGACGTTGACGTCCCAGGCGGCGGCCCAGACGTCCTCGTCGGCGAAGGCGTCGCCGGGCGAGGAGAGTCCTGCGTTGGCGCACCAGATGTCGACGGTGCCGCCGAGGGCCTCGCGGGCCTCGTCGACGACGGCGGAGGCGTCGCCGGGGACGGCGACGGCGCCGATCTCCTCGGCGACGACCTTGGTGCGGACGGGGTCGAGGTCGTTGACGACGACGCGGGCCCCTTCGGCGGCGAAGCGCCGGGCGAGCGCGGCACCGATCCCGCCGCCCGCTCCCGTGACGACCACACCGGCGCCCCGGAGCTCGTTCGTGTCCTTGTTCACCGCGGTCACCGCGTTCATGGACCCCACCTCTCGACTGTGACGACCCGGACAGACTAACCAGTCGGTATGGAGAGACGGAAGACCCGTTCCGCACGCCTCGTTCCCCGGGGCGGTCAGGGACGCTAGCGTGCGTGCCCATGTCACCCCGAGGAGGTTCCATGGGCCTGTCGCGTCGGAGTCTGCTGGCCGCCGGAGGGGCCGTCGGGGTGGTGGCGGCCACCGCGTCCACCGCGGCTGCCGCCCCCGCCTCCGGCCCCGGTCACGGCCGCGTGCGTACCGGCTTCGAGCGGCTCGCGGCGGACGGGTACGCCCCGCTGGCCGGCGAGCGGGTCGGCGTCGTCACCAACCCGACCGGCGTCACCGCCGACGCCCGGCACATCGTCGACGTGATGCACGCCGACGAACGGGTCGACCTGGTCGCCGTCTTCGGCCCCGAGCACGGCTTCCGGGGCACCGCCCAGGCCGGCGGCTCCGAGGGGCGGTACGACGACCCGGCCACCGGGCTGCCCGTCTACGACACGTACCTGAAGAGCGGTCAGCCGCTGGCGGACGTCTTCACGGCCTCTGGGGTGGACACCGTCGTCTTCGACATCCAGGACGCCGGCGCGCGCTTCTACACGTACATCTGGACGCTGTACGACTGCATGGTGGCCGCCGCGCTCGCCGGGAAGCGGTTCGTCGTCCTCGACCGGCCCAACCCGGTGACCGGGCGGGCGGCGCTCGGTCCCGTCCTCGACCGGGCCTTCGCGACCTTCGTCGGGCGCGAGCCGATCGCGCAGGCGCACGGCATGACGGTGGCCGAGCTGGCGCTGCTCTTCAACGCCGAGTTCCTGGCCAAGCCCGTGGCCCTGGAGACCGTCCGCATGACGGGGTGGCGGCGCACCGAGTTCTTCGACGCGACCGGTCTGCCGTGGGTGCCGCCGAGCCCGAACATGCCGACCCCCGACACCGCGCTCGTCTACGCCGGCACGTGCCTCTTCGAGGGGACGAACCTGTCCGAGGGCCGGGGCACGACCCGTCCCTTCGAGCTGCTCGGCGCCGAGGGGGTCGACCGGCGGTGGGCGGAGGCGGCGAACGCCCTCGGTCTGCCCGGAGTCCGCTTCCGCGAGGCGTACTTCGCCCCGACCTTCTCCAAGTTCCAGGGGAAGACCGTGGGCGGGGTGCAGCTGCACGTCCACGACCGTGAGTCCTTCGACCCGGTACGGACCGGGATCGGGCTCCTGGTCACCGCCCGGAGCTCCTGGTCCGGCTTCGCCTGGCGGGCGGACCACTGGATCGACAAGCTGACCGGCTCGACCCGGGTACGGACCCTGATCGACGCGGGCGCGGACACCGACGAGGTCGTCGGGGCGTGGGAGGCGGACCTGACGGCCTTCCGGGCGGTGCGGCGGGAGCATCTGCTCTACCGCTGACGGGGGTTGGCCCCCGGGTGGGCACGGGGGCGGGCGGGATGTCCCGGGGGCGTCCCGCCGACCACGCTTGTCCCATGAACCTCACGAACCTTTCCTTACGGCGCCGTTCCTCCCGTCGCGGCCGGGGCCACTTCCTCGTCGGGGTGCTGGTCGCCGCCTGCCTCGGCACCCTGGCGCCCGCCGCCGGTGCGGCCGGCCGGCCCGCGCCCGACCCCGCTCGCGAACTCGCCCGCTCCGCCCACCCCCTGACCGACCTGCGCCCGCTCGACCGGATGATCGGCTCGGCCACGGTGGTCGGCATCGGCGAGGCCACCCACAGCTCGGCGGAGTTCTTCGAGGCCAAGCACCGGATCTTCGAACACCTCGTGGAGCGAAAGGGGTTCACCACCTTCGCCCTGGAGGCCAACTGGTCGACCGGACTGCTCGTCGACGAGTGGGTCCGCACCGGGCGGGGCGACATCCGGGCGATCATGCGGGACGAGTTCCAGGAGTCGTACCGCCTCTGGAACACCGAGGAGTACCTCGACCTCTTCCGGTGGATGCGGAAGTACAACCAGACCCACCCCGAGCACCAGGTCCGCTTCATGGGCAACGACCTCGGCTACGCGGGACCGAACCTCTTCGACAACGTCACCTCGTACGTGGCGCGCACCAGCCCCGCGCTCCTCCCCCGCTTCCGGGAGCTGTACCGCGCGTCGCGGCCCTCCGGCGAGGTCGAGGCGTGGATGAAGGCGTACCTGGTCAAGCCACTGCCGGAGCGGCGGCGGATGGCCGACGACGTGAACCGGGCGCTCGCCCTCCTGGAACGGGAGCGGCCGGGCAGGGCCCCCGGGGCGCGGGAGGCCCACGACTGGGCGGTGCAGCACGCGCGGGTCATCGCCCAGGTCGGCACCGAGTTCTCGCACGACCTGACGGACGCGGGCGTCGCCGAGGCGATGCTCTACCGGGACCGCGTGATGGCCGAGAACACCGTGTGGTGGCAGCGGCAGACCGGCGACCGGATCCTGCTCTCCGCGCACAACGGACACGTCGGGTACGTGACGCCGAAGGCGGACCAGTACCCCCGGATCCAGGGCGCCTTCCTGCGGGACGCCCTCGGCCGGGACTACGTGAGCGTCGGCGCGACCTTCGGACAGGGCTCGTTCAACGCGCACGACACCGAGGCCCCGGGCGAGCCGCTGCGGGCCTTCACCGTCGGCCCGCTCGGCCCCGACAGCCACGCCCACACCCTGGACCGGGTCTCCCCCGGTGCCTTCTACCTGGACCTGCGCCGGACGACCCCGGCGGCGCGCGACTGGCTCGGCGTGCCCCGGCCGGCCCGGCACATCGGGACGGCGTACCCCTGGCCGGGCGATGTCGTGCCCTTCCGGCTCCCCGACTCGTACGACCTGCTGATCCACTTCCCCCGGGTGTCGGCGGCGCGGCTGCGCTGACCTCGCGGCCGCGCCGACGGCGCGACAGGAGGGCCGCCGCGTCACGTCTGGACGGGTCTCCGCGCGGGCATGCTGGCCGTGGAGCCGCTGCCCGCGCACCCGCGCGTCCTCGGGGCGGCGACCACCTCGACGTGGAGGGACGGTCGGGCCGTGACGGGGATGAGTGTGGAGCCGTACCGGGAGATCATCTTCGACAAGGACGGCGACGGGCCGGCGGGTCAGTCCGCGGCCCTCGCGGCGCCGGCCCGGCAGGGGGTGACGGACCTGGTGCTGCTCGCCCACGGGTGGAACAGCTCCCCGTCCGGTGCCACCCGCCTCTGCTCGGACTTCTTCGCCCCCTTCCCCGCCCTGTTCGGGCCCGGGGTCGAGGCCGGGTACGCGGGGGTGATCTGGCCGTCGATGACGTTCACGGACGAACCGGTGCCGGACTACCGGGCGCTCGTGACGGTCCTCCCGGAGAAGGAGCCGGTCCTCGGGCGGCTCGCGGAGCTGCTGGCGCTCGCGCCGCCGGACGAGGCCGCGTTCGCCGAGTTCGGTGCGCTCCTGAGGGAGCTGACCGACGTGTCCGGGGGCGCGGCGGGTGCCGCCGGGTTCGCGGAGCCCGTGCCGGAGTTCCTGGTCGCGGATCCGGTGGAGGTGTGCGCCCTGTTCACCGAGGCCATGGGGAGCTCCGGTGCGGAGGCCGGCTTCGGGGAGGGACTCAAGCGGTACTGGAAGGGGGCGAGGGAGGCGCTGCGGCAGGCCGCCTACTACGTGATGAAGCGGCGGGCCGGGCGGGTCGGCGAGTCCGGGCTCGGGCCGCTGCTCGGCGAGGTCGCGCGGGCGGCCCCCGGTCTGCGCGTCCACCTCGTGGGGCACAGCATGGGCGCCCGGCTCGTCGCGTACGCGCTCCGCGGCCTTCCGGAGGGGGCGCGCCCGGTGGCCTCCGTGACCCTGCTCCAGGGGGCCTTCTCGCACTACGCGTTCGCCGCCCGGCTGCCGCACGACCCCCGCGGGTCCGGCGCGCTGCGGGACATGCAGCGCCGGGTACGCGGTCCGGTGGTGGCCTGCTACTCGCGGCACGACACGGCGCTCGGGGTGATGTACCCGCTGGCGTCCCGGCTCGCGGGCGACTCCGCGTCGCTGACCGCGCCGGGCACGGCGGACCCGCGCTGGGGCGCGATCGGGCACGACGGTGTCCAGGGGGTGCCCGGCACGGCGGCCCGGACCGTGGCGGACGTGCCGCGCGACGGCGTGCCGGGCTCGGGGTGCGTGAACGTGGACGCGGCGGAGGTGGTCCGCTCCCACAGCGACATCCGCCGTCCCGAGCTGGCCCGGGTGGTGGTGTCGGCGGCCCGGGCGGGACGGCCCTGAACCCCGGCGGACCCGCGGGTTCCGCTGCGCTTCGGTGATCCCTCCCGCCCCGATGATGGCTGCCATCCGGATTTCGATGGAACACGAAGGGCCACTCGTTCGTCCCTCTGATACCGCGGTAGGACCAGCGACGGAGGTGGCGAGAGATGGCCGGATTCCGGAGTCTCGCGAGACAGGTGCGCGATCCGAGGTGCGACACGGCGCTGCGCAGGTACTCGCTGCGCAAGTGTCTGGAGCGGTTCGCGCCGTACGGGCACAGGGCGACCTGGGACCATCTGTGCCGCAGGCACAGGTTCGGTCCCGAGGACCGGGAGCTCGATCCGGGGCGGCTGGTGGCCGCTCTCGACGAGCTGGAGGAGGCGCGGACGGTGTGGCTCGCGTACG
>NZ_JBHXRL010000038.1:0-19219 GCF_042717315.1 Streptomyces sp. NPDC058650
TTGGGGGGGGGGGGGGGGCGCGCTGGGGGCGGCGGGCGCGGCCCGCGGCGGCGCCCGGGGGGGGGGGGGGGGGGGGGGGCGCGGCGGGGGGGGGGGGGGGGGGGCGCCCCCCCCCCCCCCCACCCCTCTGGCTTCCGGGCGCTCTAGCCCTCCGCGTTCAGGGGCATCGGGCCGTAGATCTTGCTGCCGTCCTCCGAGAGCGTCACCTGGTCCGCCCCGCCGCCCAGGAGGTCACGCCAGTGCTCGCCGATCCAGCTCTCGGCGTCGCCCTGGGTGGTGAACTCCTCGGGAGTCACCACCGGCTCGACCTCCGTGCCGTCGGACTTCTCGAACCGCCACGTCCATGCCATGTCCGCCTCCAGGCGCTCACCGGATGATCGGTTTCCTGCCCGCAGCGTAGCCGGGCGCGCACGCCTCGCGGTGGCGCGGGAGGATCTGAGGGTGGAACTGACTCTGCTCGGCACCGGCGCCCCCCTCGGGCTCCCCCGCCCCGACTGCCCCTGCGCCGTCTGCGCGCTCTCCCGCGGGACCCGCGCGCGGGCCGCGACCGCGCTGCTCATCGACGGGGCCCTGCTGCTCGATCTCACCCCGGGGGCCGCGCTCGCGGCGGCCCGTTCGGGCCATTCGCTGGTGGGCGTGCGGCAGGTGCTGCTGACGCATCCGCACGACGGGCCCGCCGTGGAGGTGCCGGCCGGGCTGCCGACGGCCGGAAGGGTGCCGGACGGCCGGGAGTTGACGCTGATCAGCGGGCACCGGGTGCGGGCGGTGCCGATGGACTCCCCCGGCACGGGCTACGAGGTGACCTCCACGGACGGCGAGCGGCTGCTCTACCTGCCGCCGGGCGGGGCTCCGGCGGGGCTGCCGGAGGACCACGGCATGCCCTACGACATGGTCGTCGCCGATGTGACGGGCCGTCCGGACGCGCTGGCGCGGCTGCGGGCGACCGGGGCGGTCGGCCCCGCCACCGAGGTCATCGCGGTCCACCTGGACCACGACGTGCCGACGGGGGCCGCGCTGGACCGGCGGCTCGCGGCGGCGGGAGCGCGGGCCGTGCCGGACGGGACGACGCTGTACGTGGGCGAGTACCACGAGGTGCCGGACGTGCCCCGGCGGACCCTGGTGACCGGCGGGGCCCGGTCGGGGAAGTCCGTGGAGGCCGAGCGGCGCCTGGAGACCTTCCCCGAGGTGCTGTACGTGGCGACGGGCGGGACCCGGGAGGGCGACCCGGACTGGGCGGAGCGGGTGGGGCTGCACCGGGAGCGGCGGCCGGGTGCGTGGCGTACCACCGAGACCTGTGACCTCGTGCCCCTGCTCGCCGAGGACGGTCCCGCGCTCCTCGTCGACTGTCTGTCGCTGTGGCTGACGGACGCCATGGACCGCGTCGGCGCCTGGGACGACGAGCGGTGGGCGGACGGCGGGCAGGCGGCGCTGCGGGAGCGGACGGCGGAGCTGGTCGCGGCGGTGCGGGCCACGCGCCGCACGGTCGTCGCGGTGACGAACGAGGTCGGCTCGGGGGTCGTGCCGGGCACGGCGTCGGGGCGGCGGTTCCGGGACGAACTGGGCCGGCTGAACGCGGCCTTCGCCGAGGAGTGCGAGGAGGTCCTCCTCGTGGTCGCCGGTCAGGCGCTGGTACTGCGCGGGTAGGGTGCCACCACCGATGGCCCTCGCTGATTGTCTCAAGGCGGAACCCGTGAACCTGGACGACTTCTCCGATCTGATCGAGCGCCCCGACGGGGGGATCCGGCGTGACGCCGAGGAGCGCCGTGAGCGGCTGAGCGTGCCGCCGGGGGCGCTCGGCCGGCTCGACGAGCTCGGTGAGTGGCTGTCGGCCGCGCAGGCGACCGTGAAGGTGCGGGCGATCGAACAGCCGAAGGTGCTGCTCTTCGCGGGCGACCACGGGGTGGCCTCGCTGGACGTGTCGGGCCGCGCGCCCGGCACCGCGCACGAGCTGGTGCGCGCGGTCCTGGACGGGGCGAGCCCGATCGCCGTCCTGGCCCGCTCGATGAGCGTGCCGGTACGGGTCGTGGACGCCGGTCTGGACTGCGAGCCGGAGCTGCTGCCCGCCGATGTGGTGCGCCATCGGGTACGGCGGGGCAGCGGCCGGATCGACGTGGAGAACGCGCTGACGGTCGAGGAGACCGAGGCGGCGGTCCGGCTCGGCGTCGCGATCGCCGACGAGGAGGCGGACTCGGGCACCGATCTGGTGGTGCTCGGGGATCTGAGCGTGGGCGGTACGACTCCGGCGTCGACGCTGATCGCGGCGCTGTGCGGGACGGACGCCTCCGTGGTGACGGGCCGGGGCGGCGCGGGGATCGACGACCTGGCGTGGATGCGCAAGTGCGCGGCGGTCCGGGACGCGTTGCGGCGGGCCCGGCCGGTCCTCGGCGACCAGCTGGAGCTGCTCGCGGCGGTCGGCGGCGCGGACCTGGCGGCGATGACGGGCTTCCTGCTCCAGGCCTCGGTGCGGCGGATGCCGGTGATCCTGGACGGTGTGGTGGGGGCGGCCTGCGCGCTGGTGGCGCAGCGGGCGGCGTTCCGCGCGCCGGACTGGTGGCTGGCGGGCCAGGTGAGCGGGGAGCCGGCGCAGGCGAAGGCGCTGGACCGGATGGCGCTCAACCCTCTGCTCGACCACGGCGTCCATGTGGGTGAGGGAACCGGGGCATTGCTCGCGCTTCCCCTCGTCCAGGCCGCGGCGGCGTTCGCCGCGGAGCTGCCCGAGCGACCGGATCCGACCACTCCGGACGCCCAGGCCGCTCCGGACGCCGAGGGCGCTCCTCAGACCGAGGGCGTTCCGGAGGCCTGACGGGGAGTAGCGGGAAAGACGGATCGTCCGACTCCGGGGCGGCCACGCGCGACGCGCGCGTGGCCGCCTCCGGCGTCTCCGCACGACAAGTGATGCCCCATATGATCGCTTTTCATGGGAGAGGTCCGTTTGTCCGCCGAAGCAGCGCCCCGAGGCTCCACCGTCCGTTCGCGGCGCAGCGCCGCGTTCGCCGTCTGGTACCTGCGCGCCGTCACGTTCATCAACTTCCTGAGCGCCGTCTGGGTCTCGTTCGGACAGGACCTGCGCCGCCACAACGAGGACGATTTCTTCACCCCGTACATGCTCACCGCGGGCTTCGCCTCGGGCGTCTTCACGCTCTTCCTGGCGATCACCATGCGCCGCCGCAAGCGGGCCGCGTGGATCCTCAACACGGTGCTCGCCGGCCTGTTCCTGCTGCTCTTCGCCGTCGTGATGGTCTTCCCGGAGATCCGGCAGCACGCCCAGAACTGGGTCTCGCTCGCCCTGACCGCCGCTTTCGTCCTGGCGCTGCTCCTGGGCCGCAAGGAGTTCTACGCGAAGGGCGACCGCTCCAACCCGCTGCTCGCCGCGGTCGTCGCGGTCGGCGGACTGCTCGTCACCTCGCTGCTCGCCGCCGTCCTGGTCACCGTCACCAACACCTCCACCGCCCCCTCCACCTTCCTGGAGCGCTGGCGGTACGGCGTGATGCGGCTGGTGACCCTGGCCACCGACGAGTCGCGCTTCACCGGGATCACCACCCCCGGCTGGGTCGACGTCACCATCAACGTCCTGTCCACGCTGCTGCTCTTCGCGGTGCTGTTCGCCGCCTTCCGCTCCCGCCGGGCCGTCGACCCGCTGACCGAGGAGGACGAGGACAGGCTGCGGATCCTCCTCGACAAGCACGGGGACCGCGACTCGCTCGGCTACTTCGCGCTGCGCCGCGAGAAGAGCGTCGTGTGGTCGCCCAGCGAGAAGGCCGCCATCACCTACCGGGTGGTCGGCGGGGTCTCGCTCGCCTCCGGCGACCCGATCGGCGACCCCGAGGCCTGGCCCGGTGCGATCGAGCCCTGGCTCGCCGAGGCGCGCGAGCACGGCTGGATCCCGGCCGTGATGGGCGCGAGCGAGGAGGCCGGGGTGATCTACGCCCGGCACGGGCTGGACGCCCTGGAGCTGGGCGACGAGGCGATCGTGGAGACGGACGAGTTCACGTTGGACGGGCGGGCCATGCGAACGGTCCGGCAGGCCTTCAACCGGGTCAAGCGGGCCGGTTACGAGGTCCGTATCCGGCGCCACGAGGAGATCCCGGCCGAGGAGATGGACGAGCTGCTCCGCAAGGCCGACGACTGGCGGGACGGGGCGACCGAACGGGGCTTCTCGATGGCGCTCGGGCGGCTCGGGGACCCGCGGGACGGGCGTTGCGTGATGCTGGAGTGCACGGACGGGGAGGGTGCGCTGCGGGCGGTGCTGTCCTTCGTGCCGTGGGGCCCGAAGGGGCTCTCGCTGGACCTGATGCGCCGTGACCGGGACTCCGAGAACGGGCTGATGGAGTTCATGGTGATCGAGATGCTCCAGCGCGCCAAGGAGATCGGGATCACTCAGGTCTCGCTGAACTTCGCGATGTTCCGCTCCGTCTTCGAACGCGGCTCGAAGCTCGGCGCGGGACCCGTGCTGCGCCTGTGGCGCTCGCTGCTCAGCTTCTTCTCCCGCTGGTGGCAGATCGAGTCGCTGTACCGCGCCAACGCCAAGTACCGACCGATCTGGGAGCCCCGATTCATGCTCTTCGAGAAGAGCGCCGACCTGTTGCGCATCGGCCTCGCCGCCGGCCGGGCCGAGGGCTTCCTCGAAGCCCCAGGGCTGCCGAAGTGGCTGCACCGCAAGCACCTGGAGAGCGGGCGTTGAGCGGCTCCGTCACGCGTTTCGCGCACCGCGAGTGGGGCCCGCTGTTCGGCACCGTGCGGGCCGGGCTCGTCGCACAGAAGTGGGGGCACCTCCCTGCTCGAGCGAAATCGAGAGCTTGGGGGAGAGCGGTCCCGATGACGCTGGCCGCCGTCTGTCTGACCGCTCTCTTCCAGCTCGTACAGAACCAAGACTGGGGCTACCAGCCGGTCCAGAACATCGGTTCCGTACGGGCCGAGGACCCGCTGTGGCTCGCCCTGCTGCGGACCCCGCTCTCGCTCTTCGTCCCCGCGCTCGACCTGCCCGTGTGGGGCGCCCTGGCCCAGGTCCTGCTGGTGTTCGGGATCGCCGAGATCTGCCTCGGGCGGTGGCGGACGCTCGCCGTCGCCTATCTGGCCACGCTGTCCGGGACGCTGTACGCACGCGTGGGCATCGCCCTCGGGCCGGACAACCCGCTCGGCCTCCCCGCCACCGACGCGCAGGTGGTCGACACCGGTCCGTCGGCGGCAGTGGTGGGCCTCGCCGTCTACGTCTGCTGGCGCTACCGGGCGTGGTGGACCGGCGGTGCGGTGGTCGTGGCCATGGTCGTCGAGGTGATCATCAAGCCGAATCTGGCGGGCAAGGAGCATCTCGCGGCCATCGCGGGCGTCCTCGTCCTCATCGGCGTCCAGGCCTGGCGGGAGCGGGGCAGGGACCGGGGTCAGGACGGCGGGTCGGAGGGGGTCGAACCCCGGCCCGGGACCCGCTCCTGGAAGCCGCCGATCAGGTCCTGAAAGCGGCGCCGCACCTTGGTCCAGCGCTTGTCGTGGCGGTACGTCCGGATGCGGGAGCGGGCGCGGGCCCGGTGCCGGCGGCCGTAGAAGCGCCGGGACCACCAGGAACCGGAGCGGGCCAGGCGGACGGCTCCGACGATCGCCACGAACGGGACCAGGACGCCCATCACGGCCATCCGGAACTTCCCCTTGACCAGGGTGATCAGGACGAGGAGGAAGTTCAGCGCGACGGTCAGGAGGAAGGTGACGCGGTCCTGGCGTTCGTCGGCCGTCAGGTCGTCGACGCCGAGCGGGGAGAAGCCGCTCAGGGCCAGGCCGACCAGGGCCGCGGTGAGCACGACCACCTCGACGCTCTTGCGGCCGTCGTCCGTCCAGTACACGTCGTCGAGGTGGAGGATCAGCGCGAACTCGTCGAGGACGAGCCCCGCGCCGATCCCGAAGACGACGGCGAAGACCGCCGCGCCGAGGCCGTGCCGGCCGCTGCCGACCGCGCCGAAGCCGCCGATGACGGCGAGGACGACGCCGGGCACGACGTGATGGATATGGAGCCCCCCGGAGGAGACGTTCTTGAAGGGACCCTTCCCGGCCCTGATGAGCCGGGTGACGGTCCGGGTGACCAGGAATGTCAGGACGAACGAGGTCAGAGCGAGCAGCGTCGGGAGCTTCCCCGGCTCGACGATGTTCCGGGTGAACCAGTGACCCATGCCACCCCGTTCCGATTTGAGCGTTATGCGTAATCTACCGTCCGGGGGCGGCGATTACCCTGCCCGGATGGACGGCCTGCGTTTCGCTTTCGGCACCCTCACCGTGCTCCCCGCCCGCATCACCCGCTGGGACCGGGACGCGGCGCGCGCCGGCATGCTCTGCGCACCGCTCGCCGGCCTCGTCGTCGGCCTCACCTCCGCCGCGCTCGGCGGGACGTTCCTGCTGCTGGGCTCGGGCCCGCTGCTCGCGGCCGTGGTCGCCACCGCCGTCCCCGCCTTCCTCACCCGGGGCCTCCACCTCGACGGCCTCGCGGACACGGCGGACGGCCTCGGCAGCGCCAAGCCCGCCGAGGACGCGCTGCGCATCATGAAGCAGTCGGACATCGGACCGTTCGGCGTCATCACGATCCTCCTCGTCCTGCTCGCCCAGGTCGCCGCGCTCGCCCGCCTGTACGACGAGGGCTGGGCGCACGGCGCGGTCGCCGCCGTCATCGCCGCGACCGTCGCCCGCCTCGCCCTCACCCACGCCTCCCGGCACGGCGTCCCCGCGGCCCGCCCCGAGGGCCTCGGCGCGATCGTCGCGGCGACGGTCCCGGTCCGCTCCGCGACCCTCGCGACCGCGCTCGTCCTGGTGGCGTGCGCGGGCGCGGGCCTCCTCTTCTCCCCGTACGACGCGGTACGCAACGTCCTGGCGGCCGGCGCCGCCCTGTGCGCGGCGGCGCTGCTGCTGCGCCGGTGCGTGCGGCGCTTCGGCGGGGTGACGGGCGACGTGTTCGGCGCGCTGGAGGAGACGGCGGCGACCGTGGCGCTCGTGGTACTCACCCTGGGGTGAGCGGCGCTAGCAGGGCTTGCGCCAGACGCCCAGCTCGTACCGCTTCTGCATCGAGCTGAGGCCCAGCTTTCGGGCCTGGGGGCAGAAGTCGCGGGCGTCCCGCTCGTACTCGACGTGGAAGACCGCCTTGCCCGCCGCGACGAACGGGGCCAGGCGGCCGCACTCGTCGTACTCGGCGCACTGTTCGTTGACCGCGAAGTCGAAGTCCGGGAGCAGCCGCGGGATCTGGTCCAGGTCGTTCTTGAGTCCCACCGCGAGGCCCCGGTCGTGGGCCAGGCGGGCCATGAGGCGGTTGTAGCGGAGCTGGTCGGCGGCGGTGAGGGGGAAGCCGGTGCGGTTCTCGTAGCCGTCCATGTTGTCGGGTTCGACGGCGTCGAAGCCCTTGTCCCGGCACATGTCGAGCCGCTTCGCCATGAGGGGTTCGAGGACGTCGGTGCGGCGGATGTCGAGCCAGCGCTCGCCCTCCCAGCCGTTGCTCTCGCCGAGGACGGACTTCGGGAAGCGGGCGGCGTCCGGGCGGAAGTCCTCCCAGGCGCCGGTGGAGAGGTAGCAGATGACCTTGCGGCCGCGGGCGTGCAGGTCCTTCACGGTGGACGCCGGGTGGTCGAAGCCGTCGATGTCGTACACCGGGACGTCGACCGTCGGGTCGAGGCGACCGCTGAGCTGCCACTGCCAGGCCAGGCCGGGTTTCGGCCGCCAGCGGTCGTCCGGTGACGGTTTCGGGTCGGGTTCGGGGGCCGTCGTACAGGCCGTGGCCAGCAGCAACAGGCCCGCGAGCAGGGGCAGGAGGCGTCTCATCGGGCGGGCTCCAGGAGGTGCGGCAGGGTGCCCCAGGGGTGCGCGCCCGTGCCGGGGACGGCACAGTGCACCGGGGTGGCCGGGCGGACCCCGGGCGGGGCCGCGTAGACGAGGTGGCAGTAGTGCGGGGCGACCGGGAGGTCGAGCGTCCGGTACGTGTCCCAGGGGCCCTCGAAGGTGACGAGGAGGTCGGCGAACTCCTCGTACCCCGGGTCCGGGTGGGCGCCGTGGTTGAGGACGAGGGTCGCGGCTCCGGCGGCCCGGGCCGCGACCGCGACGCGCCGGTAGTGGGCGAGGGCGCCGGGCGCCGTCGTCACCTGGTCGAGGAAGGTCCCGTCGGCGCCGTACCAGTCCCGGTGCCGGAGCAGTTCGGTGACGACCTCGGCGTGCGGGCGCCGGCCGTAGGCGGTGTCCACGTACCCGAGGACGCGGACGCCGGCCTCCCGCAGCCGCGCGGACACCTCGGCGAACGCCGGGTCGGGCGCCTCGCCCGCGCCGCTCGCCGGGTTGAGGACGACGCCGTGGAGGGAGGGCGCGGCGGCGACGAGGGCCGACCAGGCCTCGGGGCGGTCGGCGGGGTGCTCGTAGTAGGGCACCAGGAGGGTGGGCGTCACGGTCACCCCTACGCGCGGTGGGCGGTCGGTCGTACCAGCAGAACACAGGTGAGGACGGCGAGCAGCGCCGCCGCTCCCCCGGTCGCCACCGGGCCCGCCACGGGCAGCGCGGTCTGCGCCGCCGCCGCGACCAGGCAGACGGCCGCCGCGCTCGCCACCGCGCCGAAGGCCTGGAGCAGCAGTCCCAGCCAGAGCACGGTGCCGATCAGGAGCAGGGTGACGAGGCGCGGGAGCGTCGGCCAGGGCGCCCCCGGCCACGCCAGGGTCGCGGCGAGGGTGAGGCCGACGAGGACGGTGAGGTAGCCGCCGAGGCAGAGGACGAGGGTGCCGGTGACCGCCCTGCGGAACTCCCGGGCCGTGGTCAGGGTCCGCAGCCGGGTCAGGCTCTCGCCCCGGAAGCGGTGCAGCAGCCACTCGGCCGGTCCCATGGAGAGGGTGAGGGCGACGACCGCTCCGGCGCCGCTCACCAGGGTGTCGCCGATGCCCGCGTGGAGGACGAGCAGTCCGCTGCCGAGGCCGAAGAGTCCGTACGGGAGGGAGGCCGCGCGCGGGGGCCCGCCCCGGCCCGCCGCCGCGCGCCGCGCGCCCGGCCGGAGCACGAGCGCCGCGAAGGTGACGGCGGCGGTGAGCGAGGTGAGGAGGAGCCCGGCCCGCAGGAGGTCGGGCAGGTCCCAGCGGAAGGCGGGGAAGGCTCCGGCGAGCGGCAGCAGGGCGCAGAGCAGGGCCCGTTCGCGGCCGAGGACCAGGAGGACGGTCGCGGCGGCGAGGTAGACCGACTGGCCGGCGGCGAAGAGGGCCGCCGGGATCTCGCCGGGTCCGGCGGCCGCGAGCGCGACGGCGGATCCGGCGAGGGCGCCCGCCGGGGCGCCGGTGAGCAGGGCGCGGGCGGCGGCGGGCCGGTCGCCGAGGCCGAGCCAGGTGTACGCGCGGTGGGACAGGGCCTGGTTCCACACCCAGCCGGTGACGGCCCCGGCGAGGAGCGGAACCGTTCCGCCGGGGAGCCCGAACCGGCTGTGCTCCCCGGCGAGGAGCGGCGCCGCCAGGACGTAGGCGAGGCCGGGCAGCGCGAAGACGAGCCCGCGCAGGAGGCAGCCCGCGAGTTCGCCGTGCCAGGGTCCGGCGGGCGGCGCCTCCGGGGCGGGGTGGCGCCGCTCACCGCGGGCGTAGAGGTCCTCGGCGAGGGTGAAGGAGTCGGCCCTGCCGTAGGTGAGGCGGATGTGGTCGTCGGTCATGCCGTCGGATTCGAGGAGCGCGGCGATCTCGTCCGGGTGCACGGCGACGGCGACGAACGCGTCGAGCCGCCCGGCGAGTTCGTCGAGGGGGTCGACGGCGAGGCCGGGGGGTGCCGTCGGCGCGTCCTCCCGCCGGGGGCGGGGGATCGCCGGGAGCGGCGTCCCCGCGACCGGGGGTTTCAGCCAGAGGGAGCCGCTCATGCGGGGGTGCCTCCCACGACGAGGGGCGCGGGGGCGCGGCGGGGGGAGGGGATGCGGACGGTCCACGCCTTCGGGGCGGGGTGGAGGCGGGGGGCCGGGCGTTCGCCCGCCAGTTCGCGGTAGATCTGGCGGAAGCCGTCCACCGAGCGGTTCAGGGTGAACCGGTCGATGACCCGCTGCCGTGCCAGGCGGCCGAGTTCGGCGCGCCGGGCTCCGTCCCTGAGCAGTTCGGTGACGGCGGCGGCCATGACGGCCGGTTCGCGGGGCGGGACGACGATCCCGGTGTCGCCGACGGCCTCCCGTACGCCTCCGACGTCCGTCGAGACGGTGGCCCGGCCGCAGGACATGGCCTCGATGAGGGAGAAGGGGAATCCCTCGCTGATGGAGGAGAGCATGACGACGCTGCCGGCCGCGTAGGCGCGGGGCACCTCGGAGACGCGGCCCTCGAAGGTGATGCCGTCGGTGACGCCGAGTTCGGCGGCGAGCTTCTCCAGGCGGGTGCGGTAGTCCTCGTTCCCGGCGGGGACCGGGCCGAACAGCCGCAGCCGCAGCTCGGGGAGTTCGGCGCGGCAGATCGCGTAGGCCCGGATCAGGGTCTCCAGGTCCTTGATGGGGTCGACCCGCCCGCACCAGCTGAGGGTGGGGGTCTCGGGTTCGGGTCCGGCCTCGGGGAAGAGGGCCGGGTCGACGCCGTTGTAGACGGTGCGGATGCGGTCGGCGGGGGCGCCGCCGCGCTCCTCCCAGCGCCGGTTGTACTGGTTGCAGGGGGTGATGAGGTCGGCCTTGCGGTAGCCGAGCGTGTTGAGCTCGCGGTAGAAGCCGAGCATGAGGGCCTTGACCGGCCAGCGCTGCGTGTCGGTGCGGTAGCCGAGGTAGCGCTCGCGGAGGTAGATGCCGTGTTCGGTGAGCAGGAAGGGCACCCCTTCGAAGTGCTGTGCGGCGAGGGCCGGCAGCGTGGCGAGGCCGCTGGAGACGGCGTGGGCCACGCTGCCGGTGGCTATCCGGGCGGCGAGCGGGCGCAGGGCGTGTTCCAGCAGGTCGGTGGCGGTGAGCGCGTCGTGGACGGTGGGCCGGGCCGCGAGGGTCGGCAGGTGCGGCATGGTCCAGATCCACATCAGGGAGCGCAGGGCCGGTTCGGAGCGCAGGGCGGGGGTCAGCCGTCCCTGCCGGGCCAGTTCGGCCAGCTCGTACAGGCTCGTGCCGAAGTCGCAGCCCGCGCTCGGGTCGAGGAGGGCGAGCAGCAGGCGTTCGTACGTGTCGAGGAAGCGGCGGCGTTCCCGCCCCCGCAGGGGCCGGCGCGCCCGGTCGAACAGGCCGGGCGCGGCCGGTCCCTGGGGGTGGCCCCAGAGGGGGAACGCGGTGTGCCGGGTGATGTTGGGCGGCAGCTCCCAGGTCACGGGTTCGCGGCCGTTGCCCGTGAGGGCGAGGATCTCGAAGTCGACCTCCGGCATGCCGCGGACGAGCTGGTCGCACCAGGTGCTGACGCCGCCGTGGACGTGCGGATAGGTGCCTTCGGTGAGCATGGTGACGTGACGGCCACTGCTCGGCATGTGCGGTTCCCCCCAGGACGTGCTGGTCAGGCGGTCGGGAGCGTGAGTGTGACGGCGGTCTGGAGCAGTTCGGGTGCGGCCCAGGCGGAGCGGGTGCCCGCGTAGGCCGAGCCGAAGACGGTCGAGCCGAGAAGGGCCTGCTTGCGGGTTCCCTCGGGTGCGGTGACGGGCACGGTGAGGCCGGCCGGGGCCTTGACGGTGACCGTGGCGCCGATGCGGTAGGCGGTGACCTTTCCCGCGGCGATCGCCTGGTCCCAGGCGGCACGGCGGTTCAGCTCGGTTCCGACGTCCTTCTGACGCGGGTTCACCAGGGGTGCGCTGGGTGCGAACAGGGCCCGGTAGTCGGAGAGTACGCGGTCGAGTACGGGGTAGAGGAGCCGTTCCTCGGCCAGGTTGGACTGGTGCACGTAGTGCGGGCGGGGGTCGTTGCCGAGCACGTGGGAGAGGGCCGTGCGGGCCTCCTGCGGGACGATCCGCTCGGCGTATCCGGTGGTGACGGGGAGCGGGGCGGGCAGGCAGGTGGACAGCGGGTTGTCCTCGCAGATGCCGCTGCCGCCGTGGGCGCGGGAGGTGTAGATCCAGTTGTACTCGTCGGTCATCTCGGCGGCGGTGCCCACGTTGTAGTACACGTTCATGGGGTGGCGGGGCACGGTCTTCGCGGCGGCGGTCCCGGTGCCGACGGAACGTTGCTGCGGTTCGCGGGAGTTGTCGCTCGCGGTCCATTTCACGCCGTTGTCGGCGAGGGCGCCGGCGAGGTTCGGATTGTCGACGGGCTGCTGGGGCAGGGTCCTCAGACCGGAGTGCTCGCCGGTGACGAGTTCGGAGCGGTCGACGGAGATGCCCTTGCCCACGGCCCAGTTGTGGTTGTTCCGGATCTGGCCGGAGAGCTCGGAGCGGCTGACCCAGAGGGTGTTGCCCGAGATGTCCTTGGCGCACTGCCAGGGGACGGTGGTGTTGTCCTGGACGCAGCCGAGGAAGGGGTGGGTGTAGGTGTGGTTGATCCACCGGTACTGGGCGCGGTCCGCGAGGAGCCGCGTGGTGAGCGGGTCGGTGCCGCCGTGCTCGGTCTTCCACTGCTCGCCCTGGCCGCCGTTGTAGACCATGTCGAGGGTGAAGCCGGAGGCCTTCTGCCAGGCGGCGGCGTACTGGGCGTCGGCGGCGGTCATCCGGATGGGATCGACGCCCTCGCCGTCGTCCTCGACGCAGTCGAAGTCGCCGGGGGTGCAGTTGAGCGTGGAGTCCCAGCGGGCGTCGGGGGCGAAGACGTCGTCGACGTGGACGGAGAGGTAGTTGCGGCTCTGGCCGAGGTGGACGCCCTGGGTGAGCCATTCGACGATGCCGCGCGCGAGGGCCCGGAACTGCCGCTGGTACTGGTTGTAGGCGAAGGTGACGACGAGCTCGCGGCGCCCGTCGGCGGTGTACTCGCCGACGAGACTGGCCCGGCCGCCGCCCTCGACGGGGACGTCGAGGTAGCTGGTGAAGCCGGCGCGGGGGCGGCCCGCGTAGCCGTAGCTCTCGGCGATCGCCGGGTCGTTGTCCTCGAAGGTCAGCGCCCCCGCGAGGTACCGGAAGGGGCCCGTCTTCCCGGCTGCGGTGACCCCGGCCGTGGTCCCGTCGAGGACGCCGGACCAGCCGCCCTCGTTGGTGTAGTCGAGGCCGACGCCCGGGTGCGACCAGGTGTAGGCGTCGACCTGCGGGATCCCGAAGGTCCGCTCGTACGCCTGGAGCGCGGTGTGCTCGGCGGAGTCGGGGCCGAAGGCGCTCTCGTGGGGCAGGACGACGCCCTGGTACTTGGCGCGGGGGCGGCCGTCGAGGGTGTCGCTGAGGAAGGCCGTGTCGAGGACCGGGCGGTTCGGGTCGTTGAGGTCGATCCTGCGGTACGGGACGCCGGAGCCCTTCAGCTCGGCGGTGATCGCCCCGACGGCGCTGCCGCCGTCGTCGACGACGAGGACCGTCAGGTCGACGCGGGGTACCGGGGCGGCCACGGCCTGCGCGGACGGCAGGACGGTGGCGAGCAGCGCGGCGGCGGCGAGCGCGGCGACCATGGGGGCACCTCCCAGGCCGAAGGCTCTGGGGGAGGTGCGGGGCGCGGTACGGGGTGCGGTGCGGCGGGCGGTTCTGGGCGTGCGGATTCGGCCGGAGTCCATCGGTGGTGTCCCCCCTCGGCAGGCCCGTCCGGGCCGAGGCCGGACCGGCGGACCTGTGGAGATGATGCAGATGGCGCAAGGGCGAGTGCGTCGCCTTGCAGGAATGAGGCGAGTGTGGACGAGCTCACCGAGCCTGAACGGTAAACATGAAAGAGACACCACGGATGAGTGAATCACTGCCGCCGTGAGCGAACGCCGCGAGCGAGCGTAGGCTCGTTCTCGGCGCTCTCCGGGCCGAAATACGATGCGGCGGGCACGGTCGGCCCATCCCTCGACCGCCACAGAACTCAATGGAAGCGAGAATTCACCACCGTGACTGCTCTCACTCTCAGCACTGCCGGTGCGGCGACGCTCCGCGCCGACGCCCTCGTGGTCGGCGTCGCGAAGACCGGGAAGACGCTCGTCGTCGCCCCGGGCGCCGAGGCCGTCGACAAGGCCTTCGACGGCCGGCTCGCCGCCGTCCTGGAGACCCTGGGCGCCTCGGGTTCCGAGGGTGAGGCGATCAAGCTGCCCGCGCCCGCCGGACTCAAGGCCCCCGTCGTCCTGGCCGTCGGCCTGGGCACCGCCCCCGAGGACGGCGAGTCGTTCGGCGCGGAGACCCTGCGCCGCGCCGCCGGTACGGCCGCCCGCACCCTGACCGGCTCGAAGAAGGCCGCCTTCGCGCTGCCGATCGCCTCCGCCGAGGACGCGGCCGCCGTCGCCGAGGGCGCCCTGCTCGGCGCGTACGCCTACACCGCGTACCAGGAAGCCAAGGACGCGAAGAAGCCGCTGGCCGAGGTCGCCCTGCTCGGCGCCAAGCCGCGCGACAAGGCGTACAAGGCCGCCGCCGAGCGCGCCCAGGCCGTCGCGGAGGAGATGAACCGCGCCCGCGACCTGATCAACATGCCGCCGAACGACCTCTACCCCGAGTCGTTCGCCGCCATCGTCGCGGCCGCCGGCAAGGAGCACGGCCTCAAGGTGCAGGTGCTCGACGAGAAGGCGCTCGACAAGGGCGGCTACGGCGGCATCCTCGGCGTCGGCAAGGGCGCCGTCCGCGGCCCGCGCCTGGTCCGCGTCGCCTACACCCACCCGAAGGCGGAGCGGACCCTCGCCCTCGTCGGCAAGGGCATCACCTACGACTCCGGCGGCATCTCCCTGAAGCCGGCCGGCCACAACGAGACGATGAAGTGCGACATGAGCGGCGCCGCCGCCGTGTTCGCCGCCGTCGTCGCCGCGTCCCGCATCGGTCTCGCCGTCAACGTCACCGGCTGGCTCGCCCTCGCCGAGAACATGCCGTCCGGCAACGCCACCCGCCCGGGTGACGTGCTGCGCATGTACAGCGGCAAGACCGTCGAGGTCCTCAACACCGACGCCGAGGGCCGGCTCGTCCTCGCCGACGCGCTGACCAAGGCCTCCGAGGAGCACCCGGACGCGATCGTCGACGTGGCGACCCTGACCGGCGCCATGGTGCTGGCCCTGGGCAACCGCACCTTCGGCATCATGGCCAACGACGACGACTACCGCACCGCGATCCACGAGGCCGCGGAGGAGGTCGGCGAGGCGTCCTGGCCGATGCCGCTCCCGGCGGACCTGCGCAAGGGCATGGACTCCCCCACCGCCGACATCGCCAACATGGGCGAGCGGATGGGCGGCGGCCTGGTCGCCGGTCTCTTCCTCCAGGAGTTCGTGGGCGAGGGCATCACCTGGGCCCACCTGGACATCGCGGGCCCGGCCTTCCACGAGGGCGCCCCGTACGGGTACACCCCGAAGGGCGGCACCGGCTCCTCGGTGCGCACCCTGGTGAAGCTGGCCGAGCGCACGGCGGCCGGCGAGCTCTGAGCTCCCCTCTCTTCAGGGCTCGGCTCGCCTCCGGGGCGCTTGAGCCGCTGTGGGGGCACCCCCGGACGAAGTCTGGGGGAGGTCGATCGTGCTCGGTCGCTGCGCGACCTCCGCGCGTTCTCCCCTTCGACAGCGGCGCGCCCCTTCGGCTCGCTCGCCCTCGTGGCGAAGGCCCTGGGCAAGGCGCCCGGGGCCTTCGCGACTGTTCGCTCGCGACGAAATCCGTAGGTTCGTACGCTGGGGCGATCCCTCCGTACGGACGATCGGCCGTCTCAGAGCACGGCCCCGCGTCCCGCCATCCGTCAACAAGTGCGAAGATGGGTTCTCGGCAGGACAGGGCCCCCACCACAGGGCCGAAATAAAGCGGCCGAACACCAGCCGCCGCCCGGTCACTGAAGACCGGCGACGAGCGCACATGCATGGAGGACGTGACGTGGCGAACGACGCCAGCACCGTTTTCGACCTAGTGATTCTCGGCGGCGGTAGCGGCGGTTACGCCGCGGCGCTGCGCGGAGCGCAGCTGGGCCTGGACGTCGCACTGATCGAGAAGAACAAGCTCGGCGGCACCTGCCTGCACAACGGCTGCATCCCGACGAAGGCCCTGCTCCACGCCGGCGAGGTCGCCGACCAGGCGCGCGAGGCGGAGCAGTTCGGTGTCAAGGCCTCCTTCGAGGGCATCGACATCAAGGGCGTGCACAAGTACAAGGACGACGTGATCTCGGGCCTGTACAAGGGTCTGCAGGGTCTCGTCGCCTCCCGCAAGGTGACCTACATCGAGGGCACCGGTCGCCTCTCCTCGCCGACCTCCGTCGACGTCGACGGCCGTCGCGTCGAGGGCCGTCACGTCCTCCTCGCCACCGGCTCCGTACCGAAGTCGCTCCCCGGCCTGGAGATCGACGGCAACCGGATCATCACCTCGGACGACGCGCTGACCCTGGACCGGGTCCCGGAGTCCGCGATCATCCTCGGTGGTGGCGTCATCGGCGTCGAGTTCGCCTCGGCGTGGAAGTCCTTCGGCACCGACGTGACGGTCATCGAGGGCATGAAGCACCTCGTCCCGGTCGAGGACGAGAACAGCTCGAAGCTTCTTGAGCGCGCGTTCCGCAAGCGCGGCATCAAGTTCAACCTCGGCACCTTCTTCCAGTCCGCCGAGTACACCGACGGCGGCGTCAAGGTCACCCTGGCCGACGGCAAGACCTTCGAGGCCGAGGTGCTGCTCGTCGCGATCGGCCGCGGCCCGGTCTCCGCCGGTCTCGGTTACGAGGAGCAGGGCGTCGCGATGGACCGCGGCTACGTCCTGGTCGACGAGTACATGCGTACCAACGTGCCGACGATCTCGGCCGTGGGCGACCTCGTCCCCACCCTCCAGCTCGCGCACGTCGGCTTCGCCGAGGGCATCCTCGTCGCCGAGCGTCTCGCCGGTCTGAAGGCCGTGCCGATCGACTACGACGGCGTGCCGCGGGTGACGTACTGCCACCCCGAGGTCGCCTCCGTCGGCATCACCGAGGCCAAGGCCAAGGAGATCTACGGCGCGGACAAGGTCGTCGCCCTCAAGTACAACCTCGCGGGCAACGGCAAGAGCAAGATCCTCAAGACCGCGGGCGAGATCAAGCTCGTCCAGGTCAAGGACGGTGCCGTGGTCGGCGTCCACATGGTCGGTGACCGCATGGGCGAGCAGGTCGGCGAAGCGCAGCTGATCTACAACTGGGAGGCGCTGCCGGCCGAGGTCGCGCAGCTCATCCACGCCCACCCGACGCAGAACGAGGCGCTCGGCGAGGCCCACCTGGCCCTGGCCGGCAAGCCGCTGCACTCCCACGACTGACGCTCATCGTCATCACAGGGCGCGACGACCACTTTCCGCAATTCGTTAGGAGCAACTGAAACCATGCCGGTTTCCGTAACCCTGCCGGCGCTCGGCGAGAGCGTCACCGAGGGCACCGTCACCCGCTGGCTCAAGGCCGAGGGTGAGCGCGTCGAGGCCGACGAGCCGCTGCTCGAGGTCTCGACCGACAAGGTCGACACCGAGATCCCCGCCCCCGCCTCGGGCATCCTGGCCTCCATCAAGGTCGCCGAGGACGAGACGGTCGAGGTCGGCGCCGAGCTGGCCATCATCGACGACGGCACGGGCGCCCCGGCTCCCGCCGCCGCCCCGGCCGCCGAGCCGGCCGCCGCCCCGGCCCCCGTGACCGAGGCCCCGGCCGCTCCGGCCGCTCCGGCGCCGGTCGCCGAGGCCCCCGCCGCGGCTCCGGCCGGCGGCGCCGCCGCCGGTACGGACGTCGTGCTGCCCGCGCTGGGCGAGTCCGTCACCGAGGGCACCGTGACCCGCTGGCTGAAGTCGGTCGGCGAGACCGTCGAGGCCGACGAGCCGCTGCTGGAGGTCTCCACGGACAAGGTCGACACCGAGATCCCGGCCCCGGTCTCCGGTGTCCTCCTGGAGATCGTCGTCGCCGAGGACGAGTCCGCTGAGGTCGGCGCCAAGCTGGCCGTCATCGGCGCCGCGGGTGCCGCTCCGGCCGCGCCCGCCGCCCCGGCTCCGGCCGCCCCCGCCGCGGCCCCGGCCCCGGCCGCCCCCGCCGCGGCTCCGGCCCCGGTGGCTCCGGCCGCCCCGGCTGCGGCTCCGGCCCCCGTGGCTCCGGCCGCCCCGGCCGCGGCTCCGGCTCCGGCCCCGGCCGCGCCGGCCGCCCCGTCGCTCGCTCCGGCCCTGGTCACCCCCGTCGCCCCGGCTCCGGCTGCGTCCTCGGAGGACGGCGCCTACGTGACCCCGCTGGTCCGCAAGCTCGCCACCGAGAACGGTGTCGACCTTGCGGCCGTCAAGGGCTCCGGCGTCGGCGGTCGCATCCGCAAGCAGGACGTCCTCGCGGCCGCCGAGGCCAAGAAGGCCGCCGCTGCCGCCCCCGTCGCCGCCGCTCCGGCCCCGGCCGCCGCGAAGGCTCCGGCCCTCTCGGTCTCCCCGCTGCGCGGTCAGACCGTCAAGATGACCCGCATGCGCAAGGTCATCGGCGACAACATGATGAAGGCGCTGCACGGCCAGGCCCAGCTGACCTCGGTCGTCGAGGTCGACATCACCAAGCTGATGAAGCTGCGCGCCCGCGCCAAGGACGCGTTCGCGGCTCGTGAGGGCGTCAAGCTCTCCCCGATGCCGTTCTTCGTCAAGGCGGCGGCCCAGGCGCTGAAGGCCTTCCCGGTCATCAACGCCCGGATCAACGAGGACGAGGGCACGATCACCTACTTCGACACCGAGAACATCGGTATCGCGGTGGACTCCGAGAAGGGTCTGATGACCCCGGTCATCAAGGGTGCGGGCGACCTCAACATCGCCGGTATCTCGAAGAAGACCGCGGAGCTGGCCGGCGCCGTGCGCGCCAGCAAGATCACGCCGGACGACCTGGCCGGTGCGACCTTCACCATCTCCAACACCGGTTCGCGCGGCGCGCTGTTCGACACGATCATCGTGCCCCCGAACCAGGTCGCCATCCTGGGCATCGGCGCCACCGTGCGCCGCCCGGTCGTCATCGACCACCCGGACCTGGGTGAGACGATCGCGGTCCGCGACATGACGTACGTCGCCCTGTCCTACGACCACCGTCTGGTGGACGGCGCCGACGCCGCCCGCTACCTGACGGCCGTCAAGGCGATCCTGGAGGCCGGCGAGTTCGAGGTCGACCTCGGCCTGTAAGGACCTGTCAGGACTTGTCAGGCCCCGTAAGGGTCCTGCGAGGCCACGTGAGGGCCGGCCCACCGGTCGGCAACGTAACGAGCCTCACCTGCGGCGGCGCCCCCCCCCGCGGTATTGGGGGGGGGGGGCGCGCCCGGCGGGGTGGAGATCAACAAAAAAAGCACCCCCGACAAGGGAGCAGAGCAGATATGGTATG
>NZ_JBHXRL010000039.1:0-14378 GCF_042717315.1 Streptomyces sp. NPDC058650
CAACTTCTACGCGTTCGTCGAACTCGACTCCCTGGGACTGCCGTTCGACCGCGAGCGCAAGGACGACCTCCTCGCCGCCGGACTCGCCGTCATGGACTCGATCAACTCGGGTCCCGACCGGCCGGTCCACCCCCTCGACCCGGCCTTCGCCGGCGTGAAGCACGTCTACCTGGCCGCGCCCGGCTCGGACGCGACCCGTTCGCGGCACGCCATGGCCATCCACCCGGGCTGGTTCGACCGTTCCCCCTGCGGCACCGGGACCAGCGCCCGCATGGCCCAGCTGCATGCCCGGGGCGAGCTTCCGCTCGACACCGACTTCGTCAACGAGTCCTTCATCGGTACGGAGTTCACCGGGCGGCTCGTCGGCGAGACCGAGGTGGGCGGGGTGTCCGCGGTCATCCCGACCGTCACGGGACGCGCCTGGATCACCGGCACCGCGCAGTACTTCCTCGACCCCGACGATCCCTTCCCCGCCGGGTTCCTTCTCTGATCTCCTGTGCGGGCGGTCCGGTTCCCGCGTAGGCGGTCAGAGAAACGTGACATTGTACGATGCTCCTCCGTGACTTCTCGGAGGGCGCACGATGGGTGACCTGAAACAGTACGGCCTCGTGAGAGCGCAGGAGCGGCTCCGCGACCAGGTCGGGCACGCCCTCCGGGCCGCGCTGATCGCCGGCGAACTCCGCCCCGGTCAGGTCTACTCGGCCCCAGGGCTCGCCGCCGACCTCGGCGTCTCCGCGACGCCGGTCCGCGAGGCGATGCTCGACCTGGCCCGCGAGGGTCTGGTCGAGCCCGTACGCAACAAGGGCTTCCGCATCACCGAGGTCAGCGAGCGGGACCTCGACCAGTTCACCGAACTGCGGACCCTCATCGAGGTCCCCACCATCGGCCGGATCACCCAGAAGGCCACCCGGGACGATCTGGAGCAACTCCGGCCGGTCGCCGAGGAGATCGTCTCCCGCGCCAGGGAACACGACCTCATCGGCTACCTGGAGGCCGACCGTCGCTTCCATCTCGCCCTGCTCTCCCTGTCCGGAAACGAGCGACTCGTCGAGACGGTGGGGGAACTGCGCAAGCGCTCCCGTCTCTACGGCCTGACCGGCCTGGACGAGGCGGGCAAGCTCGTCTCCTCCGCAGAGGAACACCTCGAACTCCTCGACCTGATGCTGGCCGGAGACGCCCGGGGCGCCGAGGCCTGCATGCGCCGCCACCTCGGCCATGTGCGCTCCCTCTGGGCCGACGGCCGCGACGTACCGGCCGGGCGGGCGACGGCTCAGTAGGGAGGGGCGGGGCGGTGTGATCCGGCTCGCCGAAGGGCGGGGAGGAGAACGTCAACTCGGCTGTGCCCAGGGGGATTCCGAGGACCCTGGACAGCGCGCGGGCCGTCTATATGCTGACGCCATGCTTTCCGCCGCCTCGATGCCCGCGAACGCCACCACCGCCGCCGCCTCCGGCCCTTCCGGGTCTGCCGGCCCCTCCGGCTCCGCCGCGCCCGTCCCCGGCATCGCCTCGCGGCTCGCCGGCGTCGCGTCGTCGCCGGTACGCGAGATCCTGGCGCTCACCGCGCGCCCCGAGGTGATCTCCTTCGCCGGGGGACTGCCCGCCCCCGAGCTGTTCGACGTCGCGGGGATCCGAGCGGCGTACGACCGCGTCCTGGCCGAAATCCCGGGACAGGCGCTCCAGTACTCGACCACCGAGGGCGACCCTGAGCTGCGCACCGCGATCGCCGGCCGGCTCTCGGACCGCGACCTGCCCACGGACCCCGACGACCTGCTGATCACCACCGGCTCGCAGCAGGCCCTCACCCTCCTCACGGCGGCCCTCGTCGAACCGGGTGGCGTGGTGCTCGTCGAGGACCCCTGCTACCTCGCGGCCCTCCAGACCTTCGCCTTCGCCGGTGCCCGCGTCGTCCCCGTACCCACCGACGACCAGGGCGTCATCCCCGCCGCACTGGAGGAGATCGCGGCGCGCGAGAAGGCCACCCTCCTCTACGTCATCCCCACGTTCCAGAACCCCACGGGCCGTACGCTCCCCGCCGAGCGCCGCGCCGCCGTCGCCGACGCCGCCGCGCGGCACGGGTTCTGGATCGTCGAGGACGACCCGTACGGCGAACTCCGCTACGACGGCGAGCGCGTCCCCTGCATCGCCGCCCACCCCGCGGCCGCCGACCGGACCGTCCTCCTCGGCTCCTTCTCCAAGGTGATGGCACCCGGGCTCCGGCTCGGCTTCCTGCGCGCCCCCGCCGGCCTGCGCCGCGCGTGTGTGATCACGAAGCAGGCCGCCGACCTGCACACCTCCTCCATCGACCAGGCCGCGGCCGCGCGCTATCTGCGCGACAGCGACCTCGACGCTCACGTCGCGGGGATGCGGGCCGCGTACCAGGAGCGCCGGGACGCGATGCTCGAAGGCCTGCCCGCCGCGCTGCCCGAGGGCAGTCGCTGGAACCGGCCGGACGGCGGCATGTTCATCTGGGCCACCCTCCCGGAGGGCCACGACGCCACGGCACTCCTCATGGCCGCCGTCGGCCACGAGGTGGCGTACGTGCCGGGGGCGCCGTTCTTCTGCGGGGAGCCGGACCCTGGCTCGATGCGGCTGTCGTTCACCACGCACTCGGCCGACGAGATCAGGGAAGGTCTGCGCAGGCTGGCGAAGACGTTCGCCTGAATGCCGCTCACCGTGACGCCATGACCTCGTGTCGTTGTTGGGCCGAACGGGTGAGGAGCGGGAGGATGTGCCCATGAGTAGGTACGAGAGCTACGACGTCACCGACGAACAGTGGGAGGGCCTCGCCCAGGTCGTGCCCCTGCGCGGCCGTGACGAATGGCCGTCCAGGGTCGACCACCGCACGGTCCCCGAGCAGTACGAGTCCGCCGAGCAGCGCCGCATGATCGTGCTGCGGGTCCAGGTGTTCGCCGACGCCCGTGAGGTCGCCGAATACCTCATCGCGCAGATCCCGGTCCTCCTCGATCTGACGAGCGCCGACGCCGATGTCGCCAAGCGCATCCTCGACTTCAGCAGCGGGGTCGTCTTCGGCCTCGGCAGCGGGATGCACCGCGTCGACCGGAACGTTTTCCTTCTTGCCCCGGCCGGTACGGAGGTCGAGGGCGCCGAGGGCGAGGACGGGGAGGAGGTCGTGGGCGGCCGGGCCGCGCGCGTCCCCCGTTCGTAGGAAGGTCATCTAGCCGTAACGGTTCGTCAGGGAGCGGGCTGCGTACGGTCCGGGCATGGACCTCACCGGCGGCAGCACGCTCGCCCGCACGCCACACGCCTCCCCTTCCGGCGCCCTTGCCTCCGACGGCCTTCCTTCCGACGGCCTTTCTTCCGATGGCCTTTCTTCCGACGGCCCTTCTTCCGACGGCCTTGCCGGGCGGTCGGGGGCTGTTCCCTCAGTTCCCTCAGTTCGCTCACTTCCCTCCGATCCCTCCGCCGCAGCAGGCGGCAGATCGGCGGCCGGGGCCGGGGGCCAGGGCGAGGGCTTGGGCGGGCGCGGTTGTGCCCGGCCGGTCGTCACCGAGCTGCGCCTGTCCGCGTTCGCCGGCCACCGCGGCGCCGTCCACCCGCTCGGGCCGGTCACCCTCTTCACCGGGCCCAGCGGGAGCGGCAAGTCCACCACGCTCCGGGCGTACGAGGCACTGGCCCGGCTCGGGGCGGGCGAATCCCTCGACGAGGTCTTCCCCGACGCCGCCGACTGCGTCCCCGAACGTGCCCGGCCCGACGCCCAGGGCCGACGCGGCTTCCGGATCGGGTGCACGGTCGACGGGCCGGCCGGCCCGGTCCAGCTCGACCTCGCCGTCCAGGCCGAGCCCCGGCTCCGGATCGTCGGCGAGCGCCTCACCGGCCGGGGCCGCACCCTGCTCGCCACCGCCCTGCGCGACCCGGGCCGCAGCACCGTCCAGGCCGAGTGGCACACGGCCGGTGCCACCCCCGTCACCCGGGCACCGCTCCCCGACGACCTGCTCGGTACGGCCCTGCTCCCGCTGCGCGTCGCGGGCAAGACCGCCGGACAGCTGGAGGTCCTGGCCGCAGCCGAACAAGTGGTCATCGGGCTGCGGTCCGTCTTCCCCTGCGACCCCCGGCCGGAAGGGATGCGAGCCCCCGTCCTCCCCGGCGAAGGGCGGTTGAGGCGCGACTGTGTGAACCTCGCCGAGGTCCTGCACCGCACGCACACGGACTGCCCGCGCAGACACCACCGCCTCACGACCGTGGCGGGCGCCGGCTGCGTCGGACCGGTCACCGGGCTCGGCTTGCAGGAACTCCAGGACGGCACCGTCCGCGCCGTCCTGGAAAGGGGTGGCCGGCCCGCGACCCCGCTCGGCCGCCTCGGCGACGGCGAACTGCGGTACCTCGCCGTGGCGCTCACCCTGCTCACGGGCCCCGGCGTGCTCGCGATGGACCGGATCGCCGAGGTACCGGAGGCCATGCAGAGCCTGACCCTGCTCGCCGACGGCCTGGACCGGGGGCTCGACGGGCGCCAGATGCGCGAACTGCTCGGCCTCGCCGTCGCCATCGCCGCCGACGGACACATCCGGGTCGCGGGGACGGTCGGGGAGGGAGGGGCGGGGGAGGCGCGACGGACGCCCGGGGTGACGGTGGTAGACCTGGGCGTGTGACGGAGACGGACAACACGAGGGTGGGCGGCGGCGAGATGGTGGGCGGCGGGACGGCCGATGACGAGAAGGTGGGTGGCGGGACGGTGGGTGGCGAGACGGTCGACAAAGGCTTGGTGGGCGGCGGTGACGTGGTGGGGCATGACGTGGCGTCGCTCCAGCGCAGGCTCGCCGCGTTCGCGGCCGCGCGCGACTGGCAGCCGTACCACACACCCAAGAACCTGGCGGCGGCGCTCAGTGTGGAGGCTTCCGAACTACTGGAGATCTTCCAATGGTTGACCCCTGAGCAGGCGGAACGGGTGATGGACGACCCCGAGTCGGCGCACCGCGTCGCGGACGAGGTGGCCGACGTGCTCGCCTATCTGCTCCAGTTCTGCGAGGTGCTCGGGGTCGATCCGCTCGTGGCGCTCGCGGCGAAGATCGACAGGAACGAGGTCCGATTTCCCGTTCGACGCCGGGGCGGAGGGGGCGGAGAGGCCGGGGACGGGGCCGCGGCAGAAGATCGTCACTCTTCGGAGTGATCGACTTTTCCCCATCGAGCCTACTGTCCACAGATTTCCGAATTCCCCTGGTGTTGGGGCTCAGGCGGCCTCACTCTGGGTAGTGGAATGAGTGGGCGGTAAGTCGTATGAACGGGGGCGGCGTTGATGGAAGCGGAGAGGCTCATCGCGGCCGGGCGGCACGCGTTGGCGGGGAGCGGGACGGCGCAGGACATCGTGGCGGAGGCCTGGCAGGCTCAGGCGCTCGCCCAGGCGATAGGGAGTCATCTCGCGCTCTGCGGGCCGTTGGAACTGCGCGGCGAGGCGCGGGGGCTGAGCGAGACCGGGGAGTACCCGGCGTGGGGGGCCGGTGGGCCGCGTGCGGCGCAGTTGACCGAGGTCGGCGATCCGGTCGCGGCGTTGACGGCGCTCGGGGCGCTGCTCGGGGAAGTGGGGATCGCGCTCGTCGGGGTGGCCTGCGCCACCGACGAGGAGGGGCTCTACTGGCAGTGCATCGAGGCCATCGACGCGGTCGACGAGTCGAACGACAGAGTGGGCGGGATGCTGCGTCGGCTCGCGGTGCGCGACCGGGAGCGGGCCCGCCCGCCCGACCCGGCCCGAGGCCGGGCGGGCCCCGGGCCGGGTCCGGCGTGAGCGGCGGACGGCGGTCGGCCGGGGGCGGTGCGGCGGTCGTCGTGGTCGCGGCGGTACTAGAAGTGGGGCCGCGCGTCGCCGGGGGTCGGGCGGATGTCGGGCTGGCGGTCGGCGTCCTCGCGGTGCTCGGAGTCGGGCTGTGTGGGCTCCGGGTCCAGGCGGTCGGCCGAGGACTGGATGTCGGCGTCGAGCTGGGAGAGGTCGGCGGAGAGCGCCGCCATCAGCTCCTCCATCTGCTGGAGCAGGCCCTTGGGGGCGCCGGCGCCCTTCTGCTCGGGCACGGACGGCGGTGCGGATTGCTCGGGCACGGCCCGCTCCGGCGCGGCTTCCTGGGACATGGCGGCCTCCTCGGCCCGGACCCCGCAGCCGTTGGCGGGGCACGAGAGAGAGCGACGCACCGGCAGCGGCCGCCGGCGCGCGGGCCGGGCGGTCCGGCTCCGCCCGAGCCAACGACGGGTCCCCGGCCACGGTCACTGGCCAGGTCGGACGCGGCCCGCCACGGGGCCGGATATTCACCCGACCGTGCCGGAGCCGCCCGCGAGCTGACGAAGAGGTTGACACGCACCCGACGGTGCAGGATGGAGGTATGGATCTCCGCATCTTCACCGAACCCCAGCAGGGGGCCGACTACGACACCCTCCTCGCGGTCGCCAGGGCCACCGAGGAGCTCGGATTCGACGCCTTTTTCCGCTCCGACCATTATCTGAGCATGGGCTCGTCCGACGGGCTTCCCGGACCGACGGACGCCTGGATCACCCTGGCCGGTCTGGCCCGGGAGACGAAGCGGATCCGCCTCGGCACTCTGATGACCGCCGGGACGTTCCGGCTTCCGGGAGTCCTCGCCATCCAGGTCGCCCAGGTCGACCGGATGTCCGGCGGCCGGGTCGAACTGGGGCTTGGCGCGGGCTGGTTCGAGGAGGAGCACAAGGCCTATGGCATTCCGTTCCCGAAGGAGAAGTTCGGCCGGCTGGAGGAGCAGCTGGCGATCGTCACCGGACTGTGGGAGACCGAGCTCGGCAAGACGTTCTCGTACGAGGGGGAGTACTACCGGCTCACCGACTCGCCCGCGCTGCCGAAGCCCGCGCAGGACAGGATCCCGGTACTGATCGGCGGGCACGGCGCGAGCCGCACCCCGAGGCTGGCCGCACGGTACGCGGACGAGTTCAACATCCCCTTCGCCTCGCTGGAGGACAGCGAGCGGCAGTTCGGCCGGGTCCGGGCGGCGGCGGAGGCAGTGGGCCGGCCGGCCGGTGACCTCGTGTACTCGAACGCGCTGGTCGTCTGTGTCGGCAAGGACGACGCGGAGGTGGCCCGTCGGGCCGCCGCGATCGGGCGGGACGTGGACGAGCTCAAGGCGAACGGTCTCGCGGGCTCGCCCGCCGAGGTCGTCGACAAGCTCGGGCGGTACGCCGCCATCGGCTCCTCCCGGGTCTACCTCCAGGTCCTCGACCTCGACGACCTGGACCACCTGGAGCTGATCTCCGCGCGGGTCCAGTCGCAGCTGGGATGAGCGGGGCGAGCCGATGAAGCCGGACCGTACGCTCGCCGAGGCCCTCCGGGAGGGGCCGCTCGTCCTTGACGGCGGGCTGTCCAACCAGTTGGAGGCGCAGGGCTGCGATCTCTCGGACGCGCTCTGGTCCGCGCGGCTCCTTGCCGACGGGCCCGAGCAGATCGAGGCGTCGCACGCGGCGTACGTGCGGGCCGGCGCCCGGGTGGTCACCACCGCCGCCTACCAGGCCACCTTCGAGGGCTTCGCCCGGCGGGGCGTGAGCCGGGCGGAGACGGCGCGGCTCCTCGCCCGGAGCGTGGAGCTCGCGCGGGCGGCGGCGGAGCGGGTCGGGCAGGAGATCTGGGTCGCCGCGTCGGTCGGGCCGTACGGCGCGATGCTCGCGGACGGAAGCGAGTACCGGGGACGGTACGGGCTGTCCGTGCGGGAGCTGGAACGGTTCCACCGGCCCAGGGTCGAGGTGCTCGCCGCGGCCGGGCCCGATGTCCTGGCCCTGGAGACGGTGCCGGACGCGGACGAGGCGGAGGCGCTGCTGCGGGCGGTCGACGGGTGCGGGGTGCCCGTGTGGCTGTCGTACACGGTCGAGGGCGGGCGGACCAGGGCGGGGCAGGGGCTGGCGGAGGCCTTCGCGGTCGCCGCCGGGAACGACCAGGTCGTGGCGGTCGGGATCAACTGCTGCGACCCGGAGGGGGTGGGGGCCGCCGTGGAGCTCGCCGTCGCCGTCACCGGGAAGCCGGCCGTGGTCTACCCGAACAGCGGGGAGCGGTGGGACGCCGGGGCCCGGGGCTGGCGCGGCGACGTCACCTTCGACCCGTCCACGGCCGCAGTCTGGGCGGGGGCCGGGGCTCGCCTCATCGGTGGCTGCTGCCGTGTGGGTCCTTCGGTCATCGCCACGCTGGCCGGGGTCCTCGCCTCCGGGGCGCGCAAGCCACCGGCATAGGTGTCGGTTTCGGTGTCGGTCTCGGTGGAGGGGGCGGCTTCGGCGGAAGGGTGGCGTCGGTGTCGGCTCGGGGGTCGCTGGGGCGTGCGGGTGGCTGGGGCGCGCGGAAAATGCCTGGTGAGGCGGGGAGGGGGCGCCCATACTCGGGCGTGTGTTCCTGACAATCAGTACGACCGGCAACCCGGAGCGACCCGCGACCGATCTCGGATTTCTGCTGCACAAGCATCCCGAGCGGGCGCAGGCGTTCTCGACCTCGCACGGCACCGCGCACGTCCTCTACCCCGAGGCGAGCGCCGAGCGGTGCACCGCGGCACTCCTCCTGGAGGTGGATCCCGTGGCGCTGGTGCGCCGCGGCAAGGGCAAGGGTCGGGGCGGAGCCCCCGACGCCGCGCTCGCGCAGTACGTGAACGACCGGCCCTACGCGGCGTCGTCGCTGATGGCCGTGGCGCTCGCCAAGGTCTTCAAGACCGCGCTGCACGGCGTGTGTCAGGCGATGCCCGAGCGGGCCGCCGCTCCACTGCCCCTGCGGATCGAGGTCCCGGCGCTTCCCGCCCGGGGCGGCGCCGGCCTCGTGCGCGCCCTCTTCGGGCCGCTGGGCTGGGGCACGGTGGAGGCCGAACCGGTCGCGCTGGACGGGGAGTTCCCCGAGTGGGGCGACTCCCGGTACGTGCGCCTGGTGCTCGAAGGCGAGCTGCGGCTCGCCGACGCGCTCAACCAGCTGTACGTCCTGCTCCCCGTCCTCGACGACGCCAAGCACTACTGGGTCGCGCCCGACGAGGTCGACAAGCTGCTGCGGGCCGGGGACGGCTGGCTGGCCGGGCACCCGGAGCGGAAGCTGATCACGGCGCGCTACCTCGCGCGCCGCTGGGGACTGGAGCGTGAGGCGACGGAACGCCTTGAACTGGTGCGACTCGCCGAGGCCGAGGGGCTCGACGTCGAGGACGTCGACAACGCCGTCGACGAGTCCCGCGACACGGAGGAGCGGCCGGTGCCGCTCGCCGAGCAGCGCAGGGACGCGGTCCTCGCCGCGCTGCACACCGCCGGAGCCGCCCGTGTGCTCGACCTGGGCTGCGGGCAGGGACAGCTGGTGCAGGCGCTGCTCAAGGACGTGCGCTTCACGGAGATCGTGGGCGTCGACGTGTCCGTCCGGGCGCTGAACGTCGCCGCCCGCCGGCTGCGCCTCGACCGGATGGGGGAGCGGCAGGCCGCCCGGGTCACGCTGCTCCAGGGCTCGCTCGCGTACACCGACAAGCGGCTCGCCGGCTACGACGCGGCCGTGCTCAGCGAGGTGATCGAGCACCTGGACCTGCCGAGGCTGCCGGCGCTCGCGTACGCGGTGTTCGGCGCGGCCCGGCCCCGTACGGTGCTCGTGACCACGCCGAACGTCGAGTACAACGTGCGCTGGGAGTCGCTGCCCGCCGGACACGTCCGGCACGGCGACCATCGCTTCGAATGGACCCGGGAGGAGTTCCGGGGCTGGGCCGCCGGAGTCGCCGGACAGTACGGGTACGGCGTGGAGTTCGTTCCCGTCGGACCCGACGACCCCGAGGTCGGGCCGCCCACGCAGATGGCCGTCTTCACCCGTACCGAGGCCGTGACCGAGGCCGTGACCGAGGCCACGACCGAGACCGAGACCGTGACCGCGACCGTGACCGAGGCCACGACCGACGAGACCTTGAAGGAGGTCACCGCATGACCCGCATCCTGCCCGTCACCGACCTGTCCCTCGTGGTGCTCGTCGGTGCCACCGGCTCCGGCAAGTCCACCTTCGCCCGGCGCCACTTCAAGCCGACCGAGATCGTCTCCTCCGACTTCTGTCGGGGGCTCGTCGCCGACGACGAGAACGACCAGTCCGCGAGCAAGGACGCCTTCGACGTCCTGCACTACATCGTCGGCAAGCGGCTGGCCGCGGGACGGCTGACCGTCGTCGACGCCACCAACGTGCAGCAGGAGGCCAGGCGTCAGCTCGTCCAGCTCGCCAGGTCGCACGACGTGCTGCCGATCGCGATCGTCCTCGACGTGCCGGAGGACGTCTGCCGCAGCCGGAACGCCGACCGTCCCGACCGGGCGGACATGCCCGCGCACGTCATCCAGCGCCACCGCCGCGAGCTGCGCCGCTCGCTGCGCGGACTGGAGCGCGAGGGCTTCCGCAAGGTCCACGTCCTGCGCTCCGTCGAGGAGGTGGAGGACGCCGGGATCGTGCTGGAGCGCCGCTTCAACGACCTGCGCCACCTCACCGGCCCCTTCGACATCATCGGTGACATCCACGGCTGCCGGTCCGAGCTCGACACCCTGCTCGCCAGGCTGGGGTACGTGGACGGGCACCACCCCGAGGGGCGTACGGCGGTCTTCGTCGGCGACCTCGTCGACCGAGGCCCCGACTCGCCGGGCGTCCTGCGGCGCGTCATGGCCATGGTCGCCTCGGGCGACGCCCTGTGCGTCCCCGGCAACCACGAGAACAAGCTCGGCCGCTGGCTGAAGGGGAAGAAGGTCCAGCAGACGCACGGGCTCGCCGAGACGATCGAGCAGCTGGCGGGCGAGAGCGAGGAGTTCCGGGCCCAGGTCGCGGAGTTCATCGACGGGCTCGTCAGCCACTACGTCCTCGACGGCGGCGCGCTCGTCGTCTGCCACGCCGGTCTGCCGGAGAAGTACCACGGTCGGACGTCCGGCCGGGTGCGTTCGCACGCGCTGTACGGGGACACCACCGGGGAGACCGACGAGTTCGGGCTGCCGGTGCGCTACCCGTGGGCGGAGGACTACCGGGGGCGGGCCGCCGTCGTGTACGGCCACACGCCCGTGCCGAACACGTCCTGGATCAACAACACCATCTGCCTCGACACCGGGGCCGTCTTCGGCGGGAAGATGACCGCGCTGCGCTGGCCGGAGCGCGAACTCGTGGACGTACCGGCCGAGCGGGTCTGGTACGAGCCGGCCCGGCCTCTCGCGACCGAGGCGCCCGGGGGCCACGAGGGACGCCCCCTCGACCTGGCCGACGTGCACGGCCGGCGGATCGTGGAGACCGCGCACCTCGGCAACGTCGCGGTGCGGGAGGAGAACGCGGCGGCGGCCCTGGAGGTCATGAGCCGCTTCGCCGTCGACCCGCGGCTGCTCGCCTACCTGCCGCCGACCATGGCCCCGACGGCCACCTCGCGCGCCGAGGGGTACCTGGAGCACCCGGCCGAGGCCTTCGCCCAGTACCGGGCGGACGGTGTCGAGCGGGTCGTGTGCGAGGAGAAGCACATGGGCTCCCGGGCCGTGGCCCTGGTCTGCCGGGACGAGGAGGCGGCCCGCGAGCGCTTCGGTGTCACCGGAGTGACCGGCGCGCTGCACACCCGTACCGGGCGGCCCTTCTTCACCGAGTCCAGCGGCGGCTCCGCCGCGGGCACCGCCGTCACCGAGCAGGTCCTCGACCGGCTGCGGACCGCGATCGGCGCCGCCGGGCTGTGGGACGAGCTCGACACGGACTGGCTGCTGCTCGACGGCGAGCTGATGCCGTGGTCGCTCAAGTCGGCCGGGCTGCTGCGCTCGCAGTACGCGGCGGTCGGCGCCGCCTCCGGCGCCGTCCTGCCCGGGGCGATCGAAGCCCTGGAGCGGGCGGTGGCGCGCGGGGTCGAGGGGCTCGACGGGCTCCTCACCAAGCAGCGGGAGCGGGAGGTGGACGCCGCCGCGTTCACCGAGGCGTACCGCAGGTACTGCTGGCCGACCCAGGGCCTGGAGGGCGTGCGGTTCGCGCCCTTCCAGCTCCTCGCGGCCCGCGGGCGCTCGCTCGCGGCCGTCCCGCACGACGAGCAGCTGGCCTGGCTCGACCGCCTGGTGGAGCACGACCCGACCGGGCTGCTCCAGGTCACCCGCCGGCTCGTCGTCGACACCGGCGACGAGGCGTCGGTCCGCGCGGGCACCGACTGGTGGCTGGAGCTGACCGGAGCCGGCGGCGAGGGCATGGTCGTCAAGCCGCTGGCCGCGCTCGTCCGAGATGCCAAGGGGCGGCTCGGGCAGCCGGGCGTGAAGGTGCGCGGCCGGGAGTACCTGCGGATCATCTACGGCCCCGAGTACACCCGTCCGGAGAACCTGGAGCGGCTGCGGCAGCGCTTCCTCGGTCACAAGCGGTCGCTGGCGCTGCGCGAGTACGCGCTCGGCCTGGAGGCGCTCGACCGGCTCGCGGCAGGGGAACCGCTCTGGCGGGTCCACGAGGCCGTCTTCGCGGTCCTCGCGCTGGAGTCGGAGCCGGTCGACCCGAGGCTCTGATCCGGGGAGCCGGGTAGCCGGGGAGCCGGGGGCCTTCGCGGGAGTTCGGTGCTGCTCCGGTGGCGCTTCCGTGATTCTTTCGTGCTGCTCCGACGGGGGGCGCAGGGGTGCCGGGAACGGCGCTCCCCTGCGCCCCCCGTGCTCGTTGACGCCGCCGTTCCGCACCTCTAGCGTTCTTCACCCCACGAGGTGACGCAGAGTCAACAATGTGGCGGGGCACGCCACATGAGGTGTGAACACACACGCGAAAGCGCCGGTCGACCACCGGTGGGCGGCTTCCCTGAGGGGTGGCGGACGGTACGGGGGTGAGCGGGTGATGAGTCTCTTCGGTCAGGACCGTTCCTTCCTGCACGCCCTCCCGGCGGCCGACCGCCGCTCCCTGATCGCCGAGGGGGCCCGCCGCGCCTACGAACCCGGTGAGGTGATGATCCGCGAACACGACACCAGCGCCTACGTCCTCGCGCTGCTCTCCGGCTGGTCCGTCGTCTCCGTCGGCACCGAGCGCGGCTCCCGGCTCATCCTCGCCCTGCGCGGGGCCGGCGAGGTCGTCGGCGACCTCGCCGCCGTCGACCTGCGCCCGCGCAGCGCCACGGTCACCGCGCTCGGCGCGGTCGAGGCGGTGGCCGTCTCCGGCGATCGCTTTCGTCGCTTCCTGGCCGCCAGGCCGCACGCCACCTCGCTGATCATGCGCCAGCTCGCCACCCGGTTGCGCAGCGCCGACGTCGAACGCCGCGCGCTCGCCTCCGAGACCGTCCTCCAGCGCCTCGCGGCCCGCCTCGTCGAACTGGCGGAGCGCGCGGGCCGACCGGCCGACGCCGGGACCGTACTCGAACTTCCGCTTCCCCAGCACGACTTGGCGGCCGCCATCGGAGCCACCCGGGAGGCGGTGGCCAAGGCGTTGCGCCTGCTGCGGGAACAGGACGTCGTCCGTACCGCGAACCGCACCGTCATCGTCATCGACATGCGGGTCCTCGTGCTGCTCGCCGAGGGGCGTGCGCGCCCCCGCGCGGAACAGGCGGACGAATCTCCGCCGGATGTGTAAACGGCTACATCGCCGGTCGCGGAACGCGGCCAGTCTGGACACACACCACCACGGCATCAACGGCACCACGGCATCCGACAGGGAGTCCGAGTGAGCAGTGCGGGAGCGAACGGGGCGCACGGGGAGGCGGGTTCGCGCCGGGAAGCCGCCTCGGGTGGCATCCACCGGTTCGTCGTCTTCGGCGACATCTGCGGATCCGGCACCCTGGGCATGGCCGAGAAGGAGCTGCACCGCGCGGCGATGTACGCGGCGTTCGACGAGGCGTACGCCTCCGTCGGGGTCGAGCCCGGCACCTTCCACCAGGAGGACCGGGGGGACGGCATCCTCGCCGCCCTGCGCCCCGACATGCCGCCGACGCTCATGGTCGGACGGTGGATCGACACCCTGTACGAGAGCCTCCGCGCCCACAACACGGGCCGGAGCCGGCGGCTGCGCCTGCGGATCGGCATGAACGCGGGGCTCGTGGTCCAGGACCGGCACGGGCTCGTCGGGCGGGCCGTGGACCTCGCCGCGCGGCTCTGCGACAGCCCCACGGCCAAGCGGATCATGACGGAGGCCCCCGAGGTCGACCTGCTCGTCGTGGTCTCCGACTGGCTGTACGGGAACGTGGTCGCCGAGGGCGGGCGGTACGTGGAGCCGGACCATTACCGGCGGGCCCGGATCCGGTCCAAGGAGACCGACGAGGCCGCCTGGTTCCACGTGCCGCGCCGTGCGGCGCCGCCGCTGATCGGGCCCGAGGGGGACGGGCCGGCCGAGGGGCAGCGGGTGCCGGGGGTGGGTTCAGGAGCCGGCGTTGGGGGGGGGGGGGGGGGGGGGCGCCCCCCCCCCCCCCCCGCGGGGGGCCCCCCTGAAAAAAAACACCTCTAACAGCCCGACAAAGAAGAACAAAAAGAGAAAAAAGACGAAA
>NZ_JBHXRL010000040.1:0-10033 GCF_042717315.1 Streptomyces sp. NPDC058650
GCCCGCGCGCGTCGTGCTCCGGGTGCAGAGGCCGCGGTCAAAAAAGCTGGGCGTAACGGTCGGCCGCGTGCCCCCCCCGGCCGCCATTGGGGTGGGCCCGGCCCCCCGCCCGCCGCCCGCCCCCCCCCCCCGGCTGACGGCCGGCTCGGTGCCCTTCGTGAACGCGCAGGCCCAGCCCTTCTTCCGCGACGTCAACGACCATCTGCTGCGCTCGAACGAGCAGGTGGAGGGGCTCGACCGGCTGTTGTCCGACGTGCTCTCGGCCCATCTCGCGCAGATGGGCGTGCGGCAGAACGACGACATGCGGAAGATCTCGGCGTGGGCGGCCATGGCCGCGGTCCCCACGATGATCGCGGGGATCTACGGCATGAACTTCGACCACATGCCCGAGCTGGGCTGGATCTGGTCGTACCCGGCGCTGATCGTCCTGATGGCGGGGATCGTCGCCGGGCTGTACCGGCTGTTCAAGCGGCGCGGCTGGCTGTGAGACCGGTGTGGGACCGCGCCCTCAGAAGGTCAGAAGGCGGGGGCGGGGGTCGCGGGCCCTCCCCCTGCCTCCGGCGGGGGGACCCCCAGGGCGTCGCGCCGTTCGGGCATCCTCAGGTCGACCATCCGGTGCCAGCCGGCGAGGCGCTCGTACGCGTACATGCCGCGGATCCCGGCGGCGAGGGTGGCCGCCTTGGGCTTGGGCCAGTTCAGGATGCGGCCCATGTGGCTCATGACGGCGAGGCTGACGTCGCGGTAGACCTGGATCTCGGCGAGCGCGGACTCGCGCAGGGTGCGCTGGATGAGCCGGCCGTGGCCCTCGCGGGCCAGCCGGAGCAGCTCTTCGTGGCAGTACGCGAGGTGGTTCGCCTCGTCGTTGTCGATCATGTGGATGGCCCTGCCCAGTTCGGGATGGTTCCCGAAGTACGTGACGAGCATGTCCATCTGGTCGGCGGCCCGTTGCTCGGTGACGCGGCTGTGAGCGAGGTAGACGATGATGTCCGACTCGGTCAGCGGCTCGTCGCGGCGGAGCTTGTCGTGGGCGAGGCCGATCCCTCGCTGTTCGAGCAGCCCCGTGTAGTCGGTCTCGGGCGGTACGGGGACGGGTTCGAGGCCGCGCTTCTTCAGCAGGGCGTTGAAGATCCGGCCGTGTTTGTCCTCGTCGGCGCCGTGACGGGTGATCTTGGGCGCGAGCTCGCGCATGCCGGGGGCGACGAGCGCGGCGATCCGCGCGTTCTCCCAGCCACCTTGGGATTCGCCGCTGGCGGCTATGGAGCAGAAGAGCCGGAAGGACTCGTCGTCGTCGATGATTTCCTGGAACAGGCTCTTGGCCGTGAGCATCGCCGCCACCTCCGTGCGTAACCGCACTTCGTCGCCCCCGGACCACCGAGTCAAATGCGGTCCGGGGCGAGGGGCAACAGGAGGGCCGGAGTACTCGGCCGAAAGAGTGAGGCCCGGGGGCGTAACCGGTGGCCCGGTGGAGCCGTTGTGCTGCGTGACGGCCGTGGCGGGGAAGACCCCCGAGCCCCCACCACGGCCGCAGGCCAGGCCCGCGGGATCACCCCCCGCGGGCCTTCTTCCTCTCCCCCGCCCTCACGGAGCCGGGACGGCGTCCTACGCGAGGCCCGCGTGCTCCATCGCCTCGACGCCCGCCCGCAGGGCCGCCAGCCGCTCGTCGAGCGTGAAGCCGGCCGGGGCGAGGGTCAGGGTGGTGACCCCGGCCTCCGCGTAGGCGGTCATGCGCTCGGCGATCCGCTCGACGGGACCGAGCAGGGCCGTCTGGTCGATCAGGCTGTGGGGCACGGCGGCCGCGGCCCCCGCCTTGTCGCCGGCCAGGTACTTGTCCTGGATCTCAGCGGCCTCCTTCTCGTAGCCCATGCGCTGCGCGAGCTGGTTGTAGAAGTTCTGCTTGGGGCTGCCCATGCCGCCGACATAGAGCGCGGTGTACGGCCGGAAGACGTCGGCGAGGGCGCTCACGTCGTCGCCGAGGGCTAGCGGCAGCGTCGGGCAGACGTCGAAGCCGTCCATGGTCAGCCCGGCCTTCTCGCGGCCCGCGCGCAGGTGGCGGAGCGCGGTCTCCTCCAGGTGCTCGACGGAGGGGAAGATCAGCAGGGCGCCGTCGGCGATCTCGCCGGTCTGCTCCAGGTTCTTGGGGCCGATGGCGGCGATGTAGAGCGGGATGTGCTCGCGCTGCGGGTGGACCGTGAGCTTGATGGGCTTGCCGGGGCCGTCGGGCAGCGGCAGGGTCCAGTGCTCGCCCTCGTAGCTGAGGCGCTCGCGGGTCATGGCCTTGCGGACGATCTCGACGTACTCACGGGTCCTGGCGAGCGGCTTGTCGAACTTCACGCCGTACCAGCCCTCGGAGACCTGCGGGCCGGAGACGCCGAGGCCGAGGCGGAACCGGCCGCCGGTGAGCGAGTCGAGCGTGGCGGCGGTCATCGCCGTCATGGCGGGCTGGCGCGCCGGAATCTGCATGATCGCGGAGCCGACGTCGATCCGTTCCGTCTTCGCCGCGACCCAGGCGAGGACCGTGGGGGCGTCCGACCCGTAGGCCTCGGCGGCCCAGCACACGTCGTAGCCGAGGCGGTCCGCCTCCTGGGCGACGGCGAGATTGTCGCCGTCCATACCGGCGCCCCAGTAGCCGAGGTTGATGCCGAGCCGCATGCCACACACCCCTTACCCATCGGTAACGTCCCTGTGGGCCGGACTCTAGCGCGCGGCTCCGGCATCCGTCAGGGTCCGGTTGTCCACAGGCTCTCTCCGCGTGGTGCCCTGGCCAGTAATCTCGCGCCCATGGAGCAGAGGCATCTCGGACGGACCGGCCTGCGCGTGTCACGCATCGGACTCGGCACGCTCACCTGGGGGCGGGACACCGACGAGCACGACGCCGCCGAGCAGTTGAAGGCGTTCTGGGACGCGGGCGGCACGCTCGTGGACACCGCCGACGTGTACGGCGGCGGCGAGGCGGAGTATCTGCTCGGGCGCCTGATGGAGCGTCTGGTGCCGCGGCAGGATCTCGTCCTGTCGACCAAGGCGGGCAGCGTGCCGGACCCCGACCGGCGCACCGACGGTTCGCGCGGGCATCTGCTCGCCGCGCTCGACGCCTCCCTCACCCGGCTCGGCACCGACCACGTGGACCTGTGGCAGCTGCACGCCTACGACCCGTGCACGCCCCTCGACGAGTCCCTCCAGGCCCTCGACATCGCCGTACGGAGCGGGCGGGCGCGGTACGCGGGGGTGGCGAACTTCTGCGGCTGGCAGCTGGCGAAGGCGGGCACCTGGCAGCTCGGCGGGGACCGGACCCGGCTCGCGGGCGCGCAGCTGGAGTACTCGCTGCTCCAGCGGGGCGTGGAGCGCGAGGTCCTGCCGGCCGCCCTGGACCTCGGAATAGGTCTGCTGCCCTCCTCGCCCCTCGGCCGCGGGGTCCTGACGGGCAAATACCGCAGCGGGACCCCGACGGACTCGCGGGGCGCGTCGGAGACCATGGCTCCCTTCGTGGAGCCGTACCTGGACGAGGCGGCGAGCCGGATCGTGGACGCGGTCGCGACCGCCGCCGACGGGCTCGCCACGACCCCGCTGGAGGTGGCGCTCGCCTGGGTCCGCGACCGGCCGGGAGTGACCGCGCCGATCGTCGGCGCGCGCACGGCGCGGCAGCTCACGGCCGCGTTGTCGGTGGAGAGCCTTAGTCTTCCTGACGAGATCTGCCGGGCGCTGGACGATGTGTCGGCGCCCGTGCACCGCTATCCGGATCACGACTGGAGCACCCTGTGACCGAGCCTGCCGGGGAGACCGCGCCCGAGGCACCCGAGGCCGTGGCCCCCATCGAGGAGCCCGTCGTGGAGCCTGTCGAGGCGCCCGCCGAGGACGTACGAGAGGGCGCCGAGGCCACCGGAGCCGCCGACACGGCCGAAACCGCCGACACGGAGACGCCCGAGGGCGAGGCCGACGCCGGGACGGACGACGCCGACGCGGAGACGCCCGAGGACGAGGCCGAGGCCGGGACGGACGCCGGCACCGAGGCCGGGACCGACGCCGGCACCGAGGCCGCCCAGGCTTCCGACGCGCCCGAGCTGAGCGACGCGCAGGCCGAGCTCGCCGCGCAGCGTGAGCTGCGGGCCCGTATCGAGGCGCGGAAGGCCGAGAAGGAGGGCCCTGTGGCGAGCGGCGCCAAGCTGAGCGGCACGGCGGCCGACCTCCTCGCGGCGGTCCGGGCCGTGGAGGGCGGCGCGGCCACGGGCAGCGCGTTCTACGAGGCGCCGGAGCCCGCGCCCCGGCGCCCCGCCCCCGAGGCCGTCCCCGCCATGACCGTGCGGCCTGCCGTCCAGGACACGGCGCCGGTTCCGGTGCCGGGCACCACGGCGGCCGTGCGGGAGGTACTGGCCCGGGGCGGCGCGCCCGAGACGCTGGCCGGGCCGGTCGCCGCCGCGCTCGGCGAGGGCGCCCCCGGGGCGCTGCGCGAGGACCCCTGGCAGCTCCTCGCCGTGCCCGGGGTGCGACCGGAGCAGGCCGACGGTTTCGCGCGGGCGCTGCTCGGCGCCGCGTGCGGGCCCGACGACCCGCGCCGGACCGTCGCCCTGATGGTCTGGCTCCTTGAGCAGGCCGCGCTCCAGGGGCACACCGCGCTGGAGCTCCGGGCCGTGTGTGCCGGACTCGCCCGGCACTCGGTGCCCGATCCGGACAAGGCCGTCGAGGTGGCCGTCTCCGAAGGGGCCGTCCTCGTCTTCCAGGAGGAGACGGCGGAGGAGCACGGCACCGACGAGGAGCAACCCGAAGAGGCAGACGGGGCCGCCGAGGCGGCGGAGGTCGCCGAGGCCGAGGAGCCGGCCACGCCCGTGCTGCTCGGGCTCGACCGGTACGCCCTGGCGGAGGAGAGCCTCGCGGACGGGCTCTCCCGGCTCGTCCGAACGGCCACCGCCGACACCTGGGAGGGTTCCGAGCTCGACCGCGCCGCCGGGACGCACGGACTCGTCCTGCACACGGGCGGCGAGGCGGCCCGCGCCGAACCCGTCGCGCTCGTCGCGACGGCCCGCGCGCGGGGTCTGCGCGCGCTGCTCGCGGTCCACTCGGAGGGCGGGCGGCGGGCGCTCGGCGCCGCCGGGGCGGACGCGGTGACGGTCGCCGCGCTGCTCTCCGGGGCCGCCGGTCCCGGTCGCGACGAGGAGGGCGCCCTAGCCCTGGACGTGCTGGCCGTCCTCGACGCGCCGCAGCTCGACGTGGAGACGGCCGCGATGCTCGTGGAGTCGCTGCCGGACGGCTGCCGGCTGGTCCTGAGCGGCGACCCCGAGGTCCTGGGGGCGCCGGGCGCGGGCAGGGTCTTCACCGACGTGCTCGCCGCCCGGGTGTGCCCGCGGATCGCCTCGCGCGTGCCCGATCCGGGGCCGCTCGGTGAGCTCGTGTCGGGCATCGGCGTCGGCGAGCTGAACCAGGTCGAGGCGCCCGGCAAGGAGGTCGTGATCGTCCCCGTACGGGACGCCGGTGAGGCCGTGCACCGTACGGTCCAACTGGTGGCGGACTCGGTGCCCCGGGCGATCGGCGTACCGTCCGAGCAGACCCAGGTGGTCACGGTCGGCCACGGCGGCTCGGCGGGCACGCGCGCGCTGAACGCCGCGCTCAAGCAGCGGCTCAACCCGGGCCCGGGCCGCTTCGGCGGCTACGACCCCGGGGACCGGGTGGCGTACGCGCCGGTGCCGGGCCGGACGGTGACGGGGACGGTCGTGTCGGCCGACGCCGAGGGCCTGCGGCTGCGGAGCGGGGACGACGAGCTCCTCGTACCGAAGGAGCGGGTGGAGTCGGCGCTGCGGCACGGCTGGGCGCTCACCGCGCACCAGGCGGCCGGGACACGCTGGCCCGCGGTGGTCGTGGTGCTGCCCGGGGACGCCGCGGCAGGCCTGAGCCGCGCCTGGGTGTACACGGCCTTCGGCCGGGCGGAGCGCCATCTGTCGGTCGTCCACGGCGTGGACCAGGCGCTGGCCCGCGCGGTGGCCGAGGGGGTCGCGCCGGATCGTACGACGCGGCTGAGGCCGCTCCTGGTGGGGCTCCTCGCGACGCCCGAGGAGTAGGAACGGACGGGAGAAGCGGCGGAGGGCCGGAACACCCTTGCGGTGTTCCGGCCCTCCGCCGTCTCCTCAGGAGCCGTCGCCCACGGTCACGGGCCCGCCCCCCGCGACCCCGGCCTCCTCGTCGTCGTCTTCGTCCTCGTTCTCGTCGAAGACGGAGCTGACGTCGAAGCGGCAGATGATCCGCTCCGGATCGGCGTGCTCGAAGGGGGCGTTGAGCCACTCCCCCGGCTCCGGGAGCTCCTCGGCCGCGGTGACCCAGAGTGTGGAGTCGCCCTCCTCCAGGCCGAACTCCTTGTGCCGGGAGGCGATCTCGTCGGGTTCGTACTCGCCGAAGAGGACCCCGAGCGCGGCGAGGGGGGAGACGTCCGCCTTGGCCGCCGCCCCGGTCGTGTCCTCCTCGCCGTCGAGTTCGGCGACGCGCCGCGCCTGGGCGAACAGGCGCTGCGGTTCCACCACGGCGTAGTCGCGGCGGATCAGGAGGCTGAGGGCATGGGGTTCGTCAGGTCCGGCGTAGGGCGGCAGGGCTCCGTCCGCGCCGGGGATCTCGAACGGGGTGACCTCGTCGTAGCGGTCGTAGAGGAGTTCGTCGTACTCCTCGGCTGCCGCCGCGAGGGCGTTGAAGGCCTCGTAGACGGCCGTGTCGTCGTCCCCCGTGCGACGTTCGACCGCCGCGAGGTGACGGTCCAGTGCGGCTTTCACCGCCTCGGCGGCGGCGCGTACCTCGGCAGCGGTGGGCTGCGCAGCATCAGACATGGGACGCACGCTATCCGTAGCGGGCCGGTGCCCGCACAATAGATGCGATGCCGGAATACGAATTTGTCGACGTGTACGTGCCGCGCGGTGTCTCCCGCAAGGAGGCGACGCGGCTGCTGACCGACCATGCCGAGTACGGACACTGGGAGTTGGACCGTCTGAGCCTGCGCCGGGACGGGAGCCGCAGAGTGCGGCTGAGGCGGCGGATCATCCGCCAGATCCGGGCGACCTGGTAGGTGACGAGAAGGGGCCCCGCCGTGTGCGGGGCCCCCGTGCGTGGTGCGGTGGGATCAGGCCGCGCTGCGGGCGCGACGGTAGATCAGCGAACCGGCGAGCAGCAGACCGGCGCCCGCGGGAACGATCACGCCGAGCGGGCCGGAACCGGTCTCGGCGAGCTCCTCGACGGCACGCGGCTGCGTGAGGCCGTGTGTATCCGGCGTGTTCGCGCCGGGGGTGTGCGAGCCGCCCTCACTTCCCGGAGTACCAGGGTTACCGGGAGTGCCCGGAGTCCCAGGGTTACCCGGCGTGCCGGGGTTCCCGGGGTGACCGGGGTTCCCCGGATTCCCAGGGTTACCGGGATTCCCAGGGTTGCCGGGATTACCCGGATTCCCAGGGTTGCCGGGATTCCCAGGGTTACCCGGATTCCCGGGGTTGCCCGGGTGCGTCGGCTCGATGCCGTTGCCGCAGCCGTTGCCCGCGGCGGCGTTGCCCAGGCCGATGCCCGTGACGCTGTTGCCGCACACGTTCACCGGGGCGTCGACCGGCACCTGCACCGTGTTGCCGGAGCCCACACCGGGAGAGTCGCTCGTGTGCCCGCCGGCGGAGGAGCCGCCGCCCGGCTTGCCCGGCTTGGAGGTGTTGGCGCACTTGTTGCCCATCGCCGGGTTCAGCAGCCCGACGACGTTGACGGTGTTGCCGCAGGCGTTCACCGGTACGTGTACCGGGACCTGGACGGAGTTTCCGGACGCGACGCCCGGGGAATTCTTGGCCGTACCGCTCGCGCCGGAATCGGCGTGCGCGTAACCGCCACCGACGGCGGCGAAAACGCCTCCCGCGGCGGCGACGGTGATGAGACCTTTGCGCGTGACCTGTCGCATAGCTTCTTCCCTGCCTTTTCGGCTCTCGCCTTCTCGGCTTCGCAAAAGGGCCACCGGGTGGAACACCCGGGGCGGAAATGGCCACCGGCCCCGGAGTGCATGGCACGCACTCCGGGGCCGGACCGGCTCACACCCTTACGGGCGAGGCACAACGTCAGGCGTTGACGCAGGTGTTGCCGAAGGCGGGGTTCAGCAGACCGATCACGGAGACCGTGTTGCCGCACACGTTCACCGGGACGTGAACGGGAACCTGGACGACGTTGCCCGAGAGCACGCCGGGGGAACCGATGGCGGCACCCTGAGCGCCCGCGTCGGCAACGGCCATGCCCGCACCCGCGAGAACGAGACCGCCAGTGGCAGCCGCAGCAGCGACGACCTTCTTGATCATTATTCCTCCTAGTTGCCAATGCGATCCCAGCCGCGGACCGCACCACCTGTAACGAGGGGGAATGGAGGGGGCTACGAGCCCCCGAGTTCATTCACTCTTTCCGGTCATGTTCGAGACGCGCGGTCGAATTCAGCAGGCGTCGAGGAAACGGTCCAGGACGCGGACGCCGAACTTCAGGCCGTCGACCGGCACGCGCTCGTCGACGCCGTGGAACATGCCGGCGAAGTCGAGCTCCGGCGGCAGCTGGAGCGGCGCGAAGCCGAAGCAGCGGATGCCGAGGTCGTCGAAGGACTTCGCGTCGGTGCCGCCGGACAGCATGTACGGCACGGCGCGGGCGATCGGGTCCTCGGCGCGCAGCGCCACCTGCATGGCGTCGACCAGGGCCCCGTCGAAGCTGGTCTCCAGGGCCTTGTCGCCGTGCACGTCCTCGCGCTTCACCCGGGGGCCGAGGATCCGGTCGAGGTCGGCCAGGAACTCCTGCTCGTACCCGGGCAGGAAGCGGCCGTCGACGTGGGCCGTGGCCTGGCCGGGGATGACGTTCACCTTGTACCCGGCGCCGAGCATCGTCGGGGCGGCCGAGTTGCGCAGGGTGGCGCCGACCATCTTGGCGATGCCGCCGAGCTTGGCGAGGGTGCCGTCCATGTCCTCGGGGTCGAGCGGGGTGCCCAGCGCGTCCGAGAGCTCGTCGAGGAAGGACCGCACGGTCTTGGTCACCCTGACCGGCCACTGGTGACGGCCGAGGCGGCCCACGGCCTCGCAGAGCTCCGTGATCGCGTTGTCGTCGTTGGTCATCGAGCCGTGACCGGCCGTGCCCTCGACGGTCAGCCGCATCCAGTGCATGCCCTTCTGGGCCGTCTCCACGAGGTAGAGCCGCAGGTTCTCGTTGACGGTGAAGGAGAAGCCGCCGACCTCGCCGATCGCCTCCGTGACCCCGTCGAAGAGGCCCCGGTGCTTGTCGACCAGGTGCCGGGCGCCGTAGGTGCCGCCGGCCTCCTCGTCGGCGAGGAACGCGAGGACGATGTCGCGCGGGGGCTTGCGGCCGCTGCGCATCCGGTCCCGGACGACCGCGAGGGTCATCGCGTCCATGTCCTTCATGTCGACGGCGCCGCGGCCCCAGACGCAGCCGTCGGCGATCTCGCCCGAGAAGGGGTGGTGGGTCCAGTCCTCGGCGTTGGCCGGGACGACGTCGGTGTGGCCGTGGATGAGCAGGGCCGGGCGGGACGGGTCCTCGCCCTCGATCCGGGCGACGGTGGACGCCCGCCCCTTGTGCGACTCGATGATCTTCGGTTCGAGTCCGACCTCCGCGAGCTTCTCGGCGACGTACTCGGCCGCCGCCCGCTCGCCCGGGCCGGAGTGGTCGCCGTAGTTGCTGGTGTCGATGCGGATGAGGTCGCGACAGAGGTCGACGACCTCGTTCTCGCCGGTGACGCCCCGCGCCGTGTTCGACTCGCTCACTCTGCTTCCTCCCACTACGTGCCCCACGTGGTTCCTTGTGATCGACCCCATCCTCCCGCGTGGCCCCCTCGCCGCCCAAGGGCGACGGTCGGCCGACATGCCGCCGTCACACGACGGAGGCCGAAAAGGGGGTGGTGATCGACCCCCTCGAATGTTTGCTATTGTTTTCCTCGTCGGAAGGGCCCAGCGGCCCGGAAGACAAGACACCTTGTCCGGGTGGCGGAATGGCAGACGCGCTAGCTTGAGGTGCTAGTGCCCTTTATCGGGCGTGGGGGTTCAAGTCCCCCCTCGGACAC
>NZ_JBHXRL010000041.1:0-8460 GCF_042717315.1 Streptomyces sp. NPDC058650
TGAGGTGACGGGTGCCTCGAGTCCGTACCGGCTGGGGTGGGTCCTGCGGGCCGTACTTCGAGATGTCGTACGTCGATGCGGTACGGGCCAGCGGCCCAGGCTGTCGGTGACGGGCGATAACTTATGCGGCAGCACAGCAGGTCGGTCGACAACGGGGGATCCATATGCGGTACCGCTTCACGTCCTACCACCCGGCGAGTGACGCCGAGGCAGCCGTCACGGACGGCACCAGGCTGGGCGGCCTGCCGCACTGGCTGGAGGAGCCGCAGTGGCCGGTCGACCCCTACGAGAACGAACTCGCTCCGTTCATGGGGCAGTTCCGGGTGCCGGCGGCGGACGTCGGCGGGGACGGGGATCGGATGGTGTATCTGTTCGCCATTGGGTTCTCGGGTGAACACGCCACCGTCGTCCAGCCGGGAGGGCAGGTCACCGAGTCCTTCGAGACCCGGGCGGCGGCCACCGGGCCGACGGACCTAGACCGGGTCCACCTGCTCCGGGTCGAGGAGGAGGTCGACTTCTCCCGTGTCGAGCGGGAAATGGAGCCGGTCGAGGACGAGGACGAGGAGAACCGGGCGTGGCGGCTGGAGGAGCTGCTTGAAGAGCGCCAGAAGGACACCGCGGGCAGCATCCGGATGAACCAGCTCGGCGGCCCCGATGTGGTGCCGGTCTGGTTGCAGGGCGACGGCCTGCCGGGCGAGGGCTGGCAGCTGGTCGCCCAGCTCGACTCCTGCCAATTGCCCTTCGATGTCAACTTCGGTGACACCGGCGTCGGTTACCTGTTTCTCTCGCCGGATGGCAAGAACGCCGAGTTCTTCTTCCAGTGCTGCTGAGGGCATGGAGCATCCCCGGTTCCGCCCCGTGGTCTTCGAGCCCGTCCCCGCCGACGGTCCCGTCCCGGACCCGGCCGCCCCTCGGCTGGGCAGGCAGCCGCAGTGGCTGGAGGAGCCGCAGTACTCGGAGGCCACCGACACCGCGATGGATTCCTCGGGCAGTTCCGGGTGGAGCGGTCGGGTGAGCCGCCGCGCCTAGCACATGTGAACCCACGTGGACACAGCCACACAGCAGGTCAGCGGACTGGGCGGCGCCGATACAGACGACTCAGTTCGCTGACAACGCGCCTAACTTCCTGTCAAAGGACAGCGGTCAGGCGTACAGCTAGTCGCTCGTGGGTCAGCGTTTGATTCGTCCGCGGATGGCGAGAGCTAGGAGGGTTGGTTCCAGGAGTCGGGAGGTCATGTCGATGTAGGCGCCGGCGGTGGTCAGGTCCTGCCCGCTGGAGCGGAAGACCACGGAGTTGAGAGTGACCTTCAGAACCTTCTCGAAGCGCCTGCTGGTGAACCGGTCGCCAGTGGGGTTCTCGGGGTTCTTCTTGTCGATCTCGAAGGTGACCTGGCCCCCGCCCACGGGGACGACGCCGGTGGCTTCCCTGCTTCGGGTCGCTGTTCGGCAGGCCGAAGCCCATCATCAGAACGATCGTGGTGAGCATGGAGACGGCGAGCCAGCCCAGGGCGCGCGAGGCGCGAAGGCCGTACCGGACAGCAGCCAGTATCCCCACAGCAGACGGCGTTCGCCCTTCGGGGTGCCCGTGTGGTCATGGCGGCGCATCTCGCACTCGCCGTTGTAGAAGTCGGCCGCGCCGGGCTCGTTCTTGCCGTCCTCGAACGCCTTGCGGAGCTGCCGGTACAAGGCGGCGACATCCTCTGGATCCGGGGTGAGGCCAGGATCGGGATGCTCCGGGCCGGTGCGCCAAACACGTGAGGCAGACACCCGCTCCTCATGAACTTGAAGAGGAGACCGTGAACAGGTCCCGGCACGTTCCGTGATCGTACGAGCGAGCCTCCCGCGCAAGTCTTGAGGAGTGCGGTTGCGCCGCTCAAGCAGAACGACCATGGCGTGGACGCGCTGCGTTACACGGTGAAGACCACACAGCACATCTGGCGACCCCACATCAAAATCCCGCTCTACCATGAGGACCGCGCTGACGAACGAGCAGCGTAACCCGCCTGGTCGTCGTGGTCGGCCGACCGCTCGCCGGAAACCGCAACGACTGCAAGGCATGGGAGGATTCCGGCGCCAAGGCCGCAGTCGGCAAGACCCTCACGATCGCCGACGGCGGCTACCCGGGCACCGGACTCGTCATCCCTCACCGCCGGCAGCGCGGCCAGGCCGAACTCCCGGACTGGAAAGAGGAACACGACAAGTCCCACAAGCAGGTCCGTGCCCGCGTCGAGCACGTCTTCGCCCGCATGAAGACCTGGAAGATCCTCCGCGACTGCCGCCTCAAAGGCGACGGCGTCCATCACGCCATGCTCGGCATCGCCCGGATGCACAACCTCGCCCTCGCCGGACAGACCAGCTGGCCACACCGCAGCCGACCATGCCTGAAACGGCTCGGAGATCATTTTGCGGGACAGCTTTAGGCGTTGAAGTGAGCGTCAGCACTCGGGATCTCGCCCGAGGACCACCTCGCCCCGATCACGTCCGCTGGCCTCTCTGACTATGACGGAGTTGCGCACGCACATCGCCCAGCACCGGGCCGAAGTCGCTCGCCTCCTGGAGGTCGATGGGCACAGAGAGATCGCCGAGGCGTACCTCCGCGCTGGCACCCCGGCGCTGAAGATCGCGCAACTCTTCGCGCCCCTGTACGTCGATCTGGTCACCACCGAATGACTTGACGCACGGCGCCCTGGCGCGCCCGAGCGCGCTGTCCGTCTCTGCGTGATGCAGCCCCTCGACGCCCGTGTACGCCGGCACGTGGAGCAGTCGCTGAAAGGCGCCTGACCTGGGCTTCTGCCCGTCAGGCGCCTCTCAGTCGCTCTACCGCTTGCCGGTCGGCATGCCCTCGAACCGCTTGCCGTCGGTGAGGTACCGCCGGAAGAAGGCTTCGGTGTAGGCCGCGCCGACCCGGCGTTGGGCGGCTTCGGTCAGTTGGGGCTCATAGGTGGAGCCACCGGGTTCGGTGCACTGGCCGGGGCGGCCGTCGTCGTGACCGGCATCGTCGCCGGCGGCGACCTCTCCGCTCTCCGGCGACCACCGCGTGTTGAAGTAGTTGTGGTTCGCGCCGGGTATCGCGACCCGGTGGAACCCGGCGGTGCTCCTGGCGGTCGCTTCGGCGGCGAAGGAGAAGGCCTCACGGCCGACTTGGCCGTCGCAGGTCCCGCGCATCACGGCCACGGGGGTCTTCGTGATCTCGTACGCGCCCATGTCCTCGGTCATGACGTTGTAGGCGGGGGCCAGTGCCATGACCGCCCTGATCTTGACCCCGGCGGGCCACTGGGCCTTGTGACGGTCGGCCGCCTGCCATGTCGCGCCCGCGCCGCCACGGGAATGGCCCATGGTGCCGACCTTGTTCAGGTCGACGTGGCGCATGAAGTCGACGCGTCGCGGCTTGCCCGTGGCCGCGTCGCGGAACGCGCCGACGAGACCGCCGCGGCCTGAGGCACTGAGCTGTTGCCAGAGGGCAAGGTGCTTGTTGATCAGGTCCGCCCGTGCGGAGGCGTTCTCGTCGCCCGACACCGACGAGGCGTTGATGCCGTTGGCGCGGACGGACACCACGACGAAGCCGCGGGCGGCCAGTTCCTCGCCCACGTAGTCGTAGCCGCGCTCGTTGGCGATCGGACGGGTGCCAGGGGCGCAGGGCCAGCTGAACAGCTTCCGGCTCGCGGCCTCATACGCGTCCCAGTCCTGGGCGAGTTCGGCGGCGGACCGGGCCGCCGCTGCCTCCCGGTCCGCACAGGTCTCGTGCCAGCCGTGCAGCTGGACGATGAGGGGCCGCGGCGTGGTGCCGAGATCCGTCGGGTAGTGCACGGTCGCGGCGATCTCGACCGGCTCCCCGGTTCCCGGCAGCCGGTAGGCCTGGTCACCCAGGTCGTAGGTGACGGCGGCGACGCGCCGCGGCCCCTGGGCGGAAGAGTCGGGGGTCGCGGCGGACGCGGGGCTCCCTGCCAGGGCCTGCGGCACGAAGAGGGCCGCCGTGGACGCGGCGAGAGCGCAGGATCGAAGAGGGCGGCGGGTCGTGGGTGTGTCGTGGTGATTCAAGGGACGGTCTCCATGAACGGTGAACGGTGGCGCCCGGCAGCAGCTCCCGGGCGCCACACGAGGGCTTCATTCCGACAGACGTCCGAAGAGGCCCGCGGTTGCTTCGCCCCTCACCGCGATCTTCACCGGGCGCTCAGAGCGTCCGACGTAGCTGGGCAGCGGCGTAGCCGCCACGCAGGTCGGTGGGTGTCTCCGGCTGTCCGGGTCAGGCGTTGCCCCTGATGGTCTTCCGGATCCAGTCCGCGTAGGCGGGCACGTCGGTGTAGAGGCCCGGCCCGGCCGAGCAGGGGACCCCCGGGGCGCCGGGACCCGAGGTGGCTCCGATGAGCTCCCATCGCCCGTGCCGGCCCTTCTGGAGTTGCGGCCCGCCGGAGTCCCCGAAGCACGCCATGGCCTGGGGCACACGGCTGATCGTGCACAGCCGGGTCCGGTCCGCATAGCCGGGGGCGCACTCGCCGGCGGCGCCCGTGCGCGTCTCGAGCTCCTGCAACCGCTCCGCGAACTTCAGCTCGGTGTCGACGGTGGTGCCGAATCCCAGGATCCGGGTCGGGGTGCCGGGCCGCCCGGCCCGCTCCGCGATGCGGATGGGCTTCTCGGTGACCGGGCGGTCGAGGCGGACCAGCGCGATGTCGTTCTTGTTGGGGCCCTTCCCGTCACCGCTCGCGAAGCCGGGGTGAACGACGGTCTGCTCGATGGCCCGGACGGTTCCCCCGGACTTCCGCTGCTCGCTGCCGATCCGGACGATGCCGTCCAGCACCAGGCCGTCGCCCCGCACGCAGTGGGCCGCCGTCAGCACCCACTGCGGATCGATCAGCGACGCCCCGCAGTTGCCGTCGTACACCCCGTGCTTCGGGGCCGACTCCGGGATCGACGCCATGAACGGGTAGCGCTCCGTGGAATCGTTCCCGTTGACGATCGCTCCGGCGCTGCCGGTCATCAAGGTGGCGCACGTCGCGACGGCGAGAGCGCCGACGGCGGTGATGCGCGCCGCGCGGCGGGCCACCGACTTCAAGCTGGACACAGGGAGGTTCCTTCCCTCGTGAATCGGAATGTGTTCGTCCACCCTGCTCGGTTCAAGATCCACCGGACCATCCGGGTAGCGGGCCGAGTGCGGTGGGGGTATCCCCCGGTGGAAGTCGGTGGGGCACCCCAGCGCGGGTCCGCGCCACAGCACACGAAGATCACTTGATCGGCTCGGGAAGCCCCCACGCGCAAGGAGTGATCAGCATGCACAGGTACAGGAAGACGATCGGCCGCCGAGGGTTTCTCGCACTCACGGGAGCCCTCGCCGCCACGGCGCTGGCCGTCCCCGCGGCTGCCACGGCTGCCGCCGCACCGGCCGTGTCCGCCGACTCGGGAACAGCGAACCGGGAAACGGCCCTCGTACGGTCCCTGGAGCGGTCCGCTCACCCGCTGCGTTCCACGGAGCCCGGCGGCCGGACCGCGGACCTGCGGGCGCTGAGCACCATGGTCGGCGACGCGAAGGTGGTGGGTCTCGGCGAGGCCACGCACGGGTCGCACGAGTTCTTCGCCATGAAGGAACGCGTCTTCCGGCACCTTGTCGAGGAGCGCGGCTTCACCACCTTCGCCCTGGAGATGAGCTGGTCGGCGGGGCTCAGGATCGACGAGTACCTCCAGGGCGGTCCCGGCGACCCGCGGACGATCGCGCAGGAGACGCTGGCCGGATCCCCTTGGGAGCGTGAGGAGTTCGTCAGCCTGATCGCCTGGATGCGCGAGCACAACCGCCGCCACCCCGACCACCGGGTCCACTTCATGGGGGACGACCTCGGGGCGCCCGAGCTCGGCGACCACATCTTCGAGCGCGTGCTGTCGTCCGTCGGCAGGACTCGGCCCGAGGCACTCCCCCGGCTCACCGAGCTGTACGCCGGGCTGCGCCCCTTCGACGACATCTTCGGCTACTTGCGCAAACCGGTCGCGGAGCGCGAGGAGAACGCCGCACGCGCCCAGGAGGCACTCGACCTGGTCGCCGAGCACCAGGAGGGCGGCGGCGACGACCCCGCGTGGACGGTGCAGCACGCCCGGAACATCGCGCAGACCTTCGCCTTCGCCACCCTCGACCTCGCCGACCCGGCCTCGGTCACCGCCGCCGAGCGCCTGCGCGACCAGGCCATGGCCGACAACGTCCTGTGGTGGCAGTGCCACACCGGCCACAAGATGCTTCTCTCGGCCCACAACGGCCACGTCGGATACCTCTCGACCCATCCGGACATGTACCCGCGGACCCAGGGCGCCGTGCTGCGCGACCGCCTGGGCAACGGCTACGCCGCCATCGGCTTCAGCTTCGCCGGCGGCTCCTTCCTCACCAAGGACGCTTCCCTCGACGGGGACTGGAAGCCCGTCACCGTCCCGGCGGCGCGCCCCGGCATGAACGAGCACGTCCTGGACCGGGTCGATTACCGGGACTTCTACCTCGACCTGCGGACCGCGCCCGGCGCGGCCCGCGCCTGGCTCGACCGTGCCCGGCCGGTGTACGACGCCGGCTCGACCTTCACCCCCGACCCCTTGCCCACCCTCGCCCTCGGCCGGGCCTACGACGTCCTCATCCACCTCCATCGAGTCCGGGCGGCCGACGCGCTCTGCCAGGATTGCGGTCGATGATCCGGGCGATGAGGCCGCCGTTTCACGCACAGCCGTGCTCGACGTCCGTCTCAGAGGTGCTGACACGGTGATTCCGCTGAGAACCCGAACCCGGTTGCCGCGCCCGGTCAGTCCTGTACCGGCGGCACTACGCTGCCATCGTCCTGGACCGCAGAGGGCGGCGTCGAGGACTGGGGGATGGTAAAAGTCAGCCCGGAGAAGTCCCGGCCCTGCAGCACCGGCCCGTACAGAGAGCCACCGCTGATGTGATTGTTGACGTCTCCATCTCCGGTACGCACCGCCTGCACTTGTCGGTGCCATGTCTCCAGGCCGGCACTGAATTCGAGATCCAGGACCGCCCGGGCTGCCAGCGCCGTGCTCAGTGCCTGCGCTCGCCCCAGATCGGCGGGGTCTTCAGCCAACCGGTCGAGTTCCAGGACGCCGGGGCCGACAACTGGCTCCGGAATCGTCCCACTGTCGGCGCGCCTGAACGGGCGCCTGACCAACACGCCCAATCCCGCCCATGCCTGCCGCCCCAGCTCACCACCGGCGCCGCCGGCCAGCGCCGCCAGCAGCCCCACCGCTATGGGATCCATCGTCATCACCCTCCACCATCCGTCGTTGCCTTCCCGCAACGGGCTGACGAACGTGCAGGGCCCTTGGTTCCCGCCAGCCAGCGGTGCTCACGGTCTCCGTCTCCGGCGGCCTCTTACCGGCTACCGGCGCTTCCGCTCCGCGTGCCCTAGGACATCGGGTGCCGTGCTCCTGACAGTGATGGTCACATCCATCGGAGTCACCAGCTTGTGGCTCAGGCGCATCACTCGGTTCCGGCACTGCTCCAGACTCGGGCGCTGGAGGTCGCGGACAGCGAAGTCATCCTTGCCCGAGGGTTCACGGCTCGTCGCTGGTTGAGGGCGTGATCGCATGGAGCGCGGTGCGTGTGGCGCGTGTCTGGGGGTGGTCTGCTCCCAAGGTCCGGGTGCGCTGGGCAAGGACCTGCGCCAGCTCCGCCGCCGCTTCCACTGTCCGGCCAGACGCTGCAAGGATCTCGGCGTGGGTGTGGAGGGTGGCCAAGGTGTAGGAGTGGTCGTCACCGAGCACCTCCCGCTGTGCGGCGAGGATCAGGGCCGTCTCCGGCTCGGCCTCCTCGTAGTGGCCTTGGGCGAAAACGGCCCGGGCGAGCTCGTGGCGTGTGGCGAGGGTGTAGTAGTGGCGTTCGCCGAAGATCTTCCGCTGGTCGAGGAGGACGGCGCGCAGTTCGCGTTCGGCCTCCGTGAACTGGCCCCGGGCAAGGAAGGCCAGGGCAAGGTTGTGGCGGGTGGTGGTCACCAGGGGGTGTTCCGGGCCGAGCACACGTCGTCGGTCGCGAAGCAGGGCTTCGAACTCATCCGTCGCCCACGCCGCGTCGCCTTGGGCCAGCAGTACCCGGGCGCGATGGTGACGTGTGGTCAGCGTGGTGGGGTCGTCGGCGCGCTCGCCTGCGGCCGCGAGCACCGTGTCGAACTCAGCGAGCGACTTGGAGTATGCCCCTTGCGCGAAATGCACCCGGGCCAGCCGGTGCCGGGTTCTGAGCGTGACGGGATGCCGCTCGCCGAGCAGCTCCACCCGCGCGTGGAGCACGTACTCGAATTCGGCCCGGGCTTCGGCACGCCGAGCGAGGGAGTTCAGGACCGCACCGAGGTCGTACCGGGCGGCCAGAGTGGCGGAGTGTCGCTCTCCGGAGGTACGGCGGCGGACGTCCACCACCTCGCGTAGTCCCGCCTCGGCCTCCCGCAGGCGCCCCATCGTCCGCAGCGTCGTCGCATGGGAGTGGGCGGCCGCTTG
>NZ_JBHXRL010000042.1:1920-5134 GCF_042717315.1 Streptomyces sp. NPDC058650
GCGGGGTGATGGGTGGCTGGTCGTTGTTTGAGAACTACACAGTGGACGCGAGCATCTGTGGCCAAGTTTTTAAGGGCGCACGGTGGATGCCTTGGCACCAGGAACCGATGAAGGACGTGGGAGGCCACGATAGTCCCCGGGGAGCCGTCAACCAGGCTTTGATCCGGGGGTTTCCGAATGGGGAAACCCGGCAGTCGTCATGGGCTGTCACCCATGCCTGAACACATAGGGCATGTGGAGGGAACGAGGGGAAGTGAAACATCTCAGTACCCTCAGGAAGAGAAAACAACCGTGATTCCGGGAGTAGTGGCGAGCGAAACCGGATGAGGCCAAACCGTATGCGTGTGATACCCGGCAGGGGTTGCGCATGCGGGGTTGTGGGATCTCTCTTTCACAGTCTGCCGGCTGTGAGACGAGTCAGAAACCGTTGATGTAGGCGAAGGACATGCGAAAGGTCCGGCGTAGAGGGTAAGACCCCCGTAGCTGAAACATTAACGGCTCGTTTGAGAGACACCCAAGTAGCACGGGGCCCGAGAAATCCCGTGTGAATCTGGCGGGACCACCCGCTAAGCCTAAATATTCCCTGGTGACCGATAGCGGATAGTACCGTGAGGGAATGGTGAAAAGTACCGCGGGAGCGGAGTGAAATAGTACCTGAAACCGTGTGCCTACAAGCCGTGGGAGCGTCGCTCATTGGGTTTACCCAATGGGTCGTGACTGCGTGCCTTTTGAAGAATGAGCCTGCGAGTTTGCGGTGTGTTGCGAGGTTAACCCGTGTGGGGAAGCCGTAGCGAAAGCGAGTCCGAATAGGGCGATTTAGTAGCGCGCTCAAGACCCGAAGCGGAGTGATCTAGCCATGGGCAGGTTGAAGCGGAGGTAAGACTTCGTGGAGGACCGAACCCACCAGGGTTGAAAACCTGGGGGATGACCTGTGGTTAGGGGTGAAAGGCCAATCAAACTCCGTGATAGCTGGTTCTCCCCGAAATGCATTTAGGTGCAGCGTCGTGTGTTTCTTGCCGGAGGTAGAGCACTGGATAGGCGATGGGCCCTACCGGGTTACTGACCTTAGCCAAACTCCGAATGCCGGTAAGTGAGAGCACGGCAGTGAGACTGTGGGGGATAAGCTCCATGGTCGAGAGGGAAACAGCCCAGAGCATCGACTAAGGCCCCTAAGCGTACGCTAAGTGGGAAAGGATGTGGAGTCGCAGAGACAACCAGGAGGTTGGCTTAGAAGCAGCCACCCTTGAAAGAGTGCGTAATAGCTCACTGGTCAAGTGATTCCGCGCCGACAATGTAGCGGGGCTCAAGCGTACCGCCGAAGTCGTGTCATTGCAGCAATAGGGCCAACGCCCGCTGTGATGGGTAGGGGAGCGTCGTGTGCCGGGTGAAGCAGCAGCGGAAGCTAGTTGTGGACGGTTCACGAGTGAGAATGCAGGCATGAGTAGCGATACACACGTGAGAAACGTGTGCGCCGATTGACTAAGGGTTCCTGGGTCAAGCTGATCTGCCCAGGGTAAGTCGGGACCTAAGGCGAGGCCGACAGGCGTAGTCGATGGACAACCGGTTGATATTCCGGTACCCGCTTTGAAACGCCCAGTATCGAGCCCATTAATGCTAAGGCCGTGAAGCCGTTCCGGACCCTTCGGGGAAAGGAAAGTGGTGGAGCCGTCGACCCAAGGTGGTAGTAGGTAAGCGATGGGGTGACGCAGGAAGGTAGTCCAGCCCGGGCGGTGGTAGTCCCGGGGTAAGGGTGTAGGGCGTGTGATAGGCAAATCCGTCACGCATTAAGCCTGAGACCTGATGCCGAGCCGATTGTGGTGAAGTGGATGATCCTATGCTGTCGAGAAAAGCCTCTAGCGAGTTTCATGGCGGCCCGTACCCTAAACCGACTCAGGTAGTCAGGTAGAGAATACCGAGGCGTTCGGGTGAACTATGGTTAAGGAACTCGGCAAAATGCCCCCGTAACTTCGGGAGAAGGGGGGCCATCACTGGTGATCGGATTTACTCCGTGAGCTGGGGGTGGCCGCAGAGACCAGCGAGAAGCGACTGTTTACTAAAAACACAGGTCCGTGCGAAGCCGTAAGGCGATGTATACGGACTGACGCCTGCCCGGTGCTGGAACGTTAAGGGGACCGGTTAGTCACATTTCGGTGTGGCGAAGCTGAGAACTTAAGCGCCAGTAAACGGCGGTGGTAACTATAACCATCCTAAGGTAGCGAAATTCCTTGTCGGGTAAGTTCCGACCTGCACGAATGGCGTAACGACTTCTCGACTGTCTCAACCATAGGCCCGGTGAAATTGCACTACGAGTAAAGATGCTCGTTTCGCGCAGCAGGACGAAAAGACCCCGGGACCTTTACTATAGTTTGATATTGGTGTTCGGTTCGGCTTGTGTAGGATAGGTGGGAGACTTTGAAGCCGTGACGCCAGTCATGGTGGAGTCGCCGTTGAAATACCACTCTGGTCGTGCTGGATGTCTAACCTCGGTCCGTGATCCGGATCAGGGACAGTGTCTGATGGGTAGTTTAACTGGGGCGGTTGCCTCCCAAAGGGTAACGGAGGCGCCCAAAGGTTCCCTCAGCCTGGTTGGCAATCAGGTGTTGAGTGTAAGTGCACAAGGGAGCTTGACTGTGAGACCGACGGGTCGAGCAGGGACGAAAGTCGGGACTAGTGATCCGGCGGTGGCTTGTGGAAGCGCCGTCGCTCAACGGATAAAAGGTACCCCGGGGATAACAGGCTGATCTTCCCCAAGAGTCCATATCGACGGGATGGTTTGGCACCTCGATGTCGGCTCGTCGCATCCTGGGGCTGGAGTCGGTCCCAAGGGTTGGGCTGTTCGCCCATTAAAGCGGTACGCGAGCTGGGTTTAGAACGTCGTGAGACAGTTCGGTCTCTATCCGCTGTGCGCGTAGGAATATTGAGAAGGGCTGTCCCTAGTACGAGAGGACCGGGACGGACGAACCTCTGGTGTGCCAGTTGTCCTGCCAAGGGCATGGCTGGTTGGCTACGTTCGGGAGGGATAACCGCTGAAAGCATCTAAGCGGGAAGCCTGCTTCAAGATGAGTATTCCCACCTCCTTGAGAGGGTAAGGCTCCCAGTAGACCACTGGGTTGATAGGCCGGATGTGGAAGCCCAGTAATGGGTGGAGCTGACCGGTACTAATAGGCCGAGGGCTTGTCCTCAGTTGCTCGCGTCCACTGTGTTAGTTCTGAAG
>NZ_JBHXRL010000043.1:0-1952 GCF_042717315.1 Streptomyces sp. NPDC058650
CTATTTGGGAAAAGGACGCTAATTTTTGTTGAAAAACTGACTTCGGATTTGGGGTTCTTTATTATTAACTTGATTTTAATTAAACATTACAGGAAAAATTGAGGGGAAATGGATGGATAAACGCAATGGTGACGCGGTTTTCATAGCTCCAAATGATGTTGTAAAAGTGACCACTATGAATCACGTCATTGAAGTTCAGCATATGGAGAAGATGAACCGGAAAAATAATATCAAAAAATTGGACAAGGATAGGTTTGTAGACCTCTCTACTGGGGAGATCCGGGAGTTCGAGCATTCGGAAAATCGGCAGGAAAATTATAATTCTTTGAGACAAACCTTTAAGAAGCTGCGTTATTTGATAAATAACAATTTTATAGGACGGCCAAATGAATTACATATAACTTTGACATACAAGAAAAATATGACGGACACGAAAAAACTTTATAGTGATTTTCAAAATTTTATCGACAGGTTGCGTTATAAATACAAGAAAGAAAGTTCGATAGATTATTTATCGGTGGTAGAGCCACAAGGACGTGGAGCCTGGCATTGTCATGTTTTAATGCGCTTTAATGATTTGGATAAGATTTATATTAAAAATGCTGAATTAAGGAGTCTATGGGGTTTAGGATTTGTAACAATCAAGTCATTAAAGGATATAGACAACATAGGAGCCTATTTGAGCGCTTATTTGACTGATATAGACCTAGAAGATGTCCAAGACAGGGAAACAGCCTTAAAAGTGGCTTCAGAGGGCTGTGAGGTGCAAACAAAGATCGTAGAAGGTCGGGAAAAGAAATTTTTAAAAGGCGGACGGCTGCACATGTATCCTTCCGGAATGAATATGTATCGAAAATCAAAAGGGATTGTTAAGCCGGAACGGGAAGAAATGAAGTTCGGAGACATAAAAAAAGTAGTGGGTTCGGCAAAACCACACTACGAGAAAAGTTATCATGTCGAAAATGACAATTTTGAAAACACAATTTCGTTTCTCCAGTATAACACAAAACGTGATTTTTGAAGCAAAACGGTTCCTCTTTATGGAGCCGTTTTTTTTATTTCCCGAAGGGTTATTTGTCAGAATGACAAACCGATTTCGAGCCGGCGAGAACCCATTGTCACACCACGATTTAGGGGGTGTGTATAAATGGGCACTCTCTGTGAAATTTGAAGCTTTGAAATTCCGAATGGCGCACTTATACACTCTGTCGAGTGAGTGCTAAAATGCTGAAGCATTTCCGTCAAGCGTGTGGAGGAATCTTGTAGAGAGATATAGCATAGATACCCGTATCTCTAGAGATATTTTGGTATATCCCTGCTATATCTATGGGGTATCTATGCTATATCTTTGGCTTCAAAAACGGCACCTGTTCTAAGAGCATAGAAACTCAACAGGCACAGCCTGTTTGACACCCTTTTTTTTAGGGTGGCACCGAGTTTCCTTATGCTCTTTTTCTCTGAAGCTAAACCTGTTTTATATGTCGTAGTCTTTTTATTGGGAGTGACCCCTTGCTGTACAATTTCCGGAGGTGCCGATAAGGGACGAATTTTCCCTTGTCGGTTGCCTTTGGGGATTGTAAGGGGTGGAGGCTCGGAATCAAAAGGAAACGAAATATCATTCCGAGTGTGCTTCTTTTTTCTGTTCTTGAATTCTATTATTTCCAATGTTAGAATTATGTTAACAACTTGTTAGGAGTGTGTTTGGATGGAAGAGAAAAAACAAATTGGACCTCGAATTACTGTTGAAACATTTAAAAAGCTAGAGTTATTAGCCGAACATTTTACAAAACACAATGAATTTGGAAGAGTTTCAAAAGATGCTGTAATTGAGTTTGCTATTAAGGAATTGTATAGGGACTATTTGGGAAAAGGACGCTAATTTTTGTTGAAAAACTGACTTCGGATTTGGGGTTCTTTATTATTAACTTGATTTTAATTAAACATTACAGGAA
>NZ_JBHXRL010000044.1:0-1930 GCF_042717315.1 Streptomyces sp. NPDC058650
CGAGTGGGCCGCGGGGACGCCGTATCGAGATCTCGTGGGGGCGAGCTCGGTACGGCGCCCTTGCGGCCCACTCCGTTCCCCGCATCTGCGAGGATCGTCGGATGATTCGCGTTGTGCTCTTCGACCTCGACGGCGTCATCCGACACTTCGACCCGAGCCACCTGGCCGACATCGAACGCCGGCACGGGCTGGCCGCAGGCACGATCGAGGGCATCGCCTTCGCGAAGCCGCTGATCGAGGAGGTCACGACCGGGCGGATCACCCGAGCCGAGTGGGTGCGGCAGGTCAGCGAATCGGCCGGAAGTGCGCCGGCGGCCGAGGAGTGGGGCGTGCAACCCGCGGCCGTTGACGAGGCGCTGCTCGATCTGTCCGACGAGGTTCGCGGCCTGGGGCTCAGAACGGCCGTGCTCACGAACGGCACCGACACCATCCCGACGGAGTTCGCGGCGATGGGCATCGCCGACCGGTTCGACGCGATCTTCAACTCGGCCGAGATCGGCTTCGTGAAGCCCGATGTCCGCGCGTTCGAGCATGTGCTCGACCGCCTCGAGGTGACGGCCGAGGAGGTGTTCTTCACCGACGACTCCGCTTCGAAGCTCGTCGGGGCCGACTGCCTCTCGATGCGCACCCACCTGTTCGACGGCGTCGACGGCCTTCGCGATCACCTCAGGGCCGCGGGTGTCGAGGTTCGGCCGCCCAGGTCCTAGCGCGTGGGAGCCCGGAACCCGCGGGATGCGGCTACGGTGGCACTCGTGAGCGACCACATCTCCGCGAGCGTCGCCGACGGTGTCGGCCACGTCACGCTCGACCGTCCGCAGGCGCTGAACGCCCTGAGCTACGAGATGATCCGCGAACTCGCCGCGATCTTCGAGCTCTGGCGGACCGACTCCGAGGTCGGCGTCGTCGTGCTCGACGGCGCGGGGGAGCGCGGCTTCTGCGCCGGCGGCGACATCCGCGAGCTCTACACGTATGCCTCGAACGACGACCACGCCGAAGCCCGGGAGTTCTTCCGCGCGGAGTACCGGCTCGACGCGATGATCGCGCGCTACCCCAAGCCCGTCGTGGCGCTCATGGACGGCATCACGATGGGCGGCGGCATCGGCCTCGCCGGCCACGCCTCGATCCGCATCGTCACCGAGCGATCGCGCATCGCGATGCCCGAGACCCGCATCGGCTTCACCCCGGATGTCGGCGGCAGCTGGCTGCTCGCGAAGGCCCCGGGCGAGCTCGGCGTGCACCTCGCCCTCAACTCCCGCACGATGGACGCCGCCGACGCGATGCACGCCGGCTTCGCCGACTCGTTCGTGCCCTCCGAGCGGCTGCCGCACGTCATCCAGGCGCTCGCCGAGCGCGCCGACCCCGGCAGCCCGGCCGAGATCGTCATGCTCTTCGACGAGACGCCCGGCCCGTCGGCCCTCGCACTCGCCCGCGACTGGGTCGACGCCTGCTACTCGGCGCCCACCGTCGCCGAGATCATCGAACGACTGCGCGCCTTCGCAGAGGGGCGGTCGACGGCGACCACGGGAGGTGCTGCGTCGAGCTCCTTCCCGCAGCATCCGCTCGATCCCGGCGCGACCGCCTACGCGGCCGCCGCCGCCGACGAGCTCGAGACCCTCTCGCCGACCGCGCTCACCGTGACGCTCGAGTCGGTGCGCCGCGCCCGCACGCTGCGCAGCCTCGAAGACGCCCTTGAGCAGGAGTTCCGACTCGTCTCGTGGTTCATCGAGCAGCATGACCTGCGTGAGGGCATCCGCGCCCAGGTCATCGACAAGGACCGCAACCCGCGCTGGAACCCGTCGACGCTCGCCGCGGTCGACCCCGGCCTCGCGGCCCGGGTGCTCGCCGATGAGCGATTCGACCCGGTCTGGCCCGCCTAGCTTTGTATACATCAATCGCAAATTGAGCGTGCATTTGCGAGATTCCTGCCCAC
>NZ_JBHXRL010000045.1:0-1843 GCF_042717315.1 Streptomyces sp. NPDC058650
CAGCTCGCCGCCGCGGCCATGCCGCACACCTTCACCCGTGTGCGTCAGCCCGATCGCATCGAGTCGATCTGCACCTGCGGCGAAACCCTCCACTCGGCGGGCCTCGACGCGGCCGCGCGCGCCGACCTCATGTCGGCCGAACTCGCACACCGCGCGGGTGCGGCATGAGTCCGCGCATCGATCACGGCGACGACGTCGAACCGTTCGACATCGACGCCTACGACCCCGACGACTTCAAGCGGCCTGGCTACCTCGACCGCCTCACCGACAATCCGAAGGACTGACCCCGTGGCACTCCAAGTACTCAACCTCCAGGCCGAGAACTACAAGCGGCTCCGCGCCGTCGACATCACCCCTGACGGGAACATCGTCTTCATCGGTGGGCGGAACGCGCAGGGCAAGACGTCCGTGCTCGACGCGATCTGGGCGGCGCTCGCCGGCGGCGAAGCGTCCCGCGCGACGCAGCAGCCGATCCGTGACGGGCAGGACATGGCCATCGTGCGTCTCGACCTCGGCGACATGATCGTCACCCGCCGGTGGACGAAGGACGACTCGGGCACCCTCACCGTCGAAGCCGCGGACGGCGCGAAGTACTCCTCGCCGCAGAAGGTGCTCGACCAGCTGATCGGTGCTCGTGCGTTCGACCCGCTCGCCTTCACCCGCATGTCGGCGCGCGATCAGGTCGCGGCGCTTGTGTCGACGGTGGAGCTGCCGTTCGACCCCGACGAGCTCGAGCGCGAGCGGAAGGGCGTCTTCGACCGGCGCACCGACATCAACCGTGACGTGGCGAAGCTCGACGGGCAGCTCGCCGGATACCCGACCGCGGACCCGTCGCTGCCGACTGCTGAGGTCTCGGTGGCGGATCTCATCGCCCAGCGCGAGATCGCTCGCGAGCACAACACGAAGCTCGAGCGTGCCGCCGAGGCAGCCGCCGACCTCGACATCTACATCGAATCGATCGACCGGAACATCGTCGACTGGAAGGCGAAGCTCGCGGCGGCCGAGACCGAGCGGGTCGACGTCGTCGCCCGCCGCGACTCGGCGCTCGCGATCGCCACTGACGGCGAGCCGATCGATCTCGGCACGTTCGACGAGCGCCTCGCGTCCGTCGAGACGACGAACGCCCGCATCCGGCAGGCGCAGCACCGCGCGGCCGTCGCCGCCGAACTCGCCGACAGGAAGGCGGCGGCAGCCCAGCACACCCTCGCCCTGCAGGCCATCGAGCAGCGCAAGGCCGACGCCCTCGCGGCAGTCGCGTTCCCCGTGCCGGGCCTCTCGTTCGACGAGGCCGGGGTGACGTACAACAGCATCCCGTTCTCGCAGGCTTCCGCCGCCGAGCAGCTCCGCGTCAGCGTCGCGCTCGCGATGGCCGCGAACCCGACGCTTCGCGTACTCCGCATCCTCGACGGGTCGCTCCTCGACTCCGACTCGCTCGAGATCATCGCGACACTCGCGGCCGAGAACGACTACCAGGTGTGGATCGAAGTCGTCGACGAGTCCGGCTCGGTCGGGTTCGTCATCGAAGACGGGGCGGTGAAGAGCTGATGGCACAGTTCACGCGCCGCCTCGGCACGGTCCCCAGCGAGCAATGGTCGACTCCGATCGCTCCGTACGCCGTCAGTGTCATCGGAGAGGGATACGTCACGAAGACGGCGGCGGCGAAGGTTCGGTTCGAGCTGTTCGCCATCACTCAGGACGGCCCGGACGCCGCTCGAGTGTTCCGTGAGTTGCCGCTCATGCTGCCTGTCGACGAGGCGAAGCAGCTCATCGCGGACCTCACCGCCGCGGTGCAGTACATCGAGGGGGGCGAGGAGACGTGGTGAGCCCGCTCACCGTCCTCGGG
>NZ_JBHXRL010000046.1:0-1780 GCF_042717315.1 Streptomyces sp. NPDC058650
GCCGTGGCGAGCACGGCCCGTGCGCCCGCGGAGCGCAGTCGCTCGACGAACACCTCGAGCGACCCTCTCAGGAGCAGCTCCGCATCTTCGTCGCCGACCTTCACGAGGAGCGAACGCGACGCGAAGTCCTCGAAGTTCGCGAGGAACCGTGCGCGATCGGCGAGCATGCCGGCGCGGGGGTTGCCGTCGACGATGACGCGACGACCGGGATCGTCGATCGCCTCGACGAGCGCGGCGTACTGGGCATCGTCGTCGAAGGGGAAGCAGCTCACGACGACGAGGTCCGCCTCGTCGATCGCCGATCGCACGGCGTCACCGAAGCGGATTCCGCGCCGCTTCGCGGCCTCGTTGAACTCGTATCGCGGTTCACCCTCGGTGCGGTCGGAGATCGCGCGAGACGTGCCGAGCGGCGAGGGGCTCTCGATCAGCCCGACGCGGTAGTCGCGCAGGTACGAGCGGATGCGGTCACCCGGCTCGTCGTCGCCGACCATCGCGATGAGGGTCGCCTGCTCGCCGAGGAGCGCGAGCCCGACCGCGACGTTGAGTGCTGCGCCGCCGACGAACTCGCGAGCGCCGCTCGGGTCTCGCAGCTCGTCGATGAGCGCGTCGCCGATGACGGTGATTCGTGCGCCGGAGTCGGTGGGTTGCTGCGGCAGTTGCTGCGACATCCGGTCAGCCCTCCGCTCGCGGTGCGATCTCGCCTGAGCCGCGCTCGAGCAACCGCGTCGGCACGGTGGTCCGCGCTGCGGCGGAGGCGTCGCCGTCGAGGCGGGCGAACACTCGCTCGGCCGCGATGCGTCCGATCGCCTGCGGGTTCTGCGCCACGACCGTCACCCCGGGTTCGAGCAGGTCGCCGAGGGGCACGTCGTCGAAGCCGACGAGCGCCGTGTCGTGCTGGCGGCCGAGTTCGCGCAGTGCACGGATGACGCCGATGGTCACGAGGTTCTGGCTCGAGAAGATCGCGGTGGGCGGGTTCGGCCCGTCGAAGAGCGCGAGGGTCGCGGCGCGCGACGTCGCCTCGTCGTGGAGCCCTTCGATGACCTGCTGGCCCCGGGTCGAGACGCCGGCCCGGCCGAGTTCGTCGAGGTAGCCCCGGTGGCGCTCGCGCGCGGTCTGGATGTCGTGGCGGTCGCCGAGGTAGGCGATGCGGCGGTGACCGCGCTCGAGCAGGTGACGGGTCGCGAGGGCGGCGCCGTCGGCGTTGTCGCTGACGACGGCGTCGGAGGTGATGCCGGCCGGCTCGCGGTCGACGAAGACGACCGGGGTGCCGCGCCGCAGCTCGGGCGCGAGGTAGGCCTGGCTCTCGGAGATGGTGGTGAGGATCAGCCCGTCGACGCGGCGGCGGAGGAAGGCCGAGACCGCCTCCTGCTCGCGGTCGGGATCGTCGTCGAGGCTCGATGCGAACACCGAGACCCCGCGAGCGAGGGCGGCGTCTTCGACGGCGCGGTGCACGGCACCCGAGAACGGGTTGTCGACGCTGCCGACGAGCAGGCCGAGCGTGCGCGTGCGGCCGTCGGCCCTGCGCAGGTTTCCGGCGTGCAGGTCGGGCTGGTAGTCGAGCGTGCGGGCCGCGGCCTCGACCTTGGCGATCGTGGCCGCCGAGACGTTCGGCTCGCCGTTGATGACGCGCGAGACCGTCTTCACGCCGACGCCGGCCAGGGCGGCCACGTGCCGCATCGTCGGTCGCGAATGTACGCCTTCCGGCGTCGAACTCCTGTTTGACAACGGTGTCACAATCGGCTCCCAAATGTGCAGTATGGACTTGACTATACATGTGCCC
>NZ_JBHXRL010000047.1:0-572 GCF_042717315.1 Streptomyces sp. NPDC058650
CCTCGGGGCTCGCCCGCCTCGACACGTCCTCCACCGCGGCCTCCGCCGCCTGACCCCGACCGCACTCGACTCCACCACCATCTGAAAGCGAGACCATGACCGACCTCACCACCGTGCCCGCCGTCACCCTCAACAACGGCGTGCGGATGCCGCAGCTCGGATTCGGCGTCTACCAGGTGCCCGACGACGAGACCACCGCCGCGGTCGCGGCCGCCCTCGACGCCGGCTACCGGAGCATCGACACCGCCGCGATCTACGGCAACGAGTCGGGCGTCGGCCGGGCCATCGCCGCCGCAGGCATCGCTCGCGACGAGCTCTTCATCACGACGAAGGTCTGGAACTCCGACCAGGGCTACGACCGGACGCTGCGCGCGTTCGACGACAGCCTCGCGAAGCTCGGTCTCGAGCAGCTCGACCTCTCGCTGATCCACTGGCCCACGCCGGAGCGCGGGCTCTACCTCGACACGTGGCGCGCGCTCGAACGACTGCACGCCGACGGACGCGTGCGGGCGATCGGCGTCTCCAACTTCGAACCCGAGCACCTCGACCGGCTCCTCGCCTCGAGCACGGTC
>NZ_JBHXRL010000047.1:582-1776 GCF_042717315.1 Streptomyces sp. NPDC058650
ACGGTCGTGCCCGCGGTGAACCAGGTCGAGCTGCATCCCGCCCTCCAGAACCGGGCCACGGTCGCGGCGAACGAGCGGCACGGCATCGTCACCGAGGCGTGGAGCCCGCTCGCGCAGGGCGCCGTGCTCGGCGAGGCATCCGTCATCGCCATCGCCGCACGCCACGACGCGAGTCCCGCGCAGGTCGTGCTGCGCTGGCACCTGCAGCAAGGGCGCGTCGTGATCCCGAAGTCGGTGACGCCGAGCCGCATCGCCGAGAACCTCGACGTCTTCGGATTCGAGCTGACCGCCGACGAGCTCACGGCGATCGACGCCCTCGAGCGCGACGGCCGCACGGGCCCGCACCCCGCCGACTTCCACGCCGCCTGAGGCGCAGCACCAGCACCAACCAACGAAAAGGAACCACGAATGAGCAGCATCCTCATGATCGTCACCGGCGCGAACTCGCTCATGATGAGCGACGGCACGCAGCATCCGACCGGATTCTGGGCCGAAGAGCTCGTGACCGCCCACCGCGACCTCGTGGCCGCCGGTCACACCGTCACGTTCGCCACGCCGGGCGGCGTCACCCCGCCGGTCGACGCCGGCAGCCTCGACCCCTCGCAGACGGGCGGCGAGGCGCAGGCAGGCGAACTCGCGGCGTACCTCGACGCCATCGCCGCAGACCTCGCAGCAGCGATTCCCGTCGCCGATGCCGATGCAGCCGACTACGCCGCGATCGTGCTGCCCGGCGGCCACGGCCCGATGACCGACCTCGCCTTCGACGCGAACGTCGGCCGGGTGCTCGTCGCCGCGAACGACGCGGGCACGATCATCGCACCGTTCTGCCACGGGCCCGCCGCCCTGCTTTCGGCGAAGCGCGCCGACGGCTCGAACGCGTTCGCGGGCCGGCGCCTCACGGTCTTCACCGACGAGGAGGAGCGCACCGGCGGTACCGGGGCGAACACGCCCTGGTGGGTCGAGTCCGCACTCCGCGAGGCGGGGCTCGTCATCGATTCGGCGGCCCCGTGGAGTGATCACGTGGTCGTCGACGGCAACCTGGTCACCGGGCAGAACCCTCAGTCGAGCGCGTCGGTCGCGCGCCGGGTGATCGAGGCGCTCGCGGCCTGAACCGGCCGCTGGCTCCGCTTCCTACGGGAGGCGGAGCAAGCGGGACCGCGGGGATCAGTCGAAGAGCTCGGAGAGCCAGCTCTC
>NZ_JBHXRL010000048.1:0-1765 GCF_042717315.1 Streptomyces sp. NPDC058650
CGCGAGGATCGATCGCACGAGCACCTGCACGCCCGCGATGTAGGTCGCCGGCAGCGCGAGCAGCCACTGGCCGTGCTGCCCGCCGAACCACTGCTCGGTCGCCCCCGCGCTCGCTCGGAGCGCGGCCGCCGAGAGCATCACGCGCTTCGGGACATCCGTCGACCCGCTCGTCTCGACGACGACGGCGACGTCGCGAGGCACATGCGCGGCGATGAGGTCGCCGCCGGATGGCTCGGAGTCGCCGGCGACCGGCAGCACCGCGAGCGCCGCCTCGTCGAAGAGCACGGCCTGCCGAAGCTGGGCGATCAGCGCCGAGGTGTCACCGGCTGCAACTCTGATGAGCGGTTTCACGGGTGCCACCCGCACCGCCTGAACCGGTGACCCGTAACCGGCATCAGTAGTGCCACGGGTACGGGCCCCAGTCGGGGTCGCGCTTCTCGAGGAAGGCGTCGCGGCCCTCGACGGCCTCGTCGGTGCCGTAGGCGAGACGCGTCGCCTCGCCGGCGAAGACCTGCTGGCCGACCATGCCGTCGTCGACCGCGTTGAACGCGAACTTCAGCATGCGCACGGCGGTCGGCGACTTCGTGAGGATCGTGCGCGCCATCTCGATGGCCTCGCGCTCGAGCTCGGCGTGCGGCACGACCCGGTTCACGGCGCCCATCTCGTAGGCGCGCTCGGCCGAGTACTCCTCGGCGAGGAAGAACACCTCGCGGGCGAACTTCTGCCCGATCTGCCGGGCGAAGTACGCGCTGCCGTAGCCGGCGTCGAAACTGCCGACGTCGGCGTCGGTCTGCTTGAAGCGGCCGTGCTCGCGGCTCGCGATGGTCAGGTCGCAGACGACATGCAGCGAGTGGCCGCCGCCCGCCGCCCAGCCCGGCACGACCGCGATGACGACCTTCGGCATGAAGCGGATGAGCCGCTGCACCTCGAGGATGTGGAGGCGCCCCGTGCCCGCCGCGGCGGCGGGGTCACGGACGACCTCGGTCTCGTCGGCCGAGTACTGGTAGCCGTCGCGCCCGCGAATGCGCTGGTCGCCGCCCGAGCAGAACGCCCAGCCGCCGTCTTTCGCACTCGGCCCGTTGCCGGTCAGCAGCACCACGCCGATGCGCGGGTTCGTTCGCGCGTCTTCGAGGGCGCGGTAGAGCTCGTCGACCGTGTGCGGCCGGAAGGCGTTGCGCACCTCGGGCCGGTGGAACGCGATGCGCGCGATGCGGCCGTCCTTCGAGTGGTGATACGTGATGTCGGTGAATCCGACCGCGGATGCCGCGTCGGTCCACTCGCTCGCATCGAACAGGTCAGACACCTCGGCGCTCATACCCCAAGCCTATTCCGCAAGGATCAGGACTCGGCGGCTGCACTCCCCAAGGACCCAAGCCTCTTCTGCGGTGTCCGCAGCACGAGCGGCGCGCCCCTCGTCAGAGGCCGAGCATCGCGCCGCCGTAGCTCGAGACGACGACCACGACCGTGATGACCGCTGCGGTGATCGGGATCAGCGCGGCGATGACGAGCAGCACTCCCCCGACCCCGATGAGCACGTTCCTCGCGACCGGTTCCTCGGGCACGTCGACGCCCTCGATGCCGAGTTGCTGCAGTCCGTCCATGTGCACCTCCTGTGGGCGTTCACCTTACCCCTCCGGGCGTTCACCCTGGCAGTCCGCATCTCTGCGGCCAGGGGTGCGAGACTGGGCACATGCTGCCCGAGCCGAACGAACTGCTCGCCACCGCCAGAGTCGTGGCCCTCCCCCTCGTGACGCGGTTCCGCGGC
>NZ_JBHXRL010000049.1:0-1758 GCF_042717315.1 Streptomyces sp. NPDC058650
GGGTACGGGCAGACTGGAGTGCGGTAGGGGAGATTGGAATTCCTGGTGTAGCGGTGGAATGCGCAGATATCAGGAGGAACACCGATGGCGAAGGCAGATCTCTGGGCCGTAACTGACGCTGAGGAGCGAAAGCGTGGGGAGCGAACAGGATTAGATACCCTGGTAGTCCACGCCGTAAACGTTGGGCGCTAGATGTGGGGACCATTCCACGGTTTCCGTGTCGTAGCTAACGCATTAAGCGCCCCGCCTGGGGAGTACGGCCGCAAGGCTAAAACTCAAAGGAATTGACGGGGGCCCGCACAAGCGGCGGAGCATGCGGATTAATTCGATGCAACGCGAAGAACCTTACCAAGGCTTGACATATACGAGAACGCCGCAGAAATGTGGAACTCTTTGGACACTCGTATACAGGTGGTGCATGGTTGTCGTCAGCTCGTGTCGTGAGATGTTGGGTTAAGTCCCGCAACGAGCGCAACCCTCGTCGTATGTTGCCAGCACGTAATGGTGGGAACTCATATGAGACTGCCGGGGTCAACTCGGAGGAAGGTGGGGATGACGTCAAATCATCATGCCCCTTATGTCTTGGGCTTCACGCATGCTACAATGGCCGGTACAAAGGGCTGCGATGTCGTAAGGCGGAGCGAATCCCAAAAAGCCGGTCTCAGTTCGGATTGAGGTCTGCAACTCGACCTCATGAAGTCGGAGTCGCTAGTAATCGCAGATCAGCAACGCTGCGGTGAATACGTTCCCGGGCCTTGTACACACCGCCCGTCAAGTCATGAAAGTCGGTAACACCCGAAGCCGGTGGCCTAACCCTTGTGGAGGGAGCCGTCGAAGGTGGGATCGGTGATTAGGACTAAGTCGTAACAAGGTAGCCGTACCGGAAGGTGCGGCTGGATCACCTCCTTTCTAAGGAGCACTGGCCACTTTGGTGGTCCAGGCATGCCAGATCAGACCGAACGTGTCTGCTGGCAGCTCATGGGTGGAACATTGACATAGGTGCTCGTCTGAATGGTTCAGACCTAGTACGCCGTTTCCTTTGGGGAGTGGTTGGAACGGTGGGGGCCGGCCGGTCGGGTACGTGCACGCTGTTGGGTCCTGAGGGGCCGGACAACTTCCCGCGCTTTGGCGTGGGGGTGATGGTTTCTTGCAGGCCTTCACATTGCCGATGGTTTTGATTCGGTGGGTGTGGGGGTTCTGGCCGTCTGTTGAGAACTACATAGTGGACGCGAGCATCTTAGAAACGGGACTTCGGTCCTGTTTCACAAAAGGTGAATCGCCAAGGGGTCGCCTTCGGGCGTCCTTGTTGGCGTATTCACTGGTCAATTTCGCAGCATCGCCTTCGGGTGGTGTTGCACGATTCGATCTCATGTGATTTTCAAGTTTTTAAGAGCAAACGGTGGATGCCTTGGCATCTGGAGCCGAAGAAGGACGTCGTAATCTGCGATAAGCCTCGGGGAGCTGATAAACGAGCTTTGATCCGAGGATTTCCGAATGGGGAAACCCCGCCAGGCCCTTTGGGTGACCTGGTGACTCCCGCCTGAATATATAGGGCGGGTAGAGGGAACGTGGGGAAGTGAAACATCTCAGTACCCACAGGAAGAGAAAACAACCGTGATTCCGTAAGTAGTGGCGAGCGAACGCGGAAGAGGCTAAACCGAGCCATGTGTGATACCCGGCAGGGGTTGCATGGTCGGGGTTGTGGGACCTTTCGGACTGTACTGCCGTGCAGTCACGGTGACGCGTCAGGTATAGACG
>NZ_JBHXRL010000050.1:0-1701 GCF_042717315.1 Streptomyces sp. NPDC058650
CTGCAGGCGCTCGCGGGCGTCATCCCCGCGCCCCGCGGCACGGTCGACGTGCTCGGCGTCGACCCGGCACGCTGCGCCGCTCGCGAGCGCGCCCGGCGCATCGGCTTCGTCTTCCAGAACCCCGAACACCAGTTCATCGCCCCGACGGTGGCGGAGGAGCTCGCCCAGGGCCTGCATCTGCAGGGTGTCTCCGAAGCCGACGCCGAACCCCGCGTCGAGGCCATGCTCGAGCGCTTCGGCCTCGAGTCGCTTCGCGGCCAGCACCCGTTCCTGCTCTCGGGCGGGCAGAAGCGGCGCCTCTCCGTCGGCACCGCGCTCATCGCCGGTGCGCCGGTGCTCGCGCTCGACGAGCCGACGTTCGGGCAGGACCGGGCTCGCGCCTCCGAACTGCTCGACATGCTCCGCGCGCTGAACGATGACGGCACCACCGTGCTCGTCGTCACCCACGACCTGCAGCTCGTCGCCGACTACGCGAGCCACATCGCCGTCATGGACAGCGGTCGGCTCCTCGGCGTCGGCCCCACGGTCGAGGTGCTCGCCGGCCCGCTCGTCGAGCAGGCGGGACTCCGTCACCCTCCGCTCGCCCGGGCCACCCGCGGCCTCGCGCGGCACACCGCCTGGCACTCGGTGACCCGGATGTCCCAACTGCCCGTCTCCTCGAAGGGGGCGTCGTGAGCGCGGCGGGCGAGGGCGGCGCGGTCTCCCCCGGGCTCGAAGCGGCACCCGCCGACGGGCACGAGCCGCACGCGGCATCCGCTGCCCTCGATCCGTTCGCCGAGCATCGCACGCAGCGCCCGTCGCGATTCCTCTACGCACTGAACCCGCTCGCGAAGCTCGCCGCACCGCTACCGGTGATGGTCGTCGTCATGTTCAGCCGGGGCATCGCGCTGCCGCTCGCGTTCATCGTGTTCGCGGCGGCCGTGCTGCTGATCGGTGCGCGGCTGTCTGCCCGCGCGATCGCGGCGCTGCTCCTCGGCATCCCGGTCGCCGCGCTCGTGCTCGGCGTCACCTTCGGCGTGTGGGTCGACCCGTCGAGCGTGGCCGACCACCCCGCGGCATCCGTCACCCTCGTCTCGATCGGCGACTGGGACTTCACGCTCGCGGCCTACCTCGTGGGCTTCGCGACCGGCCTCCGCATCCTCGCGATCCTGCTGCTCTCGCTCATCGCCGGCATCACGTCGACGGGCACCGAGTTCGTGCGCTCGATGGTCCAGAACCTTCGCGTGCCGTATCGCCTCGGCTACACCGCCCTCGCCGCGCTGCGGTTCGTACCGCGATTCGGGCACGAACTCGAGATCATCCGGGCCGCTCACCGAGTGCGGGGCACGGATGTCGGGCGCGGGCCGGTCGCGGCCGTGCGACGGTCGCTCGGCTACATCGTGCCCCTGCTCGCCTCGGCGATCCGGCATGCCGAGCGCGTCGCCCTCGCGATGGACGCGCGCGCCTTCGGGGCCCACCGCACCCGCACCGAGCGGCACCTCTCGCCGTGGCGGGTGCGCGACACGGTGTTCGTCGCGTGCTTCCTCGCGGTGTGCATCGTCATCGCCGTGCTGACCTGGGGCCGCTGAGCACCCCGGATCCCCAGCTCGCGCCTCAGGTGAGTACCCGATCGGCGTTGAAGGGCGCTGCTTGCGGGCCTCAGGCGGTACTCCCGCGCCGATCGGGTACTCGGGGTGCAGGGGCGGCGGATGGGCCGCGGAT
>NZ_JBHXRL010000051.1:0-1671 GCF_042717315.1 Streptomyces sp. NPDC058650
GTAGTCGGGGATCACGTCCTGCTGCCAGAGCCGGGCGGTCACCTCGCGCATCGCGGGGTGGTGCAGCGTCACGTGGCCGCCGCGCTCCTCGGGATCGGCGGGGGAGGCGAGGGTCACGCCGAGGGGCGCGAGCCAGTCGTCGGCGAGGGTGATCGCGAACTCGGTGAGCGCGACCGACTTCTCGCGGAGCGCAGGCATGCCCGCCTCCTCGATCATGGCGAGCGTCTCCTCCATCGCGAGCATGCCGACGATCGGCGCAGTGCCCGAGAGGAAGCGGCGGATGTCGGGCACCGGCTCGTATTCGGGCCCCATCGCGAACATGTCGGTCGTGCCCCACCAGCCCTGGATCGGCTGGGCGATCGCCGCCTGCAGGTCGTCGCGCACGTAGGCGAACGCGGGCGAGCCGGGGCCGCCGTTCAGGTACTTGTAGGTGCAGCCGACGGCGAGGTCGAAGCCCCAGAGGTCGGCCTTCACGGGCACGGAACCCGCCGAATGGCAGAGGTCCCAGAGGATCAGGGCGCCCGCATCGTGCGCGATACGCGTGAGCTCGGGGGCATCCGCCAGGTATGCCGAACGGTAGGCGACGTGCGAGACGACGACGAGCGCGGTTTCAGGGCCGGCCACCTCGGCGAGCTGCTCCGGCGTCACGCCGGCCGACGTGTCGACCTCGATCCAGCGCAGCCGCATGCCTCGCTCGCGGGCGATGCCCTCGAGCACGTAGCGGTCGGTCGGGAAGTTGTCGGTGTCGACGACGATCTCGCGCCGGCCGGGGTCACGGGCGATCTGGGCGTCGACGGCTGCTCGGGCGAGCTTGTAGAGCAGCACGGTGGTCGAGTCGCCGATGATCGTCTGGCCGGCCTTCGCCTCGATCACGGAGCGGCCGATGCGGTCGCCGATCTCGGTGGGCAGCTGCAACCAGGCCTCGTCCCACCCGCGGATCAGCCGGCCGCCCCAGTCCTCCCGGAGGAACCGCTCCACGCGCTCGATCGCCGACACGGGCGGGCGGCCGAGCGAGTTGCCGTCGAAGTAGACGAGGTCGGTCTCGGCGCCCGCGAAGCGCTTGCGGTAGTGAGCGAGCCCGTCGGCGCGGTCCATGCGGCGGGCGAAGGCGAGATGCGGGTCGTGGGTCACCGGTGCTCCATATCAGGGTAGGGCTGCAGGTCTTCGGCGGGCGAGAGGTCGGCGGTCGCCAGCCAGCCGGGAAGCTCGTCGAGGCTCGCGGGCGGCTCGCCGGGAACGAACGTCGCGAGGGCGCCGTCGACCGCGACCGGCCACGGGTCGGTGAGCGCGGCGATCACGGCGGATGCCTCGAGGCCGGCGCGCACGAGCAACGCGAGCTCGGCGGGGTTGAGGCCGAGCGGCTGCTCGCCGTTGCCGAGGTCGGTGCCGTAGAGCACTCGCCCCCCGGCCGCGTGGAAGCGGCCGAGGTTGTCGAGCGCGAGATCCGTCTCGGCGGTCGGCTCGCCGTAGCCCGTCACGAACAGCGTCGAGATCCAGCACTGCCCGGCCGCCACCGCCCGGGCGATGAGCGCGTCGTCGAGCCGCTCGGTGAAGGGCGTGTGCGCGAAGGCGTCGACGCCGGCATCGATCGCGAGCCGCGACATCCCCTCGCCCTCGACGTGGGCGACCACGGGCACGCCGGCGGCGTGCGCGCTCGCGACGACCGCGGCG
>NZ_JBHXRL010000052.1:0-1636 GCF_042717315.1 Streptomyces sp. NPDC058650
GGCTCGACCGCGGTCGCTCTCGCCGTCCCCGTGACCGTCCCGGCATCCGCGTCCGGCCTGCTCGCGGCCGACGATCTCGCCACCTGGACCTCGCCGTTCGGACTCCTCTCGCGCCAGCTCGATGCCATCGAGGGTCGCCCGGTCGCGATCGGCATCGACCCTCGGATCATCGTGTCGATCCGCGTGCTCGGCACCTCAGCGCCGGCGACCGCGACGGCCTGGCTCGAGCGCCTTGCCGGCCTCCCGAACGAGATATTCCCCCTCGCGTATGCAGATGCGGATGTCGCGGCGCAGGCGCAGCTCGGCGTGCCGGCGCTGCTCGGTCCGACGTCGTTCACCGACGTGCTCGATCCGGCGAACTTCTCGGGCACTGCCGACGCGGCAGGCGACGACGCGGGCGAGACGGCCGACGGAGACGCCGAACCGAGCGCCACTCCCGTTCCGACCCAGCCGGCGACCGGTGAACTGCCGGCCACCGAAGACCTGCTCTCCTGGCCGTACACGCGAACCGACATCGCCTGGCCCGCCGATGACACGATCGCCGCGGGCGATCTCGCGTTCCTGGGCGCAGCAGGGCTGACCACGTCGATCCTCGCGCCCGGCAACGTCGCAGCCGGGGAGCAGTGGGCGAACGCCGCCTCGAACATCGACGGCTCATCGGCCGTCGTCGCAGACGCGAGGCTCACGGTGCCGTTGCGCGAGGCGACCGAGGCCCTCAGCGACACCGAGTGGCGAGCGGCAGCGGGCCGGCTCGGGGCCGAACTCGCGCTGCTCGACGACGGGTCCGAGCAACCCGCGACGGTGCTGGCGACCCTCGGACGAAGCGCCGGAGCCCAGTCGGCACGCGTGTCGGCCACGCTCGACGAGCTCGCCGCGAACCCGCGGGTGACCCCGGCCTCGCTCACCGACGCGGTCGGCGCGCCTCCGGTCGCTCGAACGCTCGTCGACCAGCCCGAAGACCGCCAGCGCATCGACAACGTCGACCGCATCCTCCGCACCGATGCGAATGTGACGGCCTTCGCGACCGTGCTCGACGACCCCAGGCAGCTGTCCGGGCCGACGCGACGTGACGCCCTCGCGCTACTCGACGTCGCGTGGCTCGACGACCGACCGGCGTGGGATGCAGCGGTCGGCGAATGGCTCGTCGCACAGCGCCGAACGCTCGACGCGGTCTCGATCGTTCCCAGCAGCCCCATCAACGTGGTGTCGTCCGAGACCGGCGTGCCGACGACGATCCTCAACGCGCTGCCGTACCCCGTCACCGTGGTCGTCGACGTCAGGCCGTCGAACGGCCGACTGGTCGTCGAAGACCAGGTGACGGTCACGATCGACCCGGAGTCGCGCAGCACCGCGAAGGTTCCCGTCGCAGCCGGCATCGGCAACGGAGAGGTCACGCTGACCGTCTCGCTGACCTCGCCCGAAGGAGTGCCGGTCGGCAGTCCCGTGTCGATCCCCGTCAACGTGCAGGCCGACTGGGAGGGCCTCGGCGCCGCCATCATCGGCGTCATCGTCGTCGTGTTCTTCGCCGTCGGCATCTGGCGCAACGTCCGCCGCCACCGCAAGCGGAAGGCGGAGGCCGCGGAGGCCGCGGAGAGCGGCGAGGCGGATGCCGCGGTCGCGGAGGATGCCGCTGAGC
>NZ_JBHXRL010000053.1:0-1626 GCF_042717315.1 Streptomyces sp. NPDC058650
CACGGATGCCGCGGCGCCGCTCGATCGCGTGCAGGCCGCGGGGGAGCCCGTGATCCATCAGCGCGCGAGCCTGCGCACCTCATCGGTCGAGTGGACGTCGGCGGCGCGACCGTCGGACGCCCCGGCGCCCACGCCGTGGCTCGACGCGGACACCCTGCTCGCCCATCGTCGCCACGAACCGGGCCTCGAGGAGTCCGTCGCCGACACGATCGTCACGCCGCGGCCGGGCGGCCGGGTCGGCGAGGTGCCGCCCGCACCACCGATGCCATCCGGAGCGGCGACCGGGACGCCATCGTCGTCCCTGCCCGCCCCGCCGTCCGGAACCGCGATCGAGACCGGTGGGAACGGCCCCCGGTTCCGCATCGGCGACGGCGCGCCGCTCACCGTCACGGCGCCCGTGCTCATCGGGCGGAAGCCGTTGCCGCCGCGAATCGCGGGCAGCGGGGCGCAGCCCGAGCTCCTCGCGGTCGAGTCGCCGGCGGCGGTCGTCTCCGGCACCCACCTCGAACTCCGCCTCGTCGGCTCCCGCCTCGTCGCGACCGACCTGCACTCGACCAACGGCACCGTGCTCCGCACGTCGTCCGGCACGCGTCGACTGCGAGCGGGGGAGTCCATCGTCGTGCTTCCCGGCGCCATCCTCGACCTCGGAGACGATACGATCATCGAGATCCTCTCCGCCCAGGGTGCTCCCGGCGCATGACCCGAACAGACAGCAGGCCTCACAGGTGACCCAGATCGGCAATGGCAACGCCCGCCACCGGATCACGCTGCCCGACGGCACCGAGGTCACCCTCGCCTGGGCGGCGGTCACCGACACCGGGCTGCGTCGCGAGGTCAACGAAGACAGCTTCATCGCCCAGGCGCCGGTGTTCGCCGTGGCCGATGGCATGGGCGGCCACGCCGCAGGCGACTTCGCGAGCGCCGCGGTCGTCACCCGGCTCGCGGAGCACGGCGGGAAGACGCTCGTCGGCACCCCCGAGATCGACCACGCACTCCGGCTGGCGGTGCAGGACATGGGCCGCGGCGCCGGCGTCACCGACGAGGGCAGCGGCACCACGGTCACCGGGGCGGCGCTCGGCGCCATCGCCGACGAACCGGCGTGGATCGTCTTCAACATCGGCGACTCGCGCGTCTACCGCCTGGTGGGAGGCGTCCTCGAGCAGCTGACGGTCGACCACTCGATCGTGCAGGAACTCGTCGATGCGGGGCAGATCACGCGGGAAGAGGCCGACACCCATCCGCACTCGAACGTGATCACCCGCGCGGTCGGCTTCCACGAGGCGCCGATCCCCGACTACCGCGCGATCGCCGTCGAACCCGGAATGCGGCTGCTGATCTGCTCCGACGGGCTGACGAAAGAGCTCACGACCTACGGCATCCGCCACTTCCTCGTGGCCAACGCGAAGGCCGAGAAGGCCGCGCATCAGCTGCTCGAAGCCGCGCTCGGCAACGGCGGGCGCGACAACGTGACGGCGATCGTCGTCGACGTGCTGAAGGTCGTACGCCCCGCAGGTGCGCAGTCGTCGGACGAGGTCGAGCCGGCGCGCAGCTGACACCGGGTCGGCGCGGCCATCCGAGCTGTCCACAGCACCGCGAGGCATCCGTCGCCCGCGGATACAATGATGG
>NZ_JBHXRL010000054.1:0-1612 GCF_042717315.1 Streptomyces sp. NPDC058650
TCACGTCTTTGGAGACGCCGAGCACCTTGTAGAAGTCCTTGTCGAACCAATCCTGACTGGCCACCGGCACCTCCTCTTCTGAAATCTAGTCGGGTCTGTCTGAAATCTCGTCGCTGCGCCGGTCGAGGAGCGCGAAGCGCGTATCGAGACCTTGTGACAGGTCTCGAAACGCTCCTTCGTCGCTACTCGACCGACGGATGCACTTACTGCGGGGTCTTCACGACGACCTTCGCTGCGCGGAGCAGCGTGCCGCCGAGGGCGTACCCGGTCTCGACGACGTCGGCGACCGTGTCGATCTCGACGTCGTCGGCCGGCTGCTGGAAGATCGCCTCGTGCCGCTGCGGGTCGAACGGCTCGCCGACCTCGCCGAACGAGGTGAGGCCGAGCTTCTCGGCAGCGCCGCGCAGCTTCGCCGCGATGGTCGCGAACGGAGCGTCGCCCTCGAGGTCGCCGTGCTTCTCGGCACGGTCGAGGTCGTCGAGCACGGGCAGCAGCACGGCCACGGTCGCGCCGACGGCGCGCTCGCGCTCGAGCTCGCGGTTCGCCTCGGTGCGCTTGCGGTAGTTGGCGTACTCCGCGGTGATGCGCTTGAGGTCGGCGAGGTGCTCGTCGCTCGGATCCTGCACCTCGGCGTTCGCCGCGTTCAGGATGTCGTCGACCGTGAGCACCTCGTCGTCGGCGGCAGCGGATGCCGCGGCATCCGTTTCGGCTTCTGGCGTCTCGATATCGGGCCCCTCGGCCTCGATGAGCTCGTCATCGGGGCCTTCGGGCTCGTTCTCGTGCTGGCCTGACATGGTTACTTCTTCTCTTCTTCGTCGTCGATGACCTCGGCGTCGACCACGTCTTCGTCGGAGGACTGGTCGCCCTCGGCGCCCGACGCGTTGGCGTCTTCGCCGGCCGCGGCTGCGGCATCGGCCTGCTGGCTCTGCGCGTAGATCGCCTCGCCGAGCTTGCCCTGCGATGCGTTGAGCTTCTCGAAGGCCGACTTCACGGCCTCGTCGTCTTCGCCCGCGAGCGCGGTCTTCAGCCCGTCGACGTCACCCTGCACCTCGGACTTGACGTCAGCGGGAAGCTTGTCGTCGTTGTCCTTGATGAGCTTCTCGATCGAGTAGACGAGCTGCTCGGCCTGGTTGCGGGTCTCAGCCGACTCGCGACGCGCCTTGTCTTCGGCGGCGTGCTCCTCGGCCTCGCGCACCATGCGCTCGATGTCGTCCTTCGGGAGGCTCGAGCCGCCCGAGATCGTCATGCGCTGCTCCTTGCCGGTGCCCTTGTCCTTCGCCGACACGTGCACGATGCCGTTGGCGTCGATGTCGAACGTGACCTCGATCTGCGGGATGCCCCGCGGCGCCGGCGCGATGCCGGTGAGCTCGAAGGTGCCGAGCGGCTTGTTGTCGCGGGTGAACTCGCGCTCGCCCTGGAAGACCTGGATCGCGACCGACGGCTGGTTGTCGTCGGCGGTCGTGAAGGTCTCGCTGCGCTTGGTCGGGATGGCCGTGTTGCGCTCGATGAGCTTCGTCATGATGCCGCCCTTGGTCTCGATGCCGAGGCTGAGCGGGGTGACGTCGATGAGGAGGACATCCTTGCGCTCGCCCTTGAGGACGCCCGCCTGGAG
>NZ_JBHXRL010000055.1:0-1590 GCF_042717315.1 Streptomyces sp. NPDC058650
CTGCAGGGCGTTCGGCCCGGCCTCGGCGAGGCGCCGTTCGGCCTCTGCCGCGGTCAGCCCGCGAGAGGCCTCGGTCTTCGCCTGCACGACGACGTCGGCGGGGGCGAGCGCCCACCACTCGACGGCGTGCTCCTCCGGACTGATGTGCTGAGCTTCGATGGTCATGAAGAACCCCCAGAAGTCGTGCCGACATTCGACAGGCTAGTCGGGCGGATGTCTCCAGCGGGAGAGGAATCCGAGATCAGTTGGTCGCGCCGTACCCTTGGGGGATGCCCTTCGACTTCGACGCCCTGCGGCGTCATCCCGATGTCGAGGGCCCGGGGCTCGAGGCTTCGGATGCCGCGGACCGGCTGATCCTCGACGAGGCCGCGGCACTCATCGGCGAGGCGGGGCCGGGGGAGATCGCCGTCATCGACGACTCCTACGGGGCGCTCGCGCTCGCTGCGGCGGAGGCCGGAGCGCGAGGCATCCGCGTACATCAGGACCTCGTGACGGGGGAGCGGGCGCTCGCCGAGAACGCCGGCCGGCTCGGCTTCGACGACGAGGTGAGTTCGCTCGCGCTCCGGCCCGAACTCGTCTCGGGCGCGCGGCTCGTGCTCATGCGCCTGCCGCGATCGCTCGACCGGCTCGACGAGGTGTCGCAGCTCATCACCGCGCACGCCGACCCCGAGGTCGTGGTCGTCGCGGGCGGCCGGATCAAGCACATGTCGCTCGCGATGAACGACGTGCTGCGGCGGAGTCTCGGGCGGGTCGACGTGAGCCGGGCCCGGCAGAAGTCGCGGGTGCTCATCGCGCGCGAGCCTCGTCGGTCGAGTAGCGACGAAGGAGCGTATCGAGACCAGACCGCGGAGTCTCGATACGGCGCTGGGGCGCCTACTCGACCGGCGGAGGGTGCGTCGACGCGACTGACGGGACCAGGCTGGCCGCGCAGCACCCGGCACGACGACCTCGGGCTCACGGTCGTCGCCCACGGCGGCGTCTTCGCCGGCACCGGGGTCGACATCGGCACCCGGTTCCTGCTCGCGCAGCTGGGCGATGCGGTTCCGGATGCCGCGACCGCCGTCGACCTCGCGTGCGGTACGGGCGTCGTGGCGTCGTGGCTCGCGCGAGCGCGACCGGCGCTGCGGGTCACCGCGACCGATCGATCGGCCTCGGCCGCGGCATCCGCTCGCCTCACGGCCGAGGCCAACGGGGTCTCCGATCGGGTGCACGTCACCCGCGCCGACGGCCTCGAAGCGCTCGCCGACGCGAGCGAGCGCCTCATCGTGCTGAACCCGCCGTTCCACAGCGACGCGGCGATCTCGACCGGCATCGCCGGCCACCTCTTCGCCGACGCGGCGCGCGTGCTCGCCCCAGGCGGCGAACTCTGGTGCGTGTGGAACTCGCACCTGGCGTATCGTCCCCTTCTCGAGCGCGTCGTGGGGCGGACCCGGCAGATCGCCAGGAACCCGAAGTTCACGGTGTCGGCCTCGCGGCGGGCGGGATGACCGGAGAGGTGCCGGTCGTGACCGGGCGATCGACCACGGCCGGCCAGGAGGACGCGCGGCAGCTCACGGCGGTCGAGCTGGCCCTCGACCGCGGTGCGCATCG
>NZ_JBHXRL010000056.1:0-1512 GCF_042717315.1 Streptomyces sp. NPDC058650
GCAACTGGCTCGCGGCCGCCGGCCTCCCCGCGGCGCGCGAACGCGCTGTGGGCCTCAGCCCGCTCGTGCGGGCGACGGCGGACTGACCGGCCGGACGAGAGCGTCTCACGCGTCGTGAGACGCCTGCCCTTGCTCGCCCCTGCGCTTGGACCGAGGGATCCGCTTCGGCGTCAGCCCGCGCAGTAGGTGAGTTCCACCGAGGAATGCTGAGGCACGTCGCCGGGTGCAAGCGACTGGTTGGTCACCGGCGACCCGGGCGCCGACTTGCAGGAGCCGTCGGGCTTGGGAACGGCCGTGAGCTGCAGATTCTCCGCCGCGAGGTACGACGTCGCCGCTTCGAGCGTCTGGCCGGTCACGTCGGGGAGCGTGACCATGCCGCTCGAGATGCGGAAGTCGACCGTCGAGCCGAGCTCGGCAGCCGCCCCCGCCTCGGGCGTGGTGCCGAGCACGGTGTCGCCGGGCACGGTCGGCGACGGCTCCCGGTTCTCGACCCCGGGCACGAGCCCGAGGGCGGTGAGGTCGGCCTTCGCCTGCTCGAGCGTCTTGTTGCGGAGATCGGGCACGGTCACCGCCTGCTTGCCCGTCGAGACGAACACCGTCACGGCCGTGCCGTTGTCGACGATCTCGCCGGCGGGCGGATCGGTGCCGATGACCTGGCCCGCGGGCACGGCGTCATCGGTCTTCTCGACGGAACTCGCCGGGAGCCCGAGCTCCTGGAGCGCGTCGACGGCCTCTTCGTACGAGCTGCCGGTGAGCGTGGGGATCTCCCTGACGTTCGGGGGCAACTCGGCCGTGGGCTGCAGGTTGAACGCCCAGTACATGACGGCGATGACGATGACGACGACGCCGATGATGCCCGACCAGATCCAGATCGCGGGAGGGCGACGCTGGGTTCTCGTCATCGTCTCGTCTTCGGCGAGCTGGCGCAGGGCGAGCTCGGAGCTCGAGAGCGACCCGGTCGGCGCACCGAAGAGCATCGTGGCCTGATCGGGTTCGCGGTGCACCGGCACACGACCGGACGCGGCGGTGTCGACGTCGGTGCGGAATTCGGCGGCCGACTGGTAACGCTGGTCGCGGTTCTTCGCGAGGGAGTGCATCACGACCGCATCGAGGGCCGGTGAGACCTTCGGGTTGATGACGCTCGGCTTGACCGGCTTCTCGCTGACGTGCTGGTAGGCCACCGCGACCGGGGTGTCGCCGCGGAACGGCGGACGACCGGTCAGCATCTCGAAGAGCACCACACCGGTCGAGTACAGGTCGGTGCGGGCATCGACGGTCTCGCCCTTCGCCTGCTCGGGCGAGAAGTACGAGGCGGTGCCGAGGATCGCCGTGGTCTGCGCCACGGTCGTCGAGGAGTCGGAGACGGCGCGCGCGATGCCGAAGTCCATGACCTTCACCTGGCCGGCGGTCGTGATCATGATGTTGCCGGGCTTGATGTCGCGGTGCACGACACCGGCTCGGTGCGAGTACTCGAGCGCGGTCAGCACGCCGTCGATGACGCGCACCGCGGCG
>NZ_JBHXRL010000057.1:0-1496 GCF_042717315.1 Streptomyces sp. NPDC058650
GCCGCGGCTCCCCCACGACCGTGCCCTCCTCCGCGGCCGGGAAGTAGGCGGAGATCGGCCGGCCGACCATGCGGCGCACGAGCTCGTCGGTGTCGAGCTCGGCGGCCGGTCCGCTCGAGACGAGCGCGCCGTCCTTCAGCACGGTGATCGTGTCGCAGAGGTCGAAGATCTCCTTCAGGCGGTGCGAGACGTAGACGATCGCCACACCGCGCTCCGACAGCCGTCGCACGATCGTGTAGAGCAGTTCCACCTCGTGGTCGGCGAGGGCGGCCGTCGGCTCGTCCATCTGGATCACCCGGGCGTCGACCGAGAGGGCCTTCACGATCTCGACGATCTGCTGCTCGGCGACGGTGAGCGTGCGCACCGGGGCATCCGCGTCGATGGAGTCGATGCCGAGGTCGGCGAGCAGCGAGCGCGTCTCGGCGAGCATCGCCTTCTTGTCGACGAACCCTGCGCGGCGCGGCTCGCGACCGAGGAAGACGTTCTGGGCGACGGTTCGCTCGGGCAGGAGGTTGAACTCCTGGAAGACGGTCGCGAGTCCGGCGTGGGCGGCCTGGACGGGGTGGCTGAAGGCCACCTCGGTGCCGCCGAGCGTGATGGTGCCGCCGTCGCGTTCGTAGACCCCGGCGAGGATCTTCATGAAGGTCGACTTGCCTGCGCCGTTCTCGCCGACGAGCCCGTGCACCTCGCCCGGGTGGAGCGTGAGCCCGACACCGCGCAGCACGGTCACGCCGAAGAACGACTTCTCGAGGCCGGTGGCGACGAGCACCGGCTCACCGTCGAGCACGGCACGGCGGCCGGCTCCGGCCTGCGACTGTTCGGTGGTCATGCGGGCACCTCCACCCAGTTGCCGCTCGCCGCTGAGGCGAGCACTGCCTCGGTCACGCGCACCGCGCGCAACCCGTCATCGAATCGGGGAAGCCCCTCGGGCGACTGCCCGCCGATCGCGGCGTAGGCGTCGGCGACGAAGGCGTTGAACGCGTCCTGGTAGCCCATCGGGTGGCCCGCGGGCACGATCGAGAGTCGAGCGGCGTCGTGGGCGAGCCGCGCCGGGTCGCGTTCGATGATGCTCGAGGCGTCGGTGCGCCCGAGCCAGAGGGTGTCGGGGCGCTCCTGCTCGAAGCGGACACTCGCGTCGGTGCCGGCGAGCTCGATCGAGAGCGCGTTCTTGCGCCCGGGAGCGACCTGCGACACGAGCAGCGTGCCGACGGCGCCCGACTCGAGCTCGACGACCACGGCGACGAGGTCTTCGGTCGCGATGTCATCGTGCATGGCCCGGGCCTCGTAGACGGTGCGCGTCGAGGCGTTCAGCCGCGTGATGCGCTCACCCGAGACGAACTCGAGCAGGTCGACGAGGTGCGAGCCGATGTCGGCGAACGCCCGCGAAGGGCCGCCGAGTGCGGTGTCGACGCGCCAGTCGTCGTCGCGCGGAGCGGCGAGCCAGTCCTGCAGGTAGGCGCCCTGCACGCTGAGCAGGCGCCCGGTCTCGCCGCGGG
>NZ_JBHXRL010000058.1:0-1401 GCF_042717315.1 Streptomyces sp. NPDC058650
CGCTATCAGGGCGCCGGCTCCTCGCTCATCAACCCGACGAAGCTCGACAACGCGCTCGACGCGATCACCGAGTACGCGGGTCAGGCGAACGTCGCGTTCGCGGCCGGCTTCACGACCGACGGTTCCGACGGTGCCGCCCTCGTCGCCCCCGCCGTCGAGCTCGCCGGGTCGAAGGACGTGGTCGTGCTGTTCCTCGGCCTGCCGGGCTCGTACGAGTCCGAGGGCTTCGACCGCGACGACCTGCACCTGCCGGCCGAGCAGCTCTCGCTGCTCGCGGCCGTCGTCGCGGCGAACCCGCGCACGGTCGTCGTGCTCGCCAACGGCGGCGTCGTCGAACTGCCGTTCGCGGGTGACGTGCCCGCGATCCTCGAGGGCTGGCTCGGCGGCCAGGCCGGCGGATCCGCCATCGCCGACGTGCTCTACGGCACCGTCAACCCCTCCGGTCGTCTCGCCGAGACCATCCCCGTGAAGCTCTCGGACACCCCCGCGTACCTGAACTTCCCGGGCGACTTCGGTCACGTGCGCTACGGCGAGGGCCTCTTCGTCGGCTACCGCTGGTACGACGCCCGCGACGCCGAGGTGCGCTACCCGTTCGGTCACGGCCTGTCGTACACGACGTTCGGGTACTCCGACCTGTCGGTGGCAGCGGATGCATCGGGGCTCACGGTGCGCGTCACCGTGACGAACACCGGCGACCGCGCCGGTCGCGAGGTCGTGCAGGTCTACACGGGCCTCGCCGCCTCGGGTGTGCAGCGTGCACCGCGCGAGATCAAGGCCTTCGCGAACGTCGCCCTCGAAGCCGGCGAATCGCGTCAGGTCGAGATCGCCGTGCGCAACGAGGATCTCGCCTATTGGGACATCCGCGTCGACCGCTGGGTCGTCGAGCCCGGCGCCTACAGCGTCGAGGTCGGCGCGTCGAGCCGCGACATCCGTCTCAGCGCCGTCGTCGAGGTCGAGGGCGAGAAGCTGCGAATCCCGCTCTCGCTCGAGTCGTCGATCGCCGAGCTCGCGGCCGACCCGATCGCCGGGCCGATCGTCATGCAGGCGATGGGCTCGTTCGCGTCGGGCATGGCCGACACCGACATCTTCGACGAGGGCGGCCTCGACAAGATGATGGCGTCGTTCCCGATCGGCAAGCTCGCCGGCTTCCCGGGCGTTCCCGTGACGCCCGAGCAGATCCAGCAGCTCATCGACCTGTCGAACTCGCAGCAGGCGTAGCCGACCGCAGCGGAACCGAACGGCCGTCCCTCACGAGGGGCGGCCGTTCGTCATCTCCTCGCGTTCGAAGTCGCCGGCCGGCGCGGTGGGCAATCGCACAGGCACGACGGCGAGGATGGTCCGATGACCGTGATCGCGCCGCCCGAGCCCGCCGCCGGCGGCCCCTCGACGCCTCAGCCGACC
>NZ_JBHXRL010000059.1:0-1390 GCF_042717315.1 Streptomyces sp. NPDC058650
CGCACGGTGTGACGGTGCACCCCGAGCGCCTGCGCCGTGGCGTCGAACTGGCCGCCGTGCTGCAGCCACGTGCGGGTCGTCGTGAGCAGCGTCGTGCCGTTCTCGGCGTCGTGCTCGGTGAGCGGGGCGAGCGTCGCGAGCGCGACGGCGCGGGCATCGGTGCGAGCGAGGAACGCGAGCACGCCCTGCCGGCTGATCTCGTCGAACAGCACGACGCCGGAGCCCGATTCGCGGGCGCGCTCGACCGCGCGCAGCGCCTGCTCGTGGGCGAGTGCGATGCCGCCCGTGCCGATCGGGTCGGAGAGGCCGACGGGCAGTTCGAACTCGGCCGCGAGTTCATCGGCGAGCCCGGTGTCGACCTCCTCGAGCAGCAGCACGAACTGCTCGTCGTCGCGGCCGAAGAAGAGCCGGCCGCCGCGCTCCTCGACGCGCAGCTCGAGCAGCTCGGTCAGGCGATCGACGCCGGTGAGCGGGGCATCCGTCACGGCGATGCGCATCGGCGCCGACGGGAGCGGCCCCCACATCTCGGTCGCGACGCGCTCGGCGAGCGCGAGATCTCCCGCGAGGATGCCGCGGAGCAGCCCCGATCGCAGGTGACCGCGTGCCCGGTCGAGGTCGCGGTTCTGCTCGAGCGCGAGGCCGGCGAGGGCGATCACCGAGGTGACGACCTCTCGGCCGGCCTGGTCGAGTTCGGGGGAGTCGCCGATCGCGAGCACGCCGCGGAGCGCCCCGCCGCCGCCGAGCGTCTGCAGGGTCATGCGCTGCGGCGACCCGACCGACTCGCCGGCGACCAGCGTGCGGCTGGCCCGCTGGCCGCGGCGCAGCATCGAGCGCGCCTCGCCCACGACCTCGCCGAGGAGCGGTTGGCCGAGTCCGTCGTCGGGCGCTTCCCGGTCGAGCGACCCCGTCGCGTCGATGAGTCCGACCCATGCCCCGAGGCGGTGGGAGAGTTCGGCGAGTGTCGCCGAGAGGCCGTCGGGGCGGAGCGCGGCGAGCGAGATCGCGCGCTGCGCGTTCAGCGCCCACGCCTGCCGCGCGAAGGCGTCTTCGGCGATGAGGTCGGCGACCGTGCGGGCGATGGCGATGAACGGCACCCGGTAGGGCACCTCGAAGAGCGGGAGCCCCTGTGCGATGCACGCCTCGACGAGCGACTCGGGCGTGCCCTCGCGGATCACCTCGGTGCCGAAGCCGAGCGCGGCGACACCCGTCTCGCGGAGCCGAGCGACGTAGGCGGCGGCGAAACCGGCCTCGGCGTCGTCGCCGAACTGGGTGCCGGTCGTCAGGAGTACGTGTCCGGCATCGAGGAAGGGCGTGGGGTCGGCGAGGTCGGAGCTGTGCGCCCAGAGCACTGGCGCCGAAAGCGCACTCCCGGGCAGCCCTGCCGCGGGGG
>NZ_JBHXRL010000060.1:0-1386 GCF_042717315.1 Streptomyces sp. NPDC058650
GCTCCATGCAGCGCCGGATCGTGTGCGAATACCTGTTCTATTTATGAACAGCGAAATGCGTGAAACTCTCGAACATATCTTCCATTCTCGACCTGATCTGCGGTAAAATGAGGCATGCCCGATGCGACCGCCGCACTCACCGAGTTGCGGTCGGCGTGCGCTGAGGTCGATGCCACCTGGGCGAACGCGTTGCAGGGTGATTCGGCCCAAGCAGAGCACGATGTTCGTGCCATGAGCGGTGACGGGCTGGTGCGTGTGACCGAGTCGCTGGCAGACCTCGCACGCCGCGTGCAGGCGTTGCAGACCAAGTGCGCCGCAGAGCTTGCGCGTCGCGCTCGCATGGGCGGCGATGACGATGTCGCGCGCCGCCACGGATACGCCTCGCCCACACGTCTGATCGCATCGGTCACCGGCAGCAGATTCAGCGACGCGGCGAAGCTCGTGGCAGTGGGGGAGGCGACGGCTTCATGTGCCTCGTTCACCGGAGAGGTGCTGCCGGCGCGGCATCCGCATCTGGCGGCCGGCCTGGAGGCCGGCTCGCTGTGCGTCGATGCCGCCGACATGATCCGCCGGTTCCTCGACCCCGTGGCCGTACGCGCCGACCGAACCGATCTCGGCGAGGCCGAGCGGTTCCTCGTCGAGCGGGCGCCGATCGTCGGTGTCGACGGGCTCGCACGGCTGGTCAAGCAGCTGCAGGCTCGACTCGATCCCGACGGCGTGAAGCCGCGCGAAGACGAGCTGCGTTCGCAGCGGGGATTGCGCATCTGGGAGGATCGCGCCGGCATGATCCAGCTGCAGGGTGCGTTCGACCCGGCGAACGGTGCGCCGATCAAGCTCGCGGTCGAGGCGCTCGTCAGCGCAGAGCTGCACCGGGCACGAGATGCGAAGCGCGGGTTCGGTGCATCGCTCGATGAGGCGCCGGCGCGCAACGGCGGCGAGCCTCAGACGATCGGCGAACCTCGCGCCGTCGGCGATCCCGATGATCTCTTCGAGGAGCAGCGCACGATCGCGCAGATGAACGCCGATGCGCTCGCCGACATCGCTCGCCTCTCACTCGGGGCGAAGCAGGCGCCCGCGGCGCTCAGACAGGTCACGGTGGTCGCGCGCATCGACGCCGAGTCCCTCGTCGCGGGTCGGGGCCACGCCACGATCGACGGCATCGATCAGCCGGTCTCGGTCGCGACCGCGCGCGAGCTGGCGATGTCGGCCGGCATCAGCCCGCTGCTGCTCGACCACCGCTCCGAGCCGCTCGAGCTCGGCCGCGCCGCCCGACTCTTCACCGCTGCGCAGAAGCTCGCACTCGTCGAGCGCGATGGCGGTTGCGCATGGCCGGCGTGCAATCGGCCGCCGTCGCACACGCAGGCGCACCACATCAGTTGGTGGAAG
>NZ_JBHXRL010000061.1:0-1385 GCF_042717315.1 Streptomyces sp. NPDC058650
TCTCCGAGGACACCATCCGCCGCGACCTCCGGGAACTCGCCGCCGCGGGACTCTGCCAGCGGGTGTACGGGGGAGCCCTGCCGGCATCGCCGGCCACCTCGCCGTACGAGGCGCGCACCCGCATCGAGCCCGAGAGCAAGCACCGCATCGCCGTCGCCGCGGCGAGCCTCATCGAACCCGGCGCGACCGTGCTGCTCGACGGGGGCACGAGCACGCTCGCGCTCGTCGGCGCACTGCCTCGCTCGCTGCACGCGACCGTCATCACGCACAGCCCGACCATCGCCGTCGCGCTCGCCGAGCATGAGCACGTCGAACTGCAGCTCATCGGCGGCCGGGTGTATCGGCACTCCATGGTGACGTGCGGCGCCATCGCCGTCGAGGCGCTGCGGGGCGTCAGCGCCGACCTGTTCTTCCTCGGTGTCACCGGCGTGCACGCCGAAGCCGGCCTCACCACCGGCGACGCGGAGGAGGCGGCGATGAAGCGCGCGCTCGCGCGATCGGCCGCCGAGACCTACGTGCTCGCGAGCACCGAGAAGATCGGCGCCGCCTCGACGTACCGGGTGCTGCCCCTCGACGAGGTGGCCGGCGTCGTCACCGATGCCGACAGCGCCTCGCCGGCGATGCGCGAGCTCGACCGCGCCGGGGTCCGGCTCATCGCTGCGGCATAGAGGGCTGGCGCTCGCGGTCCGCCGGGTACACGATGGGACGGACAGCACCGCACCGGCGCGGGAGGCCACATGAACGCGGTATCGACACCGACCCACCGCACCATCGCGCTCGTGGGCGGAGCAGGTTCCGGCAAGACGACACTGCTCGAAGCGCTGCTGCTGCGGGCCGGCGCGATCCCGAGGGCGGGCAGCGTCGAGCACGGCACGACGACCGGTGACCACGAGCCCGAGGAGATCGCCAGGGGCATGACCCTCGGGCTCTCGCTCGCCCACCTGGGCTGGGCGACCCCCGACGGCGCCGAGCACACCATGACCCTCGCCGACGCACCGGGGCATCCCGATTTCGTCGGCGGGCTCGACACGGCCCTCTCGATCGCGGATGCCGCGTTGCTGACCGTGAGCGCGGTCGACGGCGTGACGGCAGGCACGCGGACTGCCTGGGCTGCGGCGCAGGCTGCTGCCGTGCCGGTCATCGTGGTCATCACGCAGGAGGACAAGGCGCGTGCCGATTTCCGTCGTGTGCTGGAGGAGCTGCGCGAGTCGTTCGGCGAACGCCTCGTGGCGATCGAACTCCCGCTCGGCGAGGAACACGACTTCACCGCGCTCGCCGACGTGCTGAGCGAACAGGCCCTCGTCTACGACGAGGCGGGGCGTCATCACGACGAGCCGTTGCCGGCCGCGGCCGAAGCCGAGGAGCACCGGCTGCACGTCTGTCTC
>NZ_JBHXRL010000062.1:0-1382 GCF_042717315.1 Streptomyces sp. NPDC058650
GCCTACGACGTCGCACGCATCCGTTCGGAGTTCCCATCGCTCGAGAGCGGGTGGGCCCAGTTCGACGGGCCGGGCGGCACGCAGACGCCGCGATCGGTGGGCGACGCCGTGGCATCCGTGCTCACCGGCCCGCTCTCGAACCGCGGCACGACCGGGGTCTCCGAGGAACGCGCCGAGGCCGCCGTGCACGGCTTCCGGCTCGCGATGGCCGATCTCGTCGACGGGCATCCGCGCGGCATCGTGCAGGGCCGCAGCGCCACGCAGCTCGCCTACGACTTCTCGCGCCACCTCTCGAAGCAGTGGGCTGCCGGCGACGAGGTCGTCGTGACGCGGCTCGACCACGACTCCAACGTGCGCCCGTGGGTGCAGGCCGCCGAGCGCGTCGGCGCCGTCGTGCGCTGGGCCGACTTCGACCCGGCCACCGGCGAGCTGCCGGTGGAGGCCGTCGCCGCCGTGCTCTCCAGCCGCACCAGGCTCGTCGCCGTCACCGCGGCCTCGAACCTCATCGGCACGATGCCCGACATCCCCGCGATCGCCGCGGCAGCGCACGCGACCGGGGCCCTCGTCTACGTCGACGGCGTGCACTACACGGCGCACGAGCTGCCCGACGTCGGAGCGCTCGGGGCCGACTTCTTCACGTGCTCGCCGTACAAGTTCCTCGGGCCGCACTTCGGCGTGCTCGCGGCCGACCCCGAACTGCTCGAGTCGATCGCGCCCGACAAGCTGGCGCCGTCGACGAACGTCGTGCCCGAGCGGTTCGAGTTCGGCACCCTGCCCTACGAACTGCTCGCAGGGGCGACCGCGGCGGTCGACGCCCTGGCGGGTCTCGCGGGCAACGGCGAAGCGGATGCCGCGAGCTCGCGCCGCGCTCGGCTCGTCGCCTCGTACGCGGCACTGCACGAGCACGAGGAGGTGCTCCTCGCCCGGATCGAGGCCGGGCTCGCCGAGCTGCCCGGGGTCACCGTGTGGTCGCGTGCCGCTCGCCGCACTCCCACGCTGCTCATGACGTTCGACGGCCACGAGGCATCCGAGGTCACGAAGCGCCTCGCCGAGGGCCGGGTGCTCGCGCCGAGCAGCAACTTCTACGCCCTCGAGGCGTCGCGGCACCTCGGGCTCGGCGATGCCGGCGGGCTGCGGGTGGGCCTCGCACCGTACACCGATGCGAGCGAGGTCGAGCGGCTGCTCGACGGACTCGCGGCAGCGCTCGGCTGACCCGGCGGGAATCGGACCCGACCCGGTGACGGGGTCATCCGGGTCATCGGCTCGCCATACGCTGGAATCATGACTCTCGCCGACACCGCCGCCGAACTCCGCCGCCTGCACACCGCCCCCGAACTGCTCCAGGTGGTGAACGTCTGGGATGTCGTGAGCGCCACCGCGGG
>NZ_JBHXRL010000063.1:0-1371 GCF_042717315.1 Streptomyces sp. NPDC058650
GGGTAGTCCCGTCCATCGCAGAGGCCGCGGAACTTCACGTCGTCTTCGCGCGGCACCGTCACGATGACGCGCCCCGTCGACTCGGAGAAGAGCGCGGTCGCGAGGTCGATGCCGGCGTCGCCGGCGACCTCGTCGAGCACCACGCGGGCGCCGAGGCCGAAGCGGCCGACCGCCTCGGCGAGGGCGATCGCGAGGCCGCCGTCGGAGAGGTCGTGCGCCGAGTCGATGAGCCCCTCGATCGCTGCTGCGTTCAGCAGCTCGGCGAGGCGCTTCTCACCCGCGAGGTCGACGGCCGGCGGGCGACCGCCGAGGTGGCCGTGCACGACGCCGGCCCATGCGGAGCCGTCGAGCTCGAGCGCGGTGTCGCCGAGGAGGTAGATGTTGTGGCCGTCGTCCTGCCATCCCGACGGGATGCGGCGGGCGACGTCGTCGATCACGCCGAGCACGGCGATCACGGGAGTCGGGTGGATCGGCACGTCACCGGTCTGGTTGTAGAACGAGACGTTGCCGCCCGTGACGGGGACGCCGAGCTCGAGGCATCCGTCGCTGAGGCCCTCGACGGTCTCGGAGAACTGCCACATGACCTCGGGGTTCTCGGGGGAGCCGAAGTTCAGGCAGTCGGAGACGGCGGCGGGCACCGCGCCGGAGACGGCGACGTTCCGGTACGCCTCGGCGAGCGCGAGCTTCGCGCCCTGACGCGGGTCGAGCTGCGAGTAGCGGCCGTTGGCGTCGGTCGCGATGGCGACGCCGAGGCCGGACTCCTCGTCGACGCGCACCATGCCGGCGTCGTCGGGGTAGCTGAGCGCCGTGTTGCCGAGCACGTACTTGTCGTACTGGTTCGTGACCCACGCGGCATCCGCCTGGTTCGCCGAGCCGACGAGCTGCAGGAACTGCGCGCGGATCTCGTCGGGCGTCGCCGGGCGGTCGAGCTTCGCGGCCGTGTCGGCCTGCAGGGCGTCGATCCAGGTGGGGTAGGCGACGGGGCGCTCGTAGACCGGGCCGTCGACGGCGACGGTGCGCGGGTCCACGTTCACGATCTCCTGGCCGTGCCACATGATCGAGAGGCGGCCGGTGTCGGTGACCTCGCCGAGCACGCTCGTCTCGACGTCCCATTTCTTGACGACCTCGAGGAAGCCGTCGAGCTTCTCGGGGCGCACGATCGCCATCATGCGCTCCTGGCTCTCGCTCATCAGGATCTCTTCGGGCGTCAGCGTGGGGTCGCGCAGCAGCACGTCGTCGAGCACGATCGCCATGCCGCCGTCGCCGTTCGACGCGAGCTCGGAGGTCGCGCACGAGATGCCGGCTGCGCCGAGGTCTTGGATGCCCTCGACGAGGTCGCCGGCGAAGAGCTCGAGGCAGCACTCGATGAGC
>NZ_JBHXRL010000064.1:0-1349 GCF_042717315.1 Streptomyces sp. NPDC058650
GACGACTAGGGCGTGTTTTAGAAGTTGCTGGTGTGCTGGGTGGGCCATCCGGGAATGTCGCGGGCGGCCATCCAGATCGTGAGGTCGCGGGCGATCCGATCGATGCTGGTCTCGGTGACGACGTCATGTTCGCGGCGGGTGGTGTCGCGGCGGACGACCTCGTAGCCGCCTTCGTCCAGGACCGCGACGGAGGTGAACCAGACCGGGTCGTCTTCATCGGGCTGGATAACGACGAAGGTGTTGTCCGAGTCGTTGAGGTCGTCGATCAGCATGAACAACGCGTCCTCGGACGGGTCGTCGATGTGGTCGCCGCTCTCACTCTCGGCCCGGTAGTACGCAGCCCCCATCGGCCCTGTCTCCCCTCAACCCGCTGACCTGATCGCGGCCAGAATGACATGCGGGACCGACACTTCCAGCAGGTCACAGCCATTCGTTGATCGCGGCAATGAGGACGGTAGCTTCGAAGCGGACCGCGAGCTTGTCGAACCGGGTGGCCACCGCCCGGTTCCGCTTCAGCCGGTTGATGCCGCACTCGACCGCGTACCGGGCCTTGTAGTCCTCACGGTCGAAGGCCGGAGGACGCCCGCCAGACATCCCCCGGCGCTTGCGGTGGCCGGCCTGATCGACAGGTTCCGGAATCGTGCAACGGATCCCGCGCCGACGCAGATAGACACGGTTCGCGCGCGACGAATACGCCTTATCGCCACGGACCCGCAACGGACGGATCCGGGGCCGGCCCAGCCCGAGACGAGGAACACGGATGGCTTCCAACACGGCCGTGAACTGCGGGCTGTCTCCCCGCTGACCGGCTGTGACCAGCAGCGATAACGGCCTCTGTCCTTGTTCGCAGGCCAGGTGAATCTTCGTGGTCCAGCCCCCGCGGGACCGACCCAGGCCGTGGTCGTCAGGTTCGGCCTGGCTGCCGCCCGGCGGTTCCTTCTGGGCTTGGCCGTCCCGCCGGGCACCGGCCGCGTGCTGATGGGCCCGGCAGATCGTGGAGTCGACGTTCACGTCCCAGGTGATCAGGCCGGCGGCGTCCGCCCGGGCCTGCAGCCCGGTCAGCACCGCCGACCAGACACCACTGCGCTGCCAGCGACGGAAGAGCCCATAGACCGTCTGCCACGGACCGTACTCCGTCGGCAGATCCCGCCACGGGGCACCGGTCCGCACCCGCCAGCGGATCCCGTCGATCAACCGCCGCCGGCACACCGACGGTCTGCCCAACACCGCGACCGGCAACAACGGCCCCAGCACCGCCCACTGGTCATCTGAAAGATCCCCTCGCCCCACACCGAGATCATCACGGCACGAGGCGAGACACGGACCCCAGTTCTAAAACACGCCCTAGG
>NZ_JBHXRL010000065.1:0-1339 GCF_042717315.1 Streptomyces sp. NPDC058650
CCCCTGCTCGAGGACCACTCGACGACGCTCGGAGAAGGGGTCGGCGGGGTCGGGTCGTGGCGTGAGGTGCGCATGCTCCGCACTGCCCGTCGGCAGCGACAGCGTGCGCGAGATCGGCAGGATCAATCCGCTGGTCGCCGCCGGCGCCGGGATCTCGAGCGAGTCGCGGAGTGCATCTGCGATTCGGGCCGCGAGGCGGTCGATCTCCGCGATGCTGCGCGCCCGACGTGTCGCCCGCGTGCTGATGTCTCCCGCGGCACCGGTTGCGGCGACGACCCAACGGGCATCAGCGGCGAGGGCGCGCCGCACTCCGCCGGCGAGATCTGCGCTGGCGAGACGGTTGTCCGCGCCGAACACCGTCGGGTGCACGGGCGTCACGACGAAGAGGCCGAGTCGCTCGCCGTCGGCCCCGTCGAAGACGATGGCGTCGATCGGGACGTTCGGACGGCCTGAGGGCGGGACATTCCGGCGCCCGCCCACCTCGGAGACGCTGGTGCGCACGGCGCGAACCCGTGTGGGTCGTTCTGCCTCGATGGCGTCTCGAGTCGCCGTACGGGCTGCAGCGACGACCCGCTGCGCCACGGCCGCAGGTGTGGGAGCCCCGCCCGGGAAGCAGCCGGCTTCCGGCGTCGAGTGAGCGTGGGTGGCGGAGACCCACACCGCCTCGACGCCGAGTTCGCGCACCGACTCGCGGATTCGAGCAACCAGATCGGCGTTGACGCAGATGAGGTCGACCACCAGCAGCAGGACCCGCAGGTCGCCGCTGCTGATGCTGATGGCGTGGACGTCGAGGGGTTCGAGCGAACCGATCGCCCCGCCGGTGCGGTCGATGTACCCACCGAGTGGTTCGCCGAGGATGACGGGGAGGGGCGAAACGGCGTGTCCGACCGCTAGCACGGGTCCTCGCTCTCCCAGGCGTTCAGCGCCTGTGCGTAGACGGTCATGTCGGTCCCCGGGTCGGTGGCGGCCCGCGCGAGTCTCAGCCCGCCGTCGAGGGCGTCGCCGCGGGGTGTCTCGAGCCGCAGTCCACGAGCGGCGAGGGCGGAGGAGAGGGAGGCGCGGAGCGCGCCGTTCGCTTCGAGCATCCGTCCGGTGTGGCTGATCGGGAACCCGGGCGTATGTGCGGCGGTGACGGTGTCGGCGAGATCAGCGGCGGCAGCTCGCAGGATCGCCGTCGCAACGCCGTCGCCGGCGTCCGATGCCGCCGCGACGCGGAGTGCGAAGGCTGCCACGGTGACCACGGTCGACTCGGAGCGGTAGAACCGCTGGAGTGCCGCGAGCGAGACGCCTCCGAGTACGTCGGCGAGGTCGGTCGAGAGCGCAGTGGCCGGTCCTGCCC
>NZ_JBHXRL010000066.1:0-1326 GCF_042717315.1 Streptomyces sp. NPDC058650
CAACACCGGCCTGACGCAGCTGCCCGCGGCGACCGCACCGCAGATCTGGTACGGCGACCAGGCCACGCACCAGCCCTGGCCCGAGCTCGGCGCCGGCGGCCAGGCGCCGATGGGCGGCCCGACCTACCGCTACGACGAGGAGAACGAGTCGACGACGAAGTTCCCCGAGTACTGGGACGGCAAGACGTTCATGGCCGAGTTCTCGCGCGACCGCGTCTTCGCCTTCAGCCAGGAGGATCCCGACGGCGAGGTAACGAAGATCGAGGACTTCCTGCCGAACGCCTCGCTCAACGCGGCGGGCATGCCCCCGTGGGACAACGTGATCGACTTCGAGTTCGGCCCTGACGGATCGCTCTACGTGCTCGACTACGGCGACGGCTTCTTCCGTCCGAACCCCGACGCCGGCCTCTACCGGGTCGACTACGTCGAGGGCACCAAGGGTCCGCGCGTCGAGCTCGACGCCTCGGTGACGTCCGGCCAGGGTCCGCTCGAGGTCGACTTCTCGGCCGCCGAGAGCACCCACCCCGACGGCCTCGCGCTCAGCTTCGCGTGGGACCTCGAAGGCACCGGCACCTTCACCGACGGCCCTGCCGAGGTGACCCACACGTACGAGGCCGACGGCCAGTACACGGCTCGCGTCCGAGTCACCGACTCGAGCGGACGCGTCAGCCTCTCGTCGGTCGTGATCACGGTCGGCAACACCGCGCCGACGATCGAGATCGTGACTCCCGAGAACGGCTCGTTCGCCGACTGGGGCGACACGGTCGCCTTCGAGGTGAAGGTCACCGACCCCGAGGACTCGACGATCGACTGCTCGCGCGTGAACTGGAGCTACGCCCTGGGTCACGACAACACGCACGCCCACCCGCTCTTCACCGGCACCGGCTGCACGGCCGAGATCGAGATGCAGGAGGAGGCCGGCCACGGCGAGACCGAGAACATCTACGCCCAGATCGGCGCTTCGTACACCGACGGCGGCAGCGCCACGGCACCGGCCCTGTCGGCCGACGACGTGACGCTGCTCAACCCGCGCGAACTGCAGGCCGAGCACTCCGACGCGAAGGGCGGCGAGACGACGATCGTCGACGACGAGACCGCTCACGCCTTCCGCAAGGTCACCTCGTTCGACGTCGGCGACTGGCTGGCCTACGACCCGGTGAACCTCGTCGGGATCACGGGCGTCGAGGCTCGCGCGACCGGCACCGGCTCCCTCTCCCTGAGATGGGGCAGCGCCGACGCCGAGCCGTTCCTGACGATCGACGTGGCGAGTGCCGCGGGCGAGTGGCAGGAGGCATCCGGCCCACTGGTGACCGTGCCGGAGGGAAC
>NZ_JBHXRL010000067.1:0-1322 GCF_042717315.1 Streptomyces sp. NPDC058650
ATCGACACCCAGAGCTGGCTCCATGCGATGCCGCCGCCGTAGAGCGCGGTGGCGATCGAGCGGGCCGGGTTGAACGAGGCGTTCGACACGGGGATCGCGATGAGCGCGAGCAGGGTCAGCGTGAGGCCGATCGCGAGCGGGGCGAAGCCGACGGCCGCGCGGGTGCTCGTGACGCCGAGGATCACGAGCAGGAAGATCGCGGTCGCGACGGTCTCGATGAGGAACACCGATCCGAGGCCGTAGCCACCGGGGGAGAGCTCGTCGTAGCCGGTCGAGGCGCCCGTGAACTTGGCGATGTCGAACAGCGGGCCGGCGGAGAGGATGCCGAGGAGCACGGTCGTCGCGAGGATGCCGCCGAGGATCTGGACCGCGATGTACGGGCCGACCGCCTTCCACGAGAACTTGCCGGCGACGGCGAGGCCGATGCTCACGGCGGGGTTGAAGTGCCCGCCCGAGACCGGGCCGAATGCGTATGCGCCGACCACGACCGTGAGGCCGAGGGCGAGCGAGACGCCGAGGAATCCGACGTTCAGGCCGCCTTCGCCGCCGTTGAAACCGGCCGCGAACAGCACGGTGCCGATGACACCGAAGACGAGGATGAAGGTGCCGATGAACTCGGCGGTGAGCTTCTGGGCGGTCGAGGGAGCCTCGACGGCCGTTGTCGCGTCAGACACGGGGGTCCTTTCGTAGGGGAGACAAGACGGAATCGGCACCAACCCCCTGGCGCCTGAAGCGAACCTATCGACCGCCCGGTCCGCTGGGAGGGATCTGCGCGCGAATGTTGTGAATCCGCTGGGGATCGATGCCACGCCGTGTCATGCGCGGACATGCTGCGTACCACGACGTCACGCGGCGAATCAGAGCCTGCCGGTCGCCTTCAGTTCCAGGTAGAGGTCGGCGAGGGCGGGTGGGAGCTCGTGCGGAGCCGCGGTCACGGTCAGGCCGCCGAGTCGCCGTACGGCGGCGCCGACGCGTTCGCCGTCGAGCAGGCCCCGTTCGGCGGCGGCGGCGGTGTAGACCTGCTCGAGGTCGTCGCGCCCGCGCGCGGCGTCGATGAGCGCCGGGTCGGCGACCGAAGCCACGACCACGGTGTGCCGGGAGGTCAATTGCGGGAGCACGGAGAGGAGGCCACGTGCGGTTCCGGGTGAATCGGCGGCGGTCAGCAGCACCACGAGCGCGTGGCGACTCGTGATGCGGCGCACCTGCGCCGGAACGGCGGCCCAGTCGGCCTCGATCAGTTCGGCCTCGATGCCCGCCATCGTGTCGACCATGCGGGCGAGGAGCGCCGGACCGCTGGCGCCGTGAACTCGTCCGCGGAGCCT
>NZ_JBHXRL010000068.1:0-1307 GCF_042717315.1 Streptomyces sp. NPDC058650
ACGCGGCGGTGGGTGTTCGACTGCGGTGGACGGGGGAGAACTTCGACGCCCTGCGCTCGATGCAGTGGCAGGTGCACGGCTACGGCGTGCCCGAGCGGGCCGTGCGGCGCATCGCCGCCGAGCTCGGGGTCGAGGCGCATGTCTTCACCGGCGACCGGGGCCGGCCACGTCGTGCGAGGCTGCGGAGCGATCGGGTCTACCTCGTGCGCCGCGACGGGTTCGTGGTCGCCGAGGTGCTCGCCCCCGGCACGGGCCGCGACCTCGACGCCGCGCGGGCCCGCCTCGCCGGATTCTGAGCCGCACTCGGCGACGCGTATCGTCGTATGGTGACCGACGAGACGATGCCTGCACCGGTGCCCGCACCAGGGCCGGCATCGGCACCGGGATCGGCGCCGGCATCGCCGCCCGCGCATGGGGCGGAGCGTCGCAAGAGCCTCGCCGGGGCCGCCGTGCAGCTCGGCACCGAGGTCTCCATCAACTTCGGCTCATCCCTCGCGGGCCTCGTGATCCCGGTCGTCGGCTCGTTCGTCGTGGTCGCCGTGCGGCAGCTCGTGATGGTCGTCGCCGTGCTGCCGTTCTACCGTCCGAAGCGCGCCGAGCTCACGTGGCGCCGGCTCTGGCCGGCGGTCGCACTCGGCGTCGTGCTCGCGATCATGAACGTGACGTTCTACGAGTCGGTGCACCTGCTCGGCCTCGGCGTCGCCGCGACGATCGAGTTCCTCGGGCCGCTCGCCATCGCGCTCGCGAGTTCGCGGCGCGTGCTCGACGTGATCTGCGCGCTCGCCGCAGGGGCCGGGGTCGTGCTGCTGATCGGCCCCGGGGCGTCGGATGCCGCGGGCATCGACCCGTGGGGCCTGACGCTCGCCCTGGCCGCAGCGGCCGCGTGGGCGGGCTACATCCTGCTCACGCGAAAGGTGGCGCACGGCCTGCCGGGGCTCGAGGGGCTCACCGTCGCGAGCATCGTCAGTCTCGCCCTGCTGGCGCCGTTCGCGGCGGCGACCTTCGACCCGGCGGTCGTCGACTGGGCGGTCGTCGGCCTGCTGCTCGGCGTCGGCGTGCTGTCGTCGGCGTTGCCGTACAGCCTCGACACGTGGATCCTGCGCCGGATCACGCCGCGCATCTACGCGATCGTCACGAGCTTCGGCCCCGTCATCGCGGCCGTGTTCGGCTGGCTCGTGCTGTCGGAGACCTTCTCGCTCACCGAGGTGATCGCGATCGTCATCGTCTGCGGTGCTGCGGGCACGGCGCTCGCCACCCAGCGGGCGCGGCCCAAGTCGCAGCTCGAGCAGACCGCGGAGGGCATGGCC
>NZ_JBHXRL010000069.1:0-1261 GCF_042717315.1 Streptomyces sp. NPDC058650
AGGCCGTCTCGACGAGCGACGTCGAGCTCTGGTCGATCACCCGACGCTGAGCGGATGCCCCGTGGCCGGTCTCCGGCCGCGGGCCCTGCTGCTCCCATCCGACAGGAGACCCACGTGCCAGCACCCCGATTCCAGGTCATCGCCCGCTACTTCCCGCTTCCCGGCGAGACCGAGACCGTGCTCGAGCTGCTCGGCGAGCTCGCCGCCGCCAGTCGCGCCGAGCCGGCGAACCTCGCCTACGACTTCTACCGCGGCGTCGCCGACCCCGACGAGATCGTCATCCTCGAGCGCTACGACGACGAGGCCGGCTTCGCCGCCCATCGCGAGTCCGAGCACTTCCAGCGCATCGGCGTGGGCCGCATCATCCCGCTGCTCGCCGATCGGGTCGTCGAGCGCTACGTCGAGGTGACGGATGCGTAGCGCCGTCCTCCGTGCGCAGGGCTCCGCCCGCCCCTATGCCGAGAGCCGGCCGCTCGTGATCGAGGCCCTCGACGTCACCGGTCCGCGCGCCGGCGAGGTGGGTGTGCGCATCGAGCGAGCGAGCCTCTGCCACTCCGACCTGTCGGTCGTGAACGGCTCCCGGCCCCGCCCGCTGCCGATGGCGCTCGGCCACGAGGCGGCGGGCATCGTCGAGGCGGTCGGCGACGGGGTCGACGGCATCTCGGTCGGCGACCACGTCGTGCTCGTCTTCGTGCCGAGCTGCGGCGACTGCCGGGAGTGCCGAGCCGGCCGGCCGGCGCTGTGCTCGCGCGCCGCGGAGGTGAACGGTTCGGGAGAGCTGCTGCACGGGGCATCCGTGCTCACCGACGCCGCCGGCGGCCGAGTGAGCCATCACCTCGGGGTCTCGGCCTTCGCCGAGTACGCCGTCGTCGCCGCGGAGTCGCTCGTCGTCATCGACCGCGACGTGCCGTTCGAGATCGCCGCGATGTTCGGCTGCGCCGCACTCACCGGCATGGGCGCGGTGTTCAACACCGCCGAGGTGGCGCCCGGTCAGACGGTGATCGTCTTCGGCCTCGGCGCGGTGGGTCTCGCGGCGGTCATGGCGGCGGCCCAGATCGACGACGTCGCCGTCATCGCCGTCGACCCCAACACCGACAAGCACGAGCTCGCACTGCAGGCGGGTGCGAATGCGGTGGCCACTCCGGACGCCGCCGCCGACCTCGTCGCCGACCTCACCGGCGGCGTCGGGGTCGACATCGCGATCGAGGCGGTCGGCAGCGCGCGGGTCATGGGCGCGTGCCTCGAGCTGCTCGCCCGCGGC
>NZ_JBHXRL010000070.1:0-1253 GCF_042717315.1 Streptomyces sp. NPDC058650
AGGTCGCGGTCTCGCGGCGTCGCGACCCGAGCACGGAGGCGAGCGCCGGACGGAAGGCCTCGGCCCACACCGCGTAGCCGTGATCGTTCGGGTGGAACATGTCGCGCGCGAACTGCGTCAGGATGCCGCGAAGGCCCTGGCGCCGAGTGGCCTCGTGGAGCGGCGCCACGACGAGTCCGTGCTCGCGGGCGGCGGCGCGCAGCATCCGATTCGCCTCGGCGACCTTGCGCTCGTTCTGCGGGAAGTAGAAGCACGGCAGGTCGGCGACGACGGCGTGCAGCGGCAGTTCGGCGAAGATCGAGCGGATGTTGCGATCGAATCGCACCGGGTCCCACTCGGCGATGTCGTTCGCGCCGATCGAGACCGTGACCACGTCGGGCCGGAGGCCGCGCAGATCGCGGAATCGCGGCAGCTGGTCGCGCACGGCGAGCGAGGTCGTCGCACCCGAGACGCTGAGGTTCACGACGCGCACGCTCCGACCGGTCGCCTCGCGCAGTTCGTCGGCGATCTGGCCGACGTAGCTCCGGTCGGGGCGGGAGGCGCCGATGCCCTGCGCGGCGCTGTCGCCGATCGCGACGTAGAGCAGCTCGCCGTCGCTCTTCGCGTGGTCGCGCCACCACTTCGAGTGCACGGGCAGGGTCTCGTTCAGGGTCGACCGGTTCTCGCGCACCCGCTCGCGGAACGGACGCACGCCGAACGAGCCGAGCACGGTCGACGCTGCGAGCCGGGCGCCGGCGGTGAGGCTCTGGCGCGGGGCGTCGGCACGGGAGATGGGGGAGACGGTCACGAGCAGAACGTATGCCCGCACGCTTCACGTGAGCTGCATGCCGGCTGAACGTCGGCTGAGGCATCCGCTCGTTTTTGTTCTTTCGGCCTCGTCGTCTACGATTGTCCTCGGTACCGTGTCCGAGCGGCCGAAGGTGCAACTCTCGAAAAGTTGTGTGGGTGAAAGCCCACCGTGGGTTCAAATCCCACCGGTACCGCCATGGAAAGCCCCTGATGATTCAGGGGCTTTCTGCTTTTCACTCGAGTTCGGCCGTGGGGATCTCGGTGCCCTCCGCGCCGTCCTGCCAGACGATGGCACTGATTCGCCAGCCGGTCGACGTACGTACGAAATGCGTTGCCTTCCGGCCCCAGCCGTCGGCGACCCGGCCGTCGAGGGTGCCTGACTTGCTGTACAGGCTCCAACGCTGCGCGATGTCTCCGAAGATCCGCGTGTCAGCGGTGACTTCCCGCTCGGAGAATCCCAGCAG
>NZ_JBHXRL010000071.1:0-1227 GCF_042717315.1 Streptomyces sp. NPDC058650
GAGTACGAGGGCATGCGTGCGACGGCGCGGGCGATCAGCGGTTCGGTCAGAGGAGCTGCACCGGCTTGACGATGTCGGCGTAGATGAGGAGGGCGCTCATCGCACCGAAGATGACGACGACCGCGAGGGTCACCGGCATGAGCTTCGCGAGGTCGACGGGCCCCGGGTCGGGGCGCCGGAAGAGCTTGGCGAACCCGCGACGGATGCCCTCCCAGAGCGCTCCGGCGATGTGACCGCCGTCGAGCGGCAGCAGCGGGATGAGGTTGAAGACGAAGAGCGCGATGTTCAGCGACCCGAGGATGCCGATCATGGTGGCGGCCTTCGAGGCGATCGGGATCTCGTCGATCGTCGCGATCTCGCCTGCCAGGCGGCCGACGCCGACGACCGACATCGGGCCGTTGGGGTCGCGCTCCTCGGGCCCGAAGGCGGCGTTGGCGACGTCGATGATGCGCTGCGGCAGGTTCAGGATGATTCCGGCCACGCCGGCCACGTTCTCACCGACGGCGGGGAGCACCGCGGTCACCGGTTGCTGCACGATCTCGGTCGCGGGCCCGATGCCGACGAACCCGGCGGCTTCGGTCAGCTCGGTGCCCGAGGCATCCGTCACGACCCGGCCCTTGTCGTCGTACACGTAGCGCTCGCTGAGCATCGGGGTGACCTCGAGTTCGACGGTCTCGCCATCGCGTTCGACGACGAATGCGACCGGCGCATCGGGGTGCGCGCGGATGATCGCGGTCGACTCGTTCCACGACTCGATGGGCTCCCCGTCGACCGAGACGATGCGGTCGCCCGGCTCGATGCCGGCGGCGGCGCCCGGTGCGGCCGGGTCTCCGGTCTCGCACGTCTGCCGCTCGCTCGTCGCGGGCAGCGCACACGCCGAGACCGAACCGACGGTCGTCGAGGCCTGCGCGACGCCGAAGCCCATGAGGAGCACGCCGAAGAGCACGATCGCGAGCAGGAGGTTCATGAACGGCCCGCCGAACATGACGACGATGCGCTTCCACACCGGCAGCAGGTAGAAGGCGCGGTGCTCGTCGCCGGGCGTAATCGACTCGGTGCTCGAATCGCGGGCGTCTTGGACGAGACCGCGGAAGAAGCCGGTGCTGTCGGCGTGCACGCGTTCGCCCTTGGCCGGGGGGAACATGCCGATCATCGAGATGTAACCGCCGAGCGGGATGGCCTTGACGCCGTACTCGGTCTCGCCCTTCCGTCGCGACCAGAGGGTCC
>NZ_JBHXRL010000072.1:0-1223 GCF_042717315.1 Streptomyces sp. NPDC058650
GCTCGGAAGCCCCCCGACCCCCACCGCGCTCAGGACCGCGCTGATCACGGACATCGCCGCGAACACGGCGAAGAGGATGCCGAGTCGGCGGCTGAGCGTCGGCCACGCGGTCATGCGCCACCACGCCCGCGGCGGGTCGATCGGCTCGTCCCGGCCGCGGAAGATCCGCACCGCGAGCGCGAACGCCGCGAGGTTCACGAGGGTGTTGACGATCTCGAGCGCGACGCCGGGCGCACCGAGCCGGCTGAGCAGGTCGGCGATCGCGTATCCGATGATCCACGCGACGACGATGTAGAGCACCTTGAGCTCCCAGCGAACGATCCTGAACGCTGGCGCCTTCTCCATGGTGTCCCCTTCGCCGACCAGTGGTGGCCTCAACCTACTCCGCGCACGGTCACGAGGGGAACGGCAACGCCCTCCCGGTCTCGACCCACGACTTGAAGCTCGAGAGCACGAGCGGCCAGGTGTCGGAGGTCTCGGCCTCGGCGGGGTGGCCTTCACTCCACTCGTCATTGGTGAACGTGAGCTTCGTGAGCGACTCGCCCGCGGGTTCGAGGCGCCACGTCATGCGGCTGCGGAGCTCGGCGTGGTTCTCCCGGTAGGTGGGGCCGGGGTGCTCCGAGAGCTGCAGCACGGCGCCCGGCTCCGCTTGCAGCACCTCGCCGTAGACGTGCACGGTCTCGTCGCCGTCCTGCCCGGGCCCGACGTACTCGTAGCGGGCGCCGGGCACGAGTTCGCCGCGCAGGGCCGAGCCCCACATCACCGCGCGGCTGCCCTCCTCGCCGGTGATCGCGTTCCACACGCGGGTCGGGTCGGCGGCGACGAAGAGCGTCATCTCGAAGTCGGTCATGGTGTCCTCCTGGGTGGTCTTCGGTGGTCGGGTCCGACGCTACGGATGCCCCGGTGCCCGCGTCTTGCACAAACGCGACGCGTCGACGGGTCGGCGCAGCGCGTCGGTGGGGCTCGCCATACTTGCCCCATGCAGACGGGTGAGAACTACTGGCGCTCGCGCGCCGGCGCCGCCACGAAGGGCGTGCTCGCCGGCCGCCCGGGCGAGCCGGGCATCGCCCCGCTCGCGGCGGCTGCGGCAGTGCAGGCGGCCGCCGACGACGCGCCCGTGCGACTCGCCCGCCACGCCGTGAGCGCCGATCTCGAGGGCCTCGTGCGCCATGTGTGGATCCCCCGCTGGCGGCTCCCGCCGGGCGTCGTCATCGAGCAGGGAG
>NZ_JBHXRL010000073.1:0-1206 GCF_042717315.1 Streptomyces sp. NPDC058650
CCCGTATTCCGACCGTCTCGACTCCGGTCGCGACCGGCGAGCCGATCCTCGAGGTGTCGGGGCTCACGAAGCGCTATGGCGGCGTGGTCGCCGTCGACGACGTGACCCTCACGGTGCCCGCCGGGCAGATCATGGGCCTCATCGGGCCGAACGGCGCTGGCAAGACGACGTGCTTCAACATGATCACGGGCGCGATCGCCCCCACCTCGGGCACCGTGCGCTTCCTCGGCGAGGAGATCCAGGGGCGCAAGCCGCACGTCGGCGCCGAGGCGGGGCTCACCCGCACCTTCCAGAACCTGCAGGTGTTCTCGTCGACCGACGTCGTCGGCAACGTCTACATGGGCCGCTACCGCAAGGGTCGCGCCGGCATCCTCCGCGGCATGTTCGGGCTCCAGGGCCGCGAGCAGTACGCCCACGAGGAGATCGCGCACGACATCCTCGACTCGATGCGCCTCGGCGACGTCGCGGGCCTCGCCGCCGGCGACCTGCCGTTCGGCCGCCAGCGCATGATGGAGGTGTGCCGGGCGCTCGCCGCCGAGCCTGCGCTGCTGCTGCTCGACGAGCCGATGGCCGGCCTCTCGGGCAGCGAGCGCGAACTGCTCGCGCAACTGCTGCGAGCGCTGCGCGACGCCGGGCTCACGATCGTGCTCGTGGAGCACGACGTCGCCCAGGTGATGGCGCTCGCCGACTCGGTCGCGGTGCTCGACGACGGCGTGCTCATCGCGCACGGCGACCCCGAGACGGTGCGCAACGACCCCAAGGTCATCGTCGCCTACCTCGGCACCGATGCCGAAGAGGCCGAGGCCGAGCTGAAGGAACTGGAGGACCAGTCATGACCCTCGCAGTCGACCGCCTCGACGCGGGCTACGGCAAGCTCGCCATTCTGCACGAGGTGAGCCTCTCGGTGGCACCCGGCGAGATCGTGACCGTCGTCGGTTCGAACGGCGCCGGCAAGACGACGCTGCTTCGAGCGCTCAACGGCCTGATCCGCCCCACCGCCGGCACCGTCACGATCGACGGCGTCGACATCACGGGCAAGCCGACCGAGAAGATGGCGTCGCTCGGGCTCACCCATGTGCCCGAGAACCGCTTGTGCTTCCCGACCCTGTCGGTGCGCGACAACCTCATGCTCGGCGCCTGGAGCCGAGGCGGCAAGGGCGATCTCGCCGCCGTGCTCGAGCTCTTCCCGCGCCTGCAGCCGCGGCT
>NZ_JBHXRL010000074.1:0-1205 GCF_042717315.1 Streptomyces sp. NPDC058650
CCCGCGGGCCCGTGCTCTCGCTCCGCGAGATCGAGTACGTGAAGGCCGCGACGAGCACGGGGCAGAGCCGCTCGATGGTGATGTTCCGGCACGTGCTGCCCAACATCACGTCGATCATCATCGTGCAGGTCACGCTCTCGCTCTCGTGGGCTGTGCTGACCGAGGCCTCGCTGAGCTTCCTCGGACTCGGCACCCCGCCGCCGGCCCCGTCGCTCGGCTCCATGATCTTCGAGGCGCGCACCCTCATCGGCATCGCGCCGTGGACCATGATCGCGCCCGGCGCGGTCGTCGTCCTCCTCGTCGTCGGACTGAACCTCCTCGGTGACGGTCTCCGCGACGCACTCGACCCCAGAAACAGAGGAAAGAAATGACGCTCGACGACGACCTGGCGGACCTCGCCACCGAGGCGAGCAATCCGCGCTACGCCGAGCTCGACCGCATGAGCGTGGCAGAGATCGCCGCGGCCATGAACGAGGCCGACGCCACGGTTCCCGGCGCCGTCGAACGCGCCCTCCCGCAGATCATTCCCGCGATCGAAGCGGCGAGCGAGCGGATGTCGCGTGGCGGGCGCCTCGTCTACGTGGGCGCCGGCACCCCCGGTCGCATCGCCGTGGTCGACGCCTCGGAGTGCCCGCCGACGTTCAGCACGCCGCCCGAGCTGGTCTTCGCGATCATGGCGGGCGGCGCGTCGGCCATCGTCACCCCGACCGAGGGCGCTGAAGACGACGACGACGCCGGCGCCGCCGCGATCGACGAGGCGAGCATCGGCCCGCTCGACACGGTCATCGGCATCGCCTCGAGCGGCCGCACGCCGTACGTGATCGCGGCCATCGAACGGGCCCGCGCGCTGGGCGCCCTCACGGTCGGCCTCTCGTGCAACGTCGACACGGCGCTGAGCGCCGCTGCCGAGTTCCCGATCGAGGTGGCCGTCGGCCCCGAGGTGCTCACGGGCTCGACGCGACTGAAGGCCGGCACGGCGCAGAAGCTCGTGCTCAACATGTTCTCGACGATCGTGATGGTGCGGCAGGGCAAGACCTACGGCAGCTTCATGGTCGACCTGAAGCCCACGAACCACAAGCTCCGCGACCGCGCCGTGCGCATGGTCGCCGAGATCGCCGGGGTGCCGCGCGAGCAGGCCCTGGCGACCCTCGAGGGCAACGACTACGACGTGAAGACCTCGGTGCTCGTGCTCGCCCGCGGCCTCT
>NZ_JBHXRL010000075.1:0-1189 GCF_042717315.1 Streptomyces sp. NPDC058650
GTCGTTGATCGGGCCGACGGTGGCCGCCGTCTGCGCGTCTTCCGGTCCGCCGATGAGGAACGCGAAGCGCCCCTCCTGGCCGAGCAGGTACTCGAATCGCTCGAAGGTGACGGTCTCGTAGACGCTGTCGGCACCGAGGCCCTCGTAGGCGTCGGCGAAGTAGTCGACGGTGTCGGTCGGGCTCTCGGGTGCTGCAGTCGCCGGAGCGGCCGCGACACCGCCGAGCACGACGGTGCCGGCGATGGCGAGCGCAGTCAGCATCGCCGCCCGCCTCGGGGTGGGGCGCTGGTGGTCGGGCACGGTGCTTCCTCTCTGTTGGGGGTGGAGCTGTCGGGGGTGGGTCGGCCGGAGACGCGCCGAGCCGGTCACTCGGGCACGGATGTCTCGTCGGGCTGTTCGCCCTGGGGCGACGCGATCGCGCGGCGACGGGCGAGCAGCCGCTGGCCGAGCAGTGCGAGTGCTCCCACCGCCACGAGGGCGACGAGGATGCCGGCGCCGGCGAGCCACTCGGGCGTGCCGCCACTCGTGGCCGCAGCGTTCTCGACGGCCTGCGCGGTGGGCTTCGCGGTCGATGCGCTGAGGGTCACCGACTTCGACACGCTCGACACGGGGGACTCGCCGACGGCGTTCGTGGCGACCAGGGTCGCCGTGTAGGCGCCTGCGCCGAGCACCGTGAAGGTGTGCGAGGTGGCCGTCGCGGCCAGGGGGATCGCCGTGCCCTTGTTGAGCGAGAGCTTGTAGCCCGTCACCGGGGATCCGCCGTCGGCCGGCGCCGCCCAGGTCACGGTGAGCGAGCTGCCCTTGGCGGTCAGGCGCGGTGCGGCGGGGGCGAGGGGAGCGGTCGCGGCGACGGCCGCCGGCGCGGCAGCTCCGGCCTGCGACGCGCTCGCCGCGTCATCCGACTCGCCGGAGTCGCTCTCCGACGTGCCGCCGGAGGTGCTGCCGCCGGAGGTGCCGGGGTTCGGCGCGGGCGCCGGTGCGGGGGCGGGCGCCGGAGCCGGTGCGGGTGCAGGTGCCGGGGCGCTGCCTCCGCCGAGCGCGGGCGGCGGATCCTCCTGCGTGCTGTCGTACGGGTAGCCGCCGGCGTCCTCGCAGGCTCCGAGGTCGAAGTTGATCGAGCAGAGGTCGCAGACGTCGCCGGCGGCCGACGCCGAGCTGCTGCTGATGAGCACGAGCGTCGGCACGCTGA
>NZ_JBHXRL010000076.1:0-1168 GCF_042717315.1 Streptomyces sp. NPDC058650
CGTCCGCGGTGAGGCCCGAGTGGTTGTCGGGGGTCATCGTGAAGATGCCCGAGATGCCGACGAGGTCGGTCGTCGCCTCGATCGCGTCGCGGAGCGCGTCGGGGTCGGTGCCCGCTGCCGCGATCGCCTCGGTGCCGACGAGCCAGGCGTCGTACGCGTGACCGGCGAAGCTCGAGGGGGAGCTGCCGAACTCCTCGGAGTAGTCGGCGATGAACTGGTCGATGACCGGCTTCTGCGGGTCGTCGTCGCTGAGCTCATCGGCGACGAGCAGGCGGCCCATCGGGGCGATGACGCCGTCGGCTGCGGGGCCGGCGGCCTCGAAGAAGGCGTCGTTGGCGACGCCGTGCGACTGGTAGACCGGCTTGTTGACGCCGAGCTGCACGTACGCGGCCTGCGCGAGGCCGGCCGACGGGGTGATGCCCCAGATGATGACGGCGTCGGCGTCGGCCGCGCGGATGTTCGTCATCTGAGCGGTGAAGTCGGTCGCGCTGGGCTCGAACGACTCGGTCGCGGTGAGGGTGATGCCGCGCTCTTCGCCGAGCTCGGTGATGATGTCGGCGATGCCCTCGCCGAATCCGGTGGCGTCGCGCACGAGGGCGATCTTCGTGTAGCCCTTCGACTCGGCGTCGTCGAGGATGCGCTCGAGCACGACGAGGTCGTTCTGCGCGGTCTTGAAGACCCACTCCGACCCGTCGACGATCGCGGCGTTCGCGGCGACCGAGATCGTCGGCACCTGGGCAGCCTCGACGAGCGGGCGCATGGCGAGCGAGGGGCCCGTGCGCGAGGAGCCGATGATGAGGTCGACGTCGTCGTTCTCGATGAGCTGGGTGGTGGCCTTGGCCGCACCGTCTTCGGTCGACTGGTTGTCCTTGATGATCAGCTCGACCTCGCGGCCGTCGATGCCGCCGTCGGCGTTCAGCTGCTCGGCGAGCATGTTGAGCGTGTTCTGCTCGGGAACGCCGAGGTTCGCGCCGACGCCCGTGATGTCGAGCACGGCGCCGATCTTGATGGGGCCCTCTTCCGAGGCCGCATCGCCCGAGTCGCCGCCGAAGTTCGAGGCGCCGCAACCGGTGAGGGCGAGTGCGATGGATGCCGCGACCGCGGCGGGGACGAGCAGACGGCGTTGCGCACGGTGCATGGGGTGAACTCTCCTTTGAGCCCTCACGGG
>NZ_JBHXRL010000077.1:0-1155 GCF_042717315.1 Streptomyces sp. NPDC058650
TTACGGGAGGTTGCGGGCCATGACGATGCGCTGGACCTGGTTGGTGCCTTCGTAGATCTGGGTGATCTTGGCGTCGCGCATCATGCGCTCGACGGGGTAGTCGCGGGTGTAGCCGTAGCCGCCGAGGAGCTGGACGGCGTCGATGGTGACCTCCATGGCGACGTCGGAGGCGAAGCACTTGGCCGCGGCGCCGAAGAAGGTGAGGTCTTCCTTGTCGCCTCCGGCGGAGACGCGCTCGGACTTCGCCGCGGCGGCGTAGGTGAGCTGGCGGGCGGCTTCGAGCTTCATGGCCATGTCGGCGAGCATGAACTGGATGCCCTGGAAGTCGGCGATGGGCTTGCCGAACTGCTTGCGTTCCCTGACGTAGCCCTTGGCGTAGTCGAGGGCGCCCTGGGCGATGCCGATGGCCTGGGCGGCGATGGTGACGCGGGTGTGGTCGAGGGTCTTCATCGCGGTGGCGAAGCCGGTGCCCTCGGCGCCGATCATGCGGTCCGCGGGGATGCGGACGTTGTCGAGGTAGACCTCGCGGGTCGGGGAGCCCTTGATGCCGAGCTTCTTCTCCGGGGCGCCGAAGGACACGCCCTCGTCGGACTTCTCCACGACGAAGGCGCTGATGCCCTTGGAGCGCTTCTCCGGGTCGGTGACGGCCATCACCGTGTAGTACTCCGACTCGCCGGCGTTGGTGATCCACCGCTTCACGCCGTTGAGGATCCAGAAGTCGCCGTCGCGGACCGCGCGGGTCTTCATCCCGGCCGCGTCGGAACCCGCGTCGGGCTCGGACAGGGCGTAGGAGAACATCGCGTCACCCTTGGCCAGCGGGCCCAGGTACTTCGCCTTCAGCTCCTCCGAGCCGGACAGGATCACCGGGAGCGAGCCCAGCTTGTTCACCGCCGGGATCAGCGACGAGGAACCGCACACCCGCGCGACCTCCTCGATCACGATCACCGTGGCCAGCGCGTCCGCGCCCGCGCCGCCGTACGCCTCGGGGACGTGCACGGCGTGCAGGTCGTTGGCGACCAGCGCGTCCAGCGCCTCCTGCGGGAACCGGCCCTCCTCGTCCACCGCGGCCGCGAACGGCGCGATCTTCGCCTCCGCCAGCGCACGCACCGACTCCCGGAGCATGTCGTGCTCCTCGGAGGGCCGATACAGGTCGAA
>NZ_JBHXRL010000078.1:0-1148 GCF_042717315.1 Streptomyces sp. NPDC058650
CTCATGACTCCAGCATCCGCCCTCCGGGCGGATTCCGCACCGGCGATCTCGGTGCCGGCGGGTGCCCGGGGGGCGGACCTCGATGAGATCAGGCCGACGCGACGAGGGTTCGCCAGTCACTCGCGCGCGCATCGATCGGCGAGCCGTTCGCGATGCGCGCCGTGCGCGAAGCCGGATCGAGTTGCACGGTCGCGAGGGTCGCCCAGCGCTCCCCGAATGGCAGCGTCAGGTCGGGACGATGGCAGAGCAACGGTTGCCCCGGATCGGAGTAGAGGAACGCGAGCAGCTCATCGTCGGTTCGCGGCTCCGGGTAGTCGGCGAGACGGCTCGCGATGAGGTCGTAGCGCTCGCCGGAGTCGGGTTGGTAGATCTCGGTCTTCTCATCGGCCTGGGCCTCGCGGCTCAGGAAGTGGTTGGTGCGCACCACCACGCCGTCGACGGGTTCGACCACGAACACCCCGATCGGCGTGATGTCGGTGGTGACGACGCGCTCGGTGTCGAGCAGGGTGAACGAGCTCGAGGCGCTGCGGGGCGCGTCGCGCACGAGTTCGACCGCCTCCTTCACCGTGGCCGCCTCCTCGAGCACGGTCGCCGACAGCACGTGCACCGGCACGCCGCCGGCGCCGTCGGTTCGGTGCCCCAGGATGTTGAAGTGCAGCGCGAGACCGGCGCTGTTCACGCCGATCTTGCCGAGCATCCCGTGCTCGGTGAGGCCGGCGAAGTCGTGGCGGCCTCCGCGCGTCTCGTGGGTGTGCCATTCGCCGTCGAGCTGGTGGTGCCAGTCCCAGGTCTGCAGCCCGAAGGTGCGCACGGTGCCGTCGCCGAGCTCCACCCGACGCCCGATCGTCGAGCATTCGCCCGGAGCCGCGCCGACTCCCTGCGACAGGATCTCGGTGCGCGCGTTCAGCGCATAGACGTGCCACGGCTCGACGCCCGCACCGGCGGCGATGCCGTCCATCTCGGCGAGGCGTTCCGGGCGCCACCCGGCGACGGCGTCGGCGCAGCGCAGCGCGAACTCGCGCACTGCGCCCTCGTCGAGTTCGTACTTGGCGAAGAGCTCCAGATATGTCCGCAGTCCCGCGGGCAGGGCAGCGCTGAGCTGTCGCCCCCGCTCACGACCGCGCTCGAGTGGGTCGCTGCCGTTCGCG
>NZ_JBHXRL010000079.1:0-1146 GCF_042717315.1 Streptomyces sp. NPDC058650
CTACCGTGAGCACTATGCCGACCACGTGCTGCGCTCCCCCGTGTTCCCGGGCGTCGCCGGTGTGCTCGAGCGGCTGCACGCCGCAGGCATCCCGATCGCGCTCGCAACCTCGAAGCCCGAGTCGATGGCCCGCAGGGTGCTCGACCACCAAGGTCTCAGCCAGTACTTCACCGAGATCGCAGGCGCGAGCGACGACGAGCAGCGCAGCACGAAGGCCGACGTCGTCGCCGAGGCGCTGCGCCGACTGCAGGCGTCGGGCGTCGACACCGAGAACGCCGTGATGGTCGGTGATCGCGGCTACGACACGCTCGGGGCACTGGCGAACGGCGTGCCCACGATCCTCGTGGAGTGGGGCTACGGCTCACCCGACGAAGCGGCCGACGCCATGGCGGTCGTTCACTCTGCCGACCAGCTGCGGAACCTGCTCCTCGGCTGAGGGCGTCAGTAGCCGGATGTCGCCGGCACGACCTCGACCGTGAACGCGACCGTCTCGCCGGTCTCGCTGTTCTCGAGCGTCACCGCGGTCGATCCGACGGCGAGCGCCGTGAGTCCCGGATTGAACTGCGCACTCCCGTCGTCACCGCCCGGCGTGAACTCGACGATCGTCGGGTCCTCGATGTCGGCGTCCCAGTCGGCGTACGTCTCGTCGTCACCCGTCAGGTCGATCACGTTGCCGTCGACCACCTCGATCGTCTCGCCGTCGATGTCGGCGATCTCGACGACGACCGGCGCGGGCAGCGTGTCGGTGCCGGCGGAGCATCCGGCGAGCGCGAGCGTGCCGGCCGCGACGGCGAGCAGTAACGGCAGCACCGCGCGGCGCCCGGCACGGGGCATCCGCTCGTTCGCACTCGTTCGATCGGCCATCGCGGCACCCCTCCGCCCCTGCGACGCACCGGCGCCGTTCCGTTCAGCGTAGACCGAGCGGATGCCGCGCGACACCCCCGCACGAGCGACGACCCCGCCTCACGGCGAACGCAGAACATGACGGACCCTCAGCATGAACGGGCTGCAAGAATCGCCCCCATCCGGGTGACACGCGCGCATGATCGACGCGGATCACGAGGCCCACGCAACAGACATGCGTCGTGCTTCCCGAAAGCCCGCACAGCTCTTCCATAGGTACGGCAGTGCACGGCAGTATTCCGA
>NZ_JBHXRL010000080.1:0-1132 GCF_042717315.1 Streptomyces sp. NPDC058650
GCCGCGGCGAGCCCCGCGATCGCCGGCGGCACGAGGCCCGTGGCGAGCAGCACCACCATGGCCGCGAGGATCACGAGCGCGCGCTTCGCGCCGGCTCCGAGCGGCACCGAACGCCGCATCGTCGCCGGATCGTCGACGACGAGCACGTCGGGGCCGGCGGTGTTGCGCTCGAGCTCGCCCCACGGGCCGCTGACGAGGAGCGTGTCCCCGGCTTGCAGCAGCGAATCGCTGCCGACGAGGTCCTCACCGCCTCGCTGGACGGCGAGCACGACGAGATCGCCGCTCGGCGTGCACATCCCCGGGAACAGGTGCAGTCCGATGAGCGACGAGCGCGGCGCCACGACGACCTCGGTGGCCCCCTCGCGAACGCCGATGAGCTCGGTGCCCTCGGGCAAGTGGTACTGCTCGCGGAGCGTGCGGGCGTGCTTGCTCACGTCCTGCGGCAGCGTGGTCGCAGCGCGTTCGGGCAGCAGGCGCGGGCCGAGGAGCGAGATGATCAGCAACGTGCCGATCACGAGCGGCACGCCGACGAGGCCGAATTCGAAGAAGCCGAACGGGCGCGCACCGGCGTCGGCGGCGGCCTCGCTCACGATGATGTTCACCGGGGTCCCCGTCAGCGCGAGCAGCGACCCCGCATGCGCCGAGAACGCGAGTGGCATGAGCATCTGCGACGGCGCGATGCCGACGCGGGTCGCGACGACGACGACGACCGGGATGAGGGCGGCCACGGCTCCGTTGACGCTGATGAGCGCCGTGACCCCCGCGACCAGGAGGCACACGACGAGGAGCAGCGGCCCGCGCCTCGTGCCGGCCCGGCCGATGACCTGCTGCCCGGCCCAGGCCGTGACGCCCGTCGAGTCGAGCGATTCGCTGACGACGAAGAGGGCGGCGATGAAGATCACGGTGGGGTCGCCGAATCCGGCGAGCGCCTGCCCGAGATCGAGGATGCCGGTGAGCCAGAGTGCGACGGAGACACCGATCGCGACGATGCCGAGCGGCACGCGGTTCGACATGAACGCGATGATCGCGAGCGCCAGGATGACGAGCGTGGTCGCGACGGGGTCCATGGGCACAGACTAGCCGCGGGGCATCCGCTACAGGAGTGGCCCGCGCGAGGACCGCAGCCGGCCCG
>NZ_JBHXRL010000081.1:0-1130 GCF_042717315.1 Streptomyces sp. NPDC058650
CCGCCGCGCCGTCGTCGGACGCGAGCACGGGCGACGCGCCGTCGGCGTTCACGCCGTCGACCGCGAGCAGCTCGTCCCGGAGGTCGTCGATCTCGGCGAGCTGGTCGTCGTCGAGTGCCTCGTCGCCGGCGATCACGACGATCGCCGGGATGTCGTCGGAGTCGCGGAAGCCCTCCTGCAGCTCGGTCACCTCGGTCGCCTCGGCCGACGCGGGGAGGAACTGCGCCTGGTCGTTCGTCGAGACGTCGCTCAGCGAGCCGAACGCTGCGCCGCCGCCGCCGAAGAGCGCGAACCAGATGAGGATGAGGGCGGCGGGAATGGCGACGCGCAGCCACGTGGGCACGCGACGCTCGGTCGTTCGGTCGGAGTCGTCGATCACATCACCGACGCTACGGTGCGGTTGTCACCGCCCGCATCGAACGAACGATTGAGAACGGTGCGCCGCTCGGAACCGTCAGGCGATGGTGTGCGTCGACTGGTACAGCCGGATCTGCGACAGCACCTGCACTCGCAGCTGCTCGGGCGCGCTCTCGCGGCACGCACGCTGCACGACCTCGGTGATCGCCACGCCCACGCGCAGCTCCGCCTGGCAGTCGGCGCAGTTCGCGACGTGCTCGCGGATGTCGGATGCATCCGCCGCCCGCAGCTCGTTGTGCAGGTACTCCTCGAGTTCGGCCCTCGCCTTGTCGCAGCCGCAGTCGGTCATTTCTTGCTCCTGGTGGGTTTGGCTGACTTCTCACCCGCGGCGAATCCCTGTTCGCGGGCGTAGTCGGCGAGGGATTCGCGGAGCAGGCGCCTGCCACGGTGCAGGCGGCTCATCACGGTCCCGATGGGGGTGTTCATCATGTCGGCGATCTCCTGGTAGGAGAAGCCCTCGACGTCGGCGAAGTACACCGCGAGGCGGAAGTCTTCAGGCAGGGCCTGCAGCGCGTCCTTCACGGCACTGTCGGGCAGGTGGTCGATCGCCTCGGCCTCGGCCGAGCGGCTCGCCCGCGCGGTGGTCGACTCGGCGCCGCCGAGCTGCCAGTCCTCGAGGTCGTCGATCGTGCCCTGGTAGGGCTCGCGCTGCTTCTTGCGGTAGCTGTTGATGAAGGTGTTCGTGAGGATGCGGTACAGCCACGCCTTCAGGT
>NZ_JBHXRL010000082.1:0-1128 GCF_042717315.1 Streptomyces sp. NPDC058650
CCCCGCGGGGGCTCATCGTGCCGAACGTCAAGGAGGCGCAGGCGATGACGATGGTCGAGCTCGCCACGGCGCTCGAGCAGCTCACGCTGACGGCGCGCGAGGGCAAGACGCAGCCCGCCGAGATGCAGAACGGCACCATCACGATCACGAACATCGGCGTCTTCGGCATGGACACCGGCACCCCGATCCTGAACCCGGGCGAAGTCGCAATCGTCGCGCTCGGCACGATCAAGCAGAAGCCGTGGGTCGTCGACGGTGAAGTGCGACCGCGCTTCGTCACGACGATCGGTGCGTCGTTCGACCACCGCGTCGTCGACGGCGACGTGGCCTCGCGCTTCCTCGCCGACGTCGCGTCGATCATCGAGGAGCCGGCGCTCCTGCTCGAGTAGCCGTTCGGCGCTGAGGCGCTCAGCCGAGCGCTACAGGTGCAGGTCGTAGACGATCGCCTCGGTCGTGCGAGACGACTGCGCGAAGCCGGCACGTTCGAGCGCGCGTCTGGCGGGCAGGTTCGGCACCTCCGCCTCGGCGCGGAGGATGACGACGCCCGCCGAGCGTGCGAGTTCGACGACGGCCGCGACGGTGTGCGTCGAGAGCCCCTGGCCTCGCACCGCCGGCACGAGGCCGAACGCGAACTCGACGGCCCCGTCGTCGCCGGGCGGACCGAACAGGTTCACTCCCCCGATGGCCGGGCCGTCTTCGCCTCGTCGCACGAGGTAGGGGCCGTAAGGCGTCGGATCGCCGTTCTGCTGCACCATGCGGAGGTACTCGGCGAGCAGCTCGGGCTCGTCGGTGAAGGCGTACGCGCCCTCCCAGCCGTCATGGGGGTCCACCTCGCCGGAGAGCACGCGCTCGGCATCGGCGACGGTGAACGGATGCAACGTGAGAGGAGCTGTCGTCGTATCCACGTGCTTCACTCTCGCATGTCGGTGCGACACTCGCCAGAGCTGTCCACAGGAAGACGTGGGAATGCAGCGGACGCGCGCAGATGTTCACCTACTATGACCGATTCGGTCGCTTCATGGTTTTGACAATCATTATCAATAAGACGTACGGTGGAGTCATGAGCAACCGAACCACCGCCTTCCGTCGACTGCCCGCCGTCCTCGTCGGTGGCGCCGTGCTGACCAC
>NZ_JBHXRL010000083.1:0-1126 GCF_042717315.1 Streptomyces sp. NPDC058650
CAATGGAAGTGCTCTACCACTGAGCTATCGGGGCATGTTGCCGCACTTGGCAACCGTACGAGGATATCACCTCTCGGCGGCACCTCCGAACCGAGACGACCACCGCTCGCGAGCGGCTTCCGGACGCGGGTCGATCACGCCGATTCCGCCGGCCACGACGGCGCCGTTACGCCCGGCAGACTCCACGCGGCGAAGCCGGCTTCGTCGGTCTGGAGCGTCACGAGACCAGCGGATGCCGCGACTCGCGCCTTGCCGCAGAGGGGCGCCGCGACATCCGCTGCGCTGAGGCCGCCGAATGCCGCCGAGTCGATCGACAGCGTCGCGGCCGATCGCGCCGCGAACACGAGCACCGACTCCTCAGCCGACTCGCGCACGAAGGCCACCGCGTCGTCGCCGACGGCGAGCCAGCGGATGCCGCCGGTCGCGAGCACCGGGTGCTCGCGGCGCAGCCGGAGCAACGAGCGGTATGTCTCGAGCACGGGCGCGACCTCGGGCGAGGTCTCGCTCCCCCACGGCATCGGCGTGCGCGAGGCTTCACCGTCGACGCCGGTCAGGCCGAACTCGTCGCCGGCCCAGACCACGGGGATGCCGGGCAGCGAGACCGCGAGGCCGAGGGCCACGGGCAGGGCGCCGGGGCGTGCGTGCGTCGCGAAGCGCGGGGTGTCGTGGGTGTCGAGCGCGTTCATGGTCGCGAGGCGGGTGCGCCACGGGAAGCCCGCGGCGAACCGCAGGTGGGCCGCGTGGAAGTCGCCGCCGGTGAACGTCGGGACCTGCTGCAGCGCGAAGCCGAGGCCACCGCCGGCCGGGCTCCCCGGCTCGAGCAGCCAGCTCCAGAGCGGCCGGGTGAACGGCGTGTAGGTCATCGCCCCGTGCCACGCATCGCCCTGGAAGTCGCTCGCCGCGTCGTTCGTCGACTCCCCCAGCAGCAGCGTGTCGGCCTTCACGTCGAGCATCGTGCGGCGGATCGTCCGGCGCACCTCGGCGTTCAGGTCGGCCGAGCCGAGCCGGCCGGTCATGTTGGCGACGTCGATGCGCCAGCCGTCGAGGTGGAACGGTTCACGGAGGAACCGTGCCACGACCGAGTCGGGGCCCTCGATGAACCGGCGGCGCAGCTCGGCCGAACTCC
>NZ_JBHXRL010000084.1:0-1116 GCF_042717315.1 Streptomyces sp. NPDC058650
GGCGACCGTCTCGGGCGCGGGAAGCGGCGCACCGGCGCGGGCCGCGGCGACGACGCGCGGCAGGAGCGCGGCGTGCAGCAGGGTGCCGCGAGGCCGGAGGTTCGGCCAGACGCCGTCTTGCAGGCCCGCGATCACGACGACCTCGAACTCACGGCCGATGACGGCCGGCGGCGTGGTCACGACGACGGTCTCAGCCGAGCGCTGCGGCGCGAGCGAGTCTTCAGGCAGCTCGCTCGCGAGCACCTCGTCGACGAATCGCACGGGCGGCGCGTCGGGCTCGCGTTCGACGAAGCGCTGCGCGGCGGCGAAGAGGGCCACGGCAGCATCGAGGGCGCGGTTCGCCTCTTCGGCGAGCACACCCGTGCCTGCGGCCTGCGATGCCCACTCGGTCGCGAGCCCGCTGCCCTCCCAGATCGACCAGAGCACCTCTTCGATCGTGCCGCCGCGCATGGCCACGCCTCGCGCCGTCGAGAGCAGCTTCGCGAGCCGCGCTGCACGACGTGCGGGCGCGGCGTCGATCGTCTCGAACCCGCCCGGCGCACCGAGCGCCTCGACGAGCAGTTCGTCGGCCGTGCGCGAGCCCTCGTTCGCGAGCTCTTCATGCCGCAGGGCGAGGCGGAGCCGGCGCAGGCCCACGCTGTCGAGTCGGCCGATCGGACCGGTCAGCACGGTCACCGCAAGCTCGGGCGTGAGCGGTTCGCGGTCGAGCACGAGCGAAGCGGCGGCGAGCAGCGCTGCGGCAGCAGGAGCGTCGCGCAGCGCGGTGCGCGCGGCGTTGCCCGCAGTGGGCACGTCGGCGAGCGCGAGACCCCGCTCGAAGGCGGGCACGTCGCCACCCGAGCGCAGCACGACGGCCATCGACGACCACGGCACGCCGTCGAGCAGGTGGCGCTCGCGCAGCACGGCGGCGACCGCCTGGCATTCGGCGGCATGCGAGGGGGCCTCGATGCCGAGCACGGCGGCGAGCGGGTCGATCTCGGCGTCGGCCGGCGTCTCGCGCCCCGCCGAGCGATGCGTGCCACCGAGTGCGGTGCCGATGTGGCTGCTCACCGATTGCACGATCGAGCGCAGCTCTGGGCGGCCCCGGTGCACCACGGGCAGCTCGACGCGCTGCAC
>NZ_JBHXRL010000085.1:0-1092 GCF_042717315.1 Streptomyces sp. NPDC058650
CCCCGCGGCATCCGGCACTGCGGCGACCTCCGCATCCGAGCCGCATCGCGGCAGCCTCGGCCTCGTGCAGGGCACGGCGCTCTACATCGCGAGCGTACTCGGCACCGGCATCCTCGTGCTGCCCGGACTCGCCGCCTCGGCCGCCGGCCCGGCATCGGTCGTCGCGGTCGCGGTGGTGCTCGTGCTGTCGATCCCGCTCGCCGGCACCTTCGCCGCGCTCGCCTCGCGCTACCCCGATGCGGGTGGCGTCGCGAGCTACGCGCGCCGTGCCCTCGGCGACACCGCGGCTCGCATGGCCGGCTACTGGTTCTTCTTCGGCGTCTGCGTCGGTGCACCGGTGCTCGCCGTGCTCGGCGGCGAGTACGTCGTCGCGGTGCTCGGCATCGACCGATCGGCCGTGCCGATCATCGGCTTCGCGGTCTTCGTTCCCCCGTTCATCGTCAACTGGTTCGGCGTGCGCGTCGCCGGGTGGGTGCAGTTCGTGCTCACCGGTCTCTTGATCGCCGTGGTCGTCGGCGTGGTCGCGGTCACGTTCCCGGCCGCAGAGGCGTCCAACTTCACGCCGTTCCTGCCGAACGGCTGGGGCGGCGTCGGCGTCGCGATCAGCCTCTTCGTCTGGGCCTTCGCGGGCTGGGAGGTGGGCACCCACATCGCGGGCGAGTTCAAGAACCCTCGCAAGATCATTCCGCTCGCGACCGGCATCGCCGTCGTCGTGGTCGGGGCGGGCTACCTCGCCCTGCAGTTCGTCACGGTCGCGGTGCTCGGCGACCGGGCGGGCGACAGCCAGGTGCCGCTGCTCGACCTCGTCGAGACGACCGCGCCCGGCATCGGCCCCGTGCTCGTCGCGATCGTCGCGGCGCTCGTCACGCTCGGCGTGATGAACGCCTACCTGCCGGCGTTCGGCAAGCTCGGCGCCGCGCTCGGCCGCGACGGCGACCTGCCCCGGTTCTTCGCGAAGGGCGCCGCCGACGGCGAGGTGCCGCGCCGCGCGCTCGCCCTCACGGGTGTGCTGATCATCGGCTACTTCGGCCTCATGCTGCTGAACGACCTCGACCTCACGGGGTTCATCCTCGTGCACACGAGCAACATGGT
>NZ_JBHXRL010000086.1:0-1091 GCF_042717315.1 Streptomyces sp. NPDC058650
CGCGTCATGGGTTCCATTGTGGACGACATCGGGCCATCGCACAGCACCAATTCGGGGGCGGTACGCTGGGCGGTCGAACGAGGGCGGGCAGACGGGGAGGTGGGCGCGATGACGGATGCCCCCGAGCCCGACATCCTCGTCGACGAACGCCTCGCCCGGGATCTCGTGGCGGCGCAGCACCCCGACCTCGCCGGCCCCGTCGTGCTGCTCGCGAACGGATGGGACAACATGATGTTCCGCCTCGGCGAACACCACCTCGTGCGGTTGCCGCGTCGAACGGTCGCCGTCGACCTGGTGCTGCACGAGCAACGCTGGCTGCCGTCGATCGCCGACCGCGTCTCGGTGCCGGTGCCCGCACCGGTGCGGATCGGCCGTCCGGCTCCCGAACTGGGGTTCGACTTCCCGTGGAGCATCCTCCCCTGGTTCGACGGGGTGAGCGCGGCCGACGTGGAACCCGCGGCGCGAGCGGTCGCAGCGTCGTCGCTCGCGAACTTCGTCGCGGAACTCGGGGTCGTTGCGCCGGCGGAGGCGCCGGTGAACGCGTATCGGGGCGTGCCGCTCGTCGAGCGCGACGAGGTCGTGCGAGGCCGGCTCGAGCGGGGACTCGCCGGGGCCCATCCCGAAAAAATCGAGGCGCTCCGCGCCGTCTGGAACCGTGGACTGGCCGCGCCGGAGTGGTCGGGTCCAGCGGTGTGGGTGCACGGCGACCTGCACCCGGCCAACCTCGTGCTCGCGGCATCCGGAGGCCTCGCGGCGGTCGTCGACTTCGGCGATGTCTGCGCCGGCGACCCGGCGTGCGACCTCGCGACGGCTTGGCTCACCTTCGACGCTCCGGCGCGGGCCGCCTTCCGCGCCGAACTCGACGGGCTTCGCGAGACGGATGCCGCGTTGTGGGACCGTGCTCGAGCGTGGGCGCTCGTGCTCGGCAGCGCGATCGTCGACGCGATCGGCACCGGAGGGCGTCTCGGCCGGGTCGGCGTGCACGCGCTCGACGCGGTGCTCCTCGACTGAGGCGGTCACTCCCCCTGCACAGGCGGACGTTGCGTTTCGCGACTCACGTTCACGGCCCTCGCCTGACCGCGGCCGGACCC
>NZ_JBHXRL010000087.1:0-1091 GCF_042717315.1 Streptomyces sp. NPDC058650
GAGCACGAAGAGGTTCTCGTGGCCGGCGGGCGCCACCGAGGGATCCGTCGCGCTCGGCCGGCACACGTAGAGCGACGCCGGGTCGGGCACCGAGGGCGAGCGGCCGAAGATGCGGTCGAAGTTCGCCGCCCAGTCCTCGGTGAACAGCAGCGTGTGGTGCCGCAGCTGCGGGAGTTCGCCGCGCACGCCGAGCATGACGAGGACCGCGCCGGGGCCGGGGTCGGCTCGGCGCCACGAGGCATCCGACCGGCTTCTCGATGACGGTGGCAGCAGCGTCGTCTCGGTGTGATGCAGGTCGGCGGCCGAGACGACGTGGTCCGCCCGGGCCTCATGCGCCGCGCCATCCCGATCGACGTGGACGACGCCGCGCGCCGCACCCGACTCGACGGTGATGCTCGTGACCCTGGCGTTCGTCACGATGCGCACCCCGGCCTGCTGCGCCAGCCGGGCGACACTGTCGATGACCTCGCGGAACCCGCCTTGCGGGTAGAACACGCCGTCGTCGAGGTCGAAGTGGCTCATCAGGTGGTACAGGCTCGGCGCGGCCGACGGCGAGGTGCCGAGGAACACGGCGGGATAGCCGAGCACCTGGCGCAGGCGCGGGTCGCGGAAGCGGCCGGCGATGAAGCGGTCGAGGGGCTGCAGCAGCAGCCGGCCGAGGCGCCCGATGCGCCGCAGCACCGGCGGCACGAGCAGGGTGCCCGGCGAGGAGAAGTCGTTGTAGAGGAAGTGGTCGAGCGCGAGACGGGTCGTCTCCCCGGCCGAGTCGAGGTACCGCTCGAGGCGGCGCCCGGCGCCGGGCTCGATCGCGTCGAACGCCGCCGCCGCCCGTGCCCGGTCGGACGCGAGGTCGAGCGGTTCGGCCCGGTGCTCGAAGAACACGCGGTACCCGGGCTCCAGCCGCACGAGGTCGAGCTCGGCGGCGGCGCTCGTGCCCATCAGTCGGTAGAAGTGCTCGAACACCTCGGGCATGAGGTACCACGACGGGCCGGTGTCGAAGCGGAAGCCGCCCGCGTCCCACCGCCCGGCGCGACCGCCGACGGTCTCGTTCGCCTCGTAGACCGTGACCGTGTATCCGTCGCGGGCGAGCA
>NZ_JBHXRL010000088.1:0-1089 GCF_042717315.1 Streptomyces sp. NPDC058650
GCGCGCCCTGCCGGATGCAGGGGAATCCGCGGCACACGGCTCTCGAGCCCCGGTGCCACCGGGTCCCCTGCATCTCGTCGTTTCGGGGTTGCTGCGGTGCCGTCGGCTAGCCTGAATCCATGGACTCACGGGGGGCGCCCGGCGGCATCGGCCGGCGAACCTTCATCGCCGCCTCGCTCTCGGGGTTCGCGACCCTCGCGCTCGCGAGCTGCACCTGGCCCGAGCCGCACCCGAGCCCGCTTCCCACGACCGCTCCCCCGACCACGGCACCGCCCGCGCCCACGAACGGCGTGCCGCTGCCGACGGCCATGCGCCGCTCCCGCTGGGGCGCCGAACCGTTCTCGCGCGGCGCGTTCAGCTTCGACTCGGTCGGCAGCACGCCCCCACTTCGGCAGGCCCTCGCCGAGCCGATCGAAGGGCGGCTCGTCTTCGCCGGCGAGGCGACCGACCCCGACCGCCCCGGCACGCTCGAGGGAGCGCGCGCCTCGGGCATCCGCGCCGCCGCCGACGTCGTCCGGCTCGGCACCGCCGGCGAACGCGTGGCCGTCGTCGGTGCGGGCCTCGCCGGGCTGACGGCGGCGCGAGCACTCGTCGAGGCGGGCTTCGAGGTCGTCGTGCTCGAGGCGCGCGACCGGCTCGGCGGGCGAATCCACAGCACGGATGCCACGGGCTTCGACACCCCCGTCGAACTCGGCGGCGTGTTCACGGGCGACGGCGAGGCCCTCATCGACGCGCTGCACGAGGCATCCGTCGACACCGTGCCGTTCACGGCCGACGTCTCGGCGACGACCCCGGCGGGTCTCCAGCTGCCGATCCCGACGACGGGCCCCGACGCCATCGCGACCGCGCAGGAGTGGGCGGCGATCCAGCCCCACGACGTCTCACTCGCGACGGCACTGACAGGATCGGGGGCGACGCCGCTCTCGGCCGTGCCCGACGACACGGGCGTGAGCCCTGCCGACTGGCTCGCGCACTCGATCAACAGCGCGGTGGCGCCGACGACCGGTGCCACGACGTCGGTGATCTCCGCGGGGCAGTACGACGCGAACCGGCTCAAGCAGCTCGGCGATCTCGTGACCGGCCGGCTGT
>NZ_JBHXRL010000089.1:0-1085 GCF_042717315.1 Streptomyces sp. NPDC058650
GCGCAACCTCGCTCGCGCGATGGTCACGTCGTTCGCCACGCTGCGTTCGCCACGCGACGCCGAGCTCGTCGTGATCTGCGATGCCGAGGCCGACGCCGAATGGGCGTGGACCCAGTGGCTGCCCCACGTCCAGGCGAGCGGTTCGGTCACCGCGATGATCGGCAACACCGACGACAGCCGCCGCGAGCGCCTCCGTGAGGCAGCCGTCACGCTCGAGACCCGCATGCGCCTCTCGGGCCAGCGTGGCGCCGTCGTCCCGACCGACATCCTCATCGTCGTCGACGGCATCCGCGAGTACCGGATGCTCCCCGGCATGGTGCCGCTGCTCGAGCACGGCGCCGCGCACGGCATCCACATCATCGCGCTCGATTCCGAACGCGCCCGACTGCCCGAGGAGGCGGCGAGTGTCGTGGTCGTCGACCCGACGGACCCCTCCATCGGCCGCTTCGAGACCGGCAAGGAGTACTACCCGACGGTGCTGCTCGACGGCGTCTCGCTGAGCGCCGCCGAACGGATCGCCCGCAGCCTCTGCTCGATCCAGCACGTCAGCGGCGTCGGCGACGACGCCATGCTCCCCACGAGCGTGCGCATGGTCGACCTGCTCAAGATCGATCTCGACGACCCGGCGCCCATCATGCAGCGCTGGGCGAAGCAGCCCCGGAACACCTTCGTGGTGGTCGGCGCCAACGCCGACGGCGAGTTCGCGCTCGACATCTCGCGCGACGGCCCGCACGCGCTCGTCGCCGGAACGACGGGCTCGGGCAAGTCCGAGTTCCTGCAGGCGCTCGTCGTGAGCCTCGCGATGGCGAACCGTCCCGATGCGCTGAACTTCGTGCTGGTCGACTACAAGGGCGGCTCGGCGTTCGCGGATTGCGAGCGCCTGCCGCACACGGTCGGCATGGTCACGAACCTCGACGCCCGCGAGACGGAGCGTGCACTCGCATCGCTCGATGCCGAGCTGAAGCGCCGTGAACGCGTGCTCAGGGACATGAACGCGAAGGACGTCGAGGGAGCCTGGGCGAAGGACGCCGACACCGCGGCCAAGCGAGGGCTCGCCCGGCTGATGATCGTGATCGACGAGTTCG
>NZ_JBHXRL010000090.1:0-1081 GCF_042717315.1 Streptomyces sp. NPDC058650
GCGCACGGCCGCGAGCGCGCGGAGCCGCTGCGAGACGAACGGCGAGATGGCGGATGCCGCGACCATCCGCCGCATCGGCCCGAACACCGTGCCGCCTCGACCGGACGACAGTACGAGCATGCCCCGTGGCGTGAGCGAGCGACGCACGCGACCGAGCGGGTGGTCGGCGACGAGGTCGAACACGACGTCGTAGCGGCCCGCGTTCGCCGTGAAGTCCTCGGCCGTGTAGTCGATCACGTGATCGGCGCCGATGCCGCGCACGTGCTCGGCCTTCGCACCGCGGCAGACCCCGGTCACCTCGGCGCCCCGGCCCTTGGCGAGCTGCACGGCGAATCCGCCGACGCCGCCCGAGGCGCCGTTGACGAGCAGGTGCTGCCCGGGCCCGACGCCCGCGAGACGCAGGCCCTGCAACGCCGTCGTGCCCGAGACGACGACGGCCGCCGCGTGAACCGCGTCGACGGAGGTCGGCCTGACGGCGACGAAGCGCTCGGGCACCGCGACGAACTCGGCGAAGCCGCCCTGGTCCGACTCCGCGAAGACCGCGTCCCCGATCGCGAACCGCGTGACGGCGTCGCCGACCGCGACGACCTCGCCCGCGACGTCCCGGCCGATGATCGGGCGCTTCGGCCGCCGCAGGCCGAAGGCGAGTCGCACCGCTCGCGGCTCGCCGCGCATGAGCAGCACGTCGCCCATGCTGATGGCGACCGCCGCGACACGGATGAGCACCTCGCCGGCCGCCGGCGCGGGAGTCTCGACCTCGGCGAGCGCGAGCTCCTCCGGGCCGCCGTACCGGTGCTGCACGATCGCCCTCACGATGCCGCCTTCGCGGACTGCGATGCCGCCGGCGACACGACCGGCGACGCGGTCCGCGTCACCGCGACCACGACGCTGCCGGCCTTGTGCCCGGTGTCGACCCGGCGGTGCGCCTCGACGATGTCGTCGAAGGCGACGATCCGATCGATGACCGGCACGAACTCCCCTGCCTCGATGAGCTCGACGAGCAGGGCGAGCTCCGCCGCCTTGAGCCGGATGTCGCGGAGCCCCGTGAAGGCGATCGCCGCCCTCCTCCCGCGGCTGAACC
>NZ_JBHXRL010000091.1:0-1078 GCF_042717315.1 Streptomyces sp. NPDC058650
GCGGTCGGGCGCAACCCGATCAGCATCATCGTGCCGTGCCATCGGGTCGTCGGTGCCGACGGATCCCTCACGGGCTACGCCGGAGGGCTCGAGCGCAAGCGCCACCTGCTCGAGCTCGAGGGTGCACCGGTGGTCGCGCAGCCGCGGCTCTTCTAGGCGGGGCTCTTCTCGGCAGTGTTCGGCACGGCGGGGCTCTCCGCGCCCGCCTCGGTGACGGGACGCACGTCGTCGCCGACGGCGATCGAGCCCGACGACAGGGGCACCATGAGCACGCCGAACCAGGTCTGGCCGTCCCAGCGGCGGTGCTTCGCGAGCGTGCGGATCGGCTCCTTGCCGCGGGTGATGGTCTCGGGGTCGATCGTGGTCATCACGCAGCGGTCGCAGACCTTCGCGATGCGGAAGCGCACCTCGCCGAGGTCGACGAACGGCCAGCCGTCTTCGGCGAAGGGCTCGTCGCCGTCGATCACGACGTTCGGCCGGAAGCGCAGCATGTCGAGGTAGGGCGTCTCCTCGTCGGTCCAGGCGTTGAGCTGGGCGAGGGATGCCTCGCTCGCGAGCAGCACCGGGCCGGCATCGGCCAGCGTCAGCCGGTCGTCGGGGAGGCCGCCGTTCTTCGGATTCACCGTGCGCTCGCGCGGATCGGGCTGCCAGACGAGCCGCGCCTCGATGCCGAGCCGGGCGCTCAGCCACGCGTCGGCCTCGTCGCCGGCCGGCAGCGCCGTGCCCTGGCGCGTGTGGCCGACCGGGATCGGCGCGGCGTCCGTCGGGCGATCGACCCGGATCGGATCGCCGGCGCCGCTGCGTTCACCGAGCAGGAGGCCGCCATCGGCGAGCAGTTCGGCCGTCAGCGCGAGCATGTGGTTCTTCTCACGTGCCGTCACTTGTGCGCCGGAAGCGTCGACCACGCCCCAGCGGCGATCGCCCGCGAGCCCCCACGGCAGCACCTCGGCCGAGTCGACATCGATGCCTGCGAACGACTTGACGGGATGGATCCGGAGACGCGTGACCTGCATTCGAGCATGCTAGCGAACCTTGCCCGGCCGAGCCCTGTCGGTGGCTGGTGGGAGCCGTGCGCCAC
>NZ_JBHXRL010000092.1:0-1077 GCF_042717315.1 Streptomyces sp. NPDC058650
CCGTGGTGCTTGATGGCCGCGGTCTCGTACACGGGCGACACGGCAACGAGCTCGACACCGGATGCCTCGGCGATCTCGCGCACCGCGGCGGCGATCGTCGCCTCGCGGTCGTCGAGGTTCGCCCCGAACGCGATGACGGCGCGCGTCATGCCCGGCCCCGCACGATGGTGACGGCGACATCGCCGAACGGCACGGTGATGGGTGCCTGCGGCTTGTGCACCGTGACCTCGACCTCGTCGACGGCGGCGAAACCGAGCGCGACGGCGGCGACCCGCTCGGCGACGGTCTCGATGAGGTCGACGGGGTCGCGCTCGACCGCGGCGACGACGGCTTCGGCGAGCTCGCCGTAGTGCACGGTGCGGTCGAGTTCGTCGGAGGCCGCAGCGGCCGCCAGGTCGACGGCGACCGAGACGTCGATCACGAACTCCTGCCCCTCGACGCGCTCGAAGTCGAACACGCCGTGATGGGCGCGCACGCGAAGCCCGGTGAGGGTGATCCGGTCGCCTCGCCCACTACCCCGCAGTTCAGTCACGTCGTCCACTCTGCCATGCGCCGAGGACGTCGAGGGCGCGACGCGTGCCCTGCACGTCGTGCACCCGCACGGCCCACGCGCCGGCCTGCGCGGCGAGCACGCTCACGACCGCCGTCGGCAGGTCGCGGTCGGCGACGGATGCCGCTTCGGGCAGCATCGCCCCGAGGAACCGCTTGCGCGACGCGCCGACGATGATCGGCAGCCCGAGACCGGCGAGCACGTCGAGCCGGCCGAGCAGCTCCCAGTTCTGGTCGCCGCGCTTGGCGAAGCCGAGCCCGGGGTCGAGGATGAGCCGGTCGCGGGCGACCCCCGCCGCCACGAGCGCGTCGACCCGCTGCGCGAGCTCGTCGCGCACCTCGACGGCGACGTCGGCGTACTCGGCGAGCGAGTCCATGCGGTCGGAGTGACCACGCCAGTGCATGGCGACGTAGAGCGCGCCCGTCTCGGCCGCGATGGGACCCATCGCCGCATCGGCGAGACCCGCCGAGACGTCGTTGATGATCTCGGCGCCCGCCTCGACCGCGGCCTGCGCCGTTGCGGCGCGC
>NZ_JBHXRL010000093.1:0-1068 GCF_042717315.1 Streptomyces sp. NPDC058650
GTGGGTGGAAGCACCCGCACCAGCCTGTGGCGAGTCCGCATGCCGGCGGGTCAACCGGGTCCACGGCACATCATCGACTCGGAGCAGATCTGGACCGTGCTGGCGGGCGAAGCGTCGTTCCACTCCGGATCCGACCGGTTCGCCGTCAGCGCCGGGGACACCGTCATCGTGCCGGCCGATGTCGTGCGCACCGTCATCGCGTCGAGTGACTGCGAATTCCTGGTCTGCGGAAGCCCGGGCGCCCTCGCCTCGATTCCGGGGAGCGACGCGGCTCCGGTCGCCCCGCCGTGGGTGCGATGAGCGTGGCGCCGACGTAGCGGCGTCGTGTTCGCATCCCGAGCCGGCTCAGCCGCGCGCGAGCACGAGAGAGAACTCGACGAACCCGTCGGGCTCGACCGAGACGAACCCGAGGTTCGGCGCCTCGACGCCGAAGTCGGCGAAGGTGATCGGGATGCTGCCGGCGACCTGCCCGTCGCTGCCGTTCCAGACCGCGTCGAGGTCGACGGTGACCGGGCGGGTGACGCCCGCGAGCGTGAGCTCGCCCGTGGCCTCTACCGTCTGCGCCTCGCCGACGACCGGCGCCACGTCGGCGGTGATCGGCTCGGTGAGCACGAAGGTCGCCGTCGGGAACTCGCCCGTGCGCAGGGCGCTCGAGCGGAAGTACTCGTCGCGGTTGCCCGAGTCGGTCGCGATCGATGCGACGTCGACCTCGATCGACGCGGCGGTCAGGCTCAGCCCGTCGACCGTGAAGCTGCCGGTCACGTCGGCGGTGCGCCCGGTGACGGTCACGTCGGTGCCGTTCAGCACCTCGTCGACGCGGTAGCCGGCGAACGAGCCGTCGGCCACGGTCCACTCGCCGGTGAGGTCGGATGCCTCGGTGCCGGCCTCGGCCGTCGCCGAGGGCGCCGTCGTCACCGACGGTGCCGCCTCGGCCTCGCCGACGATGAGATCGCGGTAGACGATCGGGCCCGCGATGGCGGCCGTCGCGCCGAGCACGAGCACTCCGGCGATGATCGAGGCGGTGATGATCTTGGTTCGCTTCTGCATGCGGCCTCCAATGGGTCGGAC
>NZ_JBHXRL010000094.1:0-1066 GCF_042717315.1 Streptomyces sp. NPDC058650
GGTGAGCTCGGCCACGGCTTCGACGCGTTCGGCACCGTGCCCGCCGAGGGCGCAGTAGGCGCGCAGGTGCCCGCGGGCGGTCATCGCCGGATGCGCGCCGGCGAGGTCGAGCACGGCCCCGACAGTGCCGGTCGGGTCGGCCAACTCGGCGTACCGTCGGCCGCCGATGAGTGCGGTGCCGGAATCGGGGCGCGCGAGTCCGAGCAGCATGCGGAGCGTCGTCGACTTGCCGGCGCCGTTCGGGCCGAGGAAGCCGGTGACGCGGCCGGGCGCCGCGACGAACGTGGCGTCGCGCACCGCCTCGACGTCGCCGATGCGCTTCGAGAGTCCGGAGACTTCGATCTGGGCGGTGATCATGGAGCGGATCCCTTCGGTGGCATACTCGATTGAGAGCAATGAGAATGTTCTCACCGTGAGAATAATCACTTGGAGGACCGATGCGCAACCCGTCGCCCATCGCCGACGTCGTCATGCACCCTGTCCGCCTCCGCATCATCCAGCAGGTGGGCACGCGCGAGATCACCACGGCGAGCCTGCGCAGCGCCCTGCCCGACGTCGCTCAGGCGACCCTCTACCGGCACATCGCCGCCCTCGTCGACGCCGACGTGCTCACGGTCGTCGAAGAGCGGCGGGTGCGCGGCGCCGTCGAGCGCACCTTCGCGCTCGGTGAACGGATGGCGCATGTCGATCACGACGAACTGCTCGAGATGGGCTCGCGCGAGCTGCAGCAGGCGTTCCTGACCTTCCTCGCCCACCTCGGCGAGAGCTTCGACCGGGCCAGCGCGGCCGAGGATCCGCGGTTCCGCGACTTCCTCGGCTTCGGCGAGACGACCCTGCACGTGACGACCGATGACCTCGCCGCCATCCAGGCGGGCCTCGGCGAGCTCCTCGCGCCCTACCTGACCGCCGAGGGCGAGGGCCGCCGCGCGGTCACGCTCGCGACGGCGCTCATCCCGACCGACGGTGCCGCGCCGCTCGACTGAACCGTTCGAGGCGAGCTCACTGCCGTTGCCGCGGCTCAGTCCGGCGGAAGCTCGACCGCTCGCACACCGGCCCGGGTCAGTGC
>NZ_JBHXRL010000095.1:0-1059 GCF_042717315.1 Streptomyces sp. NPDC058650
CTGCAGCACCATGCCCGTGCGCGCACGGACGTCGTGGCGCGTGAGATCCGCGATGTCCTGACCGTTCACGAGGATGCGGCCGCCGCCCAGCTCGTAGAACCGCAGGATGAGGTTCACGAGCGTCGTCTTGCCCGCGCCGGTCGGGCCGACGATCGCGACCGTCTGCCCGGGCTCCACCTGGAACGACAGGTCGGTGATGAGCGGGCGCTCGGGCGTGTACGAGAACGCGACGTGCTCGAACACGATCGTGCCGTCGCCATCGGCGGGCACCGGGGCATCCGCTGCATCGGCCTCTTGCTCGTCGGCGTCGAGCAGTTCGAAGACACGCTCGGCCGAAGCCGTGCCCGACTGCACCACGGCAGCCATGCCGCCCAGCTCCGACAGGGGCTGGGTGAACTGCTGCGAGTACTGGATGAACGCCTGCACGTCGCCGAGGCGCAGCTGCCCGGTGGAGACCATGAGCCCGCCGAGCACCGCGATGCCGACGTAGGTCAGGTTTCCGATGAACATCATGCCGGGCATGATGATGCCCGACAGGAACTGCGCCTTGAAGGATGCCTCGTAGAGCTCCTGGTTCTCGGCCTTGAACTTCGCACGCGAGTCCTCTTCGCGGCCGAAGACCTTGACGAGGGCGTGGCCGGAGAAGGACTCCTCGACGCGGGCGTTCAGTCGACCGACCTTGCGCCACTGGATGCCGAAGGCCTTCTGCGACTTCGGGCCGATGATGCCGAAGATGACCGCCATGAGCGGCAGCGAGACGAGCGCCACGAGGGCGAGCTGCCACGAGATCGTGAACATCATGATGAGCACGCCGACGACGGTGAGCACCGAGGTGACCACGGTCGAGAGGGATTGTTGCATCGCCTGCGTGATGTTGTCGATGTCGTTGGTGACCCGCGAGATCAGCTCACCGCGCTGCACCTTGTCGAAGTAGCTCAGCGGCAGGCGGTTGATCTTCGCCTCGACCGATTCGCGCAGGCGCCACATGGTCTTCACCATGATGACGTTGATCACGTAGCCCTGCACCCAGGTGAGCACCGACGCGACCATGTACAGCGC
>NZ_JBHXRL010000096.1:0-1057 GCF_042717315.1 Streptomyces sp. NPDC058650
CGGGCAGCCCGAGCACGTCTCGGTCAACGAGATGCTCGTCCGCCCGACCGATCAGATGCTCTAGCGAGGCCGGAAGGCGGATAGCGTTGCAGGGTGAACGCAGAGCCCAGCGATTCGAGCGGCATCGAGCCGTCGCTGACCCACGGGGTCGGGCCGTGGCCGGGCGGCGAGGCGGAGTGGCCCGACGAGGCGCACTTCGACCCCGAGCTGCTCCTGCACGGCGACACGCGCAACGTCATCGACCGGTACCGCTACTGGCGCATGGACGCGATCGTCGCCGACCTCGACGAGCACCGGCACCCGTTCCACGTCGCCATCGAGAACTGGCAGCACGACATGAACATCGGTTCGATCGTGCGGAGCGCGAACGCATTCGCCGCCGACACCGTGCACATCATCGGCCGCCGACGCTGGAACAAGCGGGGCGCGATGGTCACCGACCGCTACCAGCACGTCGTCTACCACCCGGATGTCGCGGCGTTCGCCGACTGGGCGCACGAGGCATCCGTGCCCGTGATCGCCGTCGACAACGTCGAGGGGTCCGTGCCGATCGAGGCGTTCGCGTGGCCGGAGCGCTGTGTGCTGCTCTTCGGCCAGGAGGGGCCGGGGCTCTCAGCCGAGGCCACCGCTGCGGCCGACGCGATCGTCGAGATCACGCAGTACGGCTCCACCCGATCGCTGAACGCGAGCGCCGCGGCCGCGATCGCCATGCACTCGTGGGTGCTGACGCACGCGGTGCCGCCCGCCCCTTCGCCGGTCGAGTAGCGAGCGCCAGCGAGCGTATCGAGAGCACGCGAACCCCTGCAGGTCTCGATACGCTCCTTCGTCGCTACTCGACCGGCGCGCCGCACGTGGCACACTGGCAACGATGACGGTCATCGACAACGCGATCTACCGCGACGGCACGCGCGTCGCCACCCCGGCGACCCTCGACGAGACATTCGAGCGACGCGCCGAGCACGGCGGCTTCGCGTGGATCGGGCTCTATCGGCCCACCGATGCCGAACTCGACATGCTCGCCGCGGAGTTCGGCCTGCACCAGCTCGCCGTAGAGGAC
>NZ_JBHXRL010000097.1:0-1054 GCF_042717315.1 Streptomyces sp. NPDC058650
ACGGTGCACCGCCCTGCCAGAGGCCACCCGCAGCGGCCGGGAGTAGCGTGGGTCGAATCAGCCGGAGGAGGAGCACATGGCACGCATCGTGATCATCGGGGGCCACGGGAAGATCGCCCTGCAGCTCGAACGCCTGCTCGCCGATCGGGGCGACGAGGTCGACGCGATCATCCGCAACCCCGACCACGGCGGCGACGTCGCGGCCACGGGCGCTCGCCCGGTCGTCGCCGACATCGAACGGCTCGACGTCGACGATCTCGCCGAGATCCTGCATGGACACGACGCCGTGGTCTGGTCGGCGGGAGCCGGCGGCGGCGACCCCGCGCGCACGTACGCGGTCGATCGCGACGCGGCGATCCGCACGATGATGGCCGCCGAGAGCGCGGGCGTCACGCGGTACGTCATGGTGTCGTACTTCGGCTCGCCCGACCATACCGTGCCAGAGGGCAACTCGTTCCGTTCGTATGCCGAGGCGAAGGCCGCCGCCGACGAGTATCTCGTGGGCACGGCCCTCGACTGGACGATCCTCGGCCCGAGCACGCTGACCGACGGCGAGGGCACGGGACGCATCGACGTCGAGGCGCCGAGCAGCGGCACGGTCGATCGAGCGGATGTCGCGGCCGTCGCGGCCGAAGCGGTGGCCCGCGATTCGACGGTGCGCCGAACCATCCGGTTCAACGGCGGTGGTACGCCGATCGCCGAAGCGCTCGGCTGACCGACGCCGTTCGAGCGCTGGCACGAGCGCCGGAACGATCAGTGCTCGCGAGGTCGTCGGATCAGCGACCCGAGCGCCGCGAGACCCAAGAGGCCTCCGACCGCAATGAACGTTCCGAGAATCGACCAGATCACGGTTTCCGTCGACATCGCCCACCTCCATGTCAGTGGCTTCATTCTGCACGCGGGCGCTCGCGTCCGCCAGCATTCGGAGATAGGCGATCGACGGAGTCGCCGTGCCGGACACTTCGGAGGCGGACGTCAACCCGTTGACCGCATGGCGGGTGCGGCGCACGCTGGAGAGATCCCGAGCGCGGAGGCATCATGACCGATCCACGAG
>NZ_JBHXRL010000098.1:0-1046 GCF_042717315.1 Streptomyces sp. NPDC058650
GGCATGGGCGACACCGACGACGACGACACCGCGGGCGAGAGCCTGCTCACGGTCGTCATCGCGCTCATCGCGAACGCCCTCATCGCGATCGCGAAGACCGCGGCGGCGGCGATCACGGGATCGGCCTCGATGGTCGCTGAGGCCGCGCACTCCTGGGCCGACACCGGCAACGAGATCCTGCTCGTCATCGCCGAGCGCCGCTCGCGGAAGCCGGCCGATGCGCGGCATCCGCTCGGCTTCGGCAAGGACGCCTACATCTGGTCGATGTTCGCCGCGTTCGGGCTCTTCACCGCCGGCGCGGTCGTCTCGATCCAGCACGGCATCACCGAGTTGATCGACCCCGAGCCGGCGAGCGACTTCGGCGTCGCCTACGTCGTGCTCGCCGTCTCGTTCGTGCTCGAGGCGATCTCGTTCGTGCGGGCCTACGGGCAGGCGCGGGCAGCCGCGCGAGAACGCAGCCTGCACACGATCGAGCACGTCGCGAAGAGCTCGAACCCGACGCTCCGGGCCGTGTTCGCCGAAGACGCCGCGGCCCTCATCGGCCTCGTGCTCGCCTTCCTCGGCGTGCTGCTCCACCAGGTCACCGGGTCCCCCGTCTACGACGCCCTCGGCTCGATCCTCGTCGGCGTGCTGCTCGGCGTCGTCGCGGTCGTGCTGATCGGCCGCAACCGCGCCTTCCTCCTCGGCGAGGCGATCGACGAGGAGTCGCGCGACCTGGTGCTCGCCGAACTGCTCGAGCGGCCGGAGATCGATCGCGTCACCTTCCTCCACATCGAGTACACGGGACCCGACACGGTCTTCGTGATCGCGGCGGTCGACCTCGTGGGCGATCGGGGCGAAGCGGATGTCGCGGCAGAACTGCACGCGCTCGAAGACGCGCTCGAGGAGCACCGGCAGGTGGGCCGCGCGCTCCTCACGCTCTCCGACCCCGCGAACCCTCCGCTCCGGCCCGGGCGATCGGCTGCCGCTCCCTGAGTCCCGCCGGGCCGCGGCGGTCCTGCCCCGTGCTGCCTCAGCTCGCTATCGTGAGGCAAGACGCGCGCGCG
>NZ_JBHXRL010000099.1:0-1039 GCF_042717315.1 Streptomyces sp. NPDC058650
CCGTAGTACAGGGTTCCCACGCACTCATCATAGGGCGTGGACACGCGGAACGGGCGGCCCGAGGGCCGCCCGTTCCGGGTGAGTCGAGTGCAGGGGTCAGACCGTGCGGTTCCCGCCGATGAAGCGAACGAGGAACACGATGAGCGCGATGACCGCGAGCACGACGCCAACCCAGATCAGGAAGTTGAGTGCGGGAACGACGCCGCCGGTGATGAGCAGTACGACGGCGGCGATGGCGATGATGGCGACGAGGATGTTCATGATCTCTCCTTCTGTGATCCGCGCCCGTCCGAGACGGGCGCGGCGAGTGATTCGAACCCGGATGCGGGCAGAACCTCGAGGGCGGGGGTACGCCTCGTCCCTCGACGCTATTGGCCCGCCGAAGCCCGCCGCTAGGGGTTGACCCCCGCTCTCGCCGACTGCTACTTGCGCGTGCGCGCAGGGCTGTCAATCCCCTCCCCCGGCGCACCGACCGGGCGTAGCGTGGCCCGCGGAACCCGATGAGAGGAGCACCCGCCATGCCCGGACGCCGGAACGCATCACTGAAGGACCCCGAACTCTACGAGGAGCTCCGCGACGACGGAGCATCGAAGGAGAAGGCCGCGCGGATCTCGAACGCCGCCGCCAAGCAGGGCCGCAGCGCCATCGGGCGCAAGGGCGGCAAGCACGGCGACTACGAGGACTGGACGGTCGACGCCCTGCGCAACCGGGCGAAGGAGCTGGGGCTCAGCGGCTACAGCGGCAAGCGCAAGTCCGAACTCATCTCCGCGCTCCGCAACCACTGACCGCCCTCGGCCGTGCCGCGTCTCAAACGGGTCGAACCCTACCTCTCCCCCGGGTTCGTGCGGGTGCGACGCGGTCGCGGATTCGGCTACGTGCACAGCACCGGCGGCAGTGCGAGCCGGGCGGAGCGAGCCCGCATCACCGACCTCGCGATCCCGCCGGCGTGGCAGGACGTCTGGATCTCGGATGCTGCGAACGCCCACATCCTCGCGGTCGGCGTGGATGCCGCGGGGAGGCGCCAGTACCTCTACCACCC
>NZ_JBHXRL010000100.1:0-1038 GCF_042717315.1 Streptomyces sp. NPDC058650
GCCCGTAGGCGACGAGGAACACCGCGCCCGCCCAGCGGATGACGTCGACGAGCCAGGGCACCGCCGTGAGGACCGCGCCGATGCCGGAGACGCCGACCATGATGAGTGCGAGGTCGCTCAGCGCGCAGATCGCCGCCACCGCGAAGACGTGCTCGCGCCGGATGCCCTGCCGCAGCACGAACACGTTCTGCGCGCCGATCGCGATGATGAGCGAGAGGCCGAGGCCGACGCCGGCGAGGATGGAGGAGAGGGGCACGACACGAATGTAGAGGTCGAGAGGGCTTTACTCCAGCTCAAGATTCTTCATCGGCATTAGCATTGCTTCAGATGGAGATCCCGCTCGACCTGGCCCGCACGCTCGCCGTCGTCATCGACGAGGGCACGTTCGACGCGGCGGCCCGGCGGCTGCGCATCACGCCGTCGGCGGTCTCCCAGCGCGTGAAGGCGCTCGAGCAGCAACTCGGGCGCGTGCTCGTCGTGCGGTCGAAGCCGGCCAGGGCCACCGAGGCCGGTGCGCCGATCGTGCGGCTCGCGCGCCAGGTCGCGCTGCTCGAACACGACGCCCTCGCCGAGTTCGGGCTCGACGAGGCATCCGCTCGACCGATCTCGCTCGCCCTCGCCGTCAATGCCGACTCGCTCGCGACGTGGTTCCTGCCCGCCCTCGCCCGCGTGGGGGAGCGGCGCCCGGTCGTCTTCGACCTGCACCGCGACGACCAGGACTTCACGGCCGGGCTGCTCGAATCGGGCACGGTGCTTGGAGCGGTGACCTCGCAATCCGCGCCGGTGGCCGGATGCCTCGTGCGACCCCTCGGGGTCATGCGCTACGAGGCCGTGGCGACGCCCGCCTTCGCCGAACGGTGGCAGCTCTCGCCGGGCGAGCCGGGCGCGTCCGACAGTTCCGTCGTCGTCGCGCTCGACGCCGCGCCCGTCGTCGACTTCGATCGCCGCGACGACCTGCAGCGCGAGTACCTCGCCAGCCGCGGAGTCGACCCGCATCGCCCGCCGCGGCACTACGTGCCGGCGTCGAATGATTTCGCA
>NZ_JBHXRL010000101.1:0-1027 GCF_042717315.1 Streptomyces sp. NPDC058650
TTCCACGTCGACCGGCTCGCGGCCGAGGTGGCCGCGGCGGTGCGGGAGGCGATCGACGAGGCGGGCGCGCCGTCGCCCGAGGCATCCGCCCCCCTGACGATCATCGGCGTCTCGCTCGGCGCGGCGCTCGCACTCCGCATCGCCCTCGACGGCCTCCTGCCCATCGAACGCGCGGTGTTCGTGCGGCCGTCGTTCAGCGATCGGTCGCTGCCCGACAACCTGCGCGTCTTCCCCGTCATCGGCCAGATCCTCGCCGATGCCGGCCCTGCGGGCGCCGACGAGTTCCGTGAACGGGCGATCTTCCAGCACGTCGTCTCCGAGTCGCCCTCGGGCGGGCGCGGCCTGCTGACGCAGTTCACGGCGCCCGATGCCGCGCGGCGGGCGATGCGGCTCGTCGAGATCCCGCGCAACCGCGCGTTCCGCGACGACGCCGAGCTCGCGGAGCTCGAGCCACGCGGCATCCGCTCGCTCGTCATCGGGGCGCCGCGCGACCCCGTGCACCCCTACGCGCTCGCCGAACGCTGGGCCGCCGGTCTCGGGGCGCCGCTCGTCGAACTGCCCGCACGCGACGACGGGCTGCCCGTGCAGACCGCGCTGCTGCGCGAGGGCATCGCGCGCTGGCTGCAGCACACCCGCGCCTGACGCTGCAGCACACCTGACACGGCAGCACACCTGACGCGGCGGGTCGAGCGGGTCAGCGCGCGGCCGACGCCTCCGCCATCGCAGGGGCCGGCTGCTCCGTCGCAGCACGGTAGGGCCACGCGCTCCGGCTGATGCCGATGATGCCCGCGCCGACGAGCAGGATGAACGCCGCGATCGCGATGACGTAGACCGTGACGCCGTCGTAGCCGACGCCCGGGGCGATGTCGGGGTTCAGGAACGGGTAGGGGTACCAACCGACGATCGCACCGCGGATCATCGTATAGACCACCCAGGCGATCGGGAAGATCGCGATCGTCCAGATGCGCTTCCACGCGATCTTCCGGCGGCCGGGAGCGAGCACCCAGTCGAGCACCACGTAGAGGGG
>NZ_JBHXRL010000102.1:0-1024 GCF_042717315.1 Streptomyces sp. NPDC058650
CGGTACATCTCCGCACGCCAGTTGCCCGACAAGGCGATCGACCTCGTCGACGAGGCCATGTCGCGCCTCAAGATGGAGATCGACTCGAGCCCCGTCGAGATCGACCAGCTGAAGCGCCAGGTCGACCGCATGAAGCTCGAGGAGCTCGCCCTCAAGAAGGAGAAGGACGACGCGTCGAAGGAGCGGCTCGCGAAGCTGCGCGAGACGCTCGTCGAGCAGGAGCGCGAACTCGCCGGCCTCGAGGCCCGCTGGGCACGCGAGCGGATGTCGCTGAACCGCGTCGGCGACCTGAAGAAGCAGCTCGACGACGCGATCACGCAGCGCGACCGCGCCATGCGCGAGGCCGACTACGCGACGGCCTCGAAGCTCGAGTACGAGACGATCGCCCGGTTGCAGCGCGACCTCGAGGCGGCCGAGCAGGCCGAGCAGGCTCCCGACGAGCCCCGCATGGTCAACGAGCAGGTCACCGAGGAGGACATCGCCCAGGTCATCGCCGCGTGGACGGGCATCCCCGTCGGCCGCCTGCTGCAGGGCGAGACCGAGAAGCTGCTGCACCTCGAGCAGGAGCTCGGCAAGCGCCTCATCGGCCAGAAGCGCGCCGTCGCGGCGGTCGCCGACTCGGTGCGCCGCTCGAGGGCCGGCATCAGCGACCCCAACCGGCCGACCGGGTCCTTCCTGTTCCTCGGCCCGACGGGTGTCGGCAAGACCGAGCTCGCGAAGGCGCTCGCCGAATTCCTCTTCGACGACGAGCACGCCATGGTGCGCATCGACATGTCGGAGTACGGCGAGAAGTTCTCGGTCTCCCGACTCGTCGGCGCGCCCCCCGGCTACGTCGGCTACGACCAGGGCGGCCAACTCACCGAGGCCGTGCGGCGGCGCCCCTACTCGGTGATCCTGTTCGACGAGGTCGAGAAGGCGCACCCCGAGGTCTTCGACGTGCTGCTGCAGGTGCTCGACGACGGGCGCCTCACCGACGGCCAGGGTCGCACGGTGGACTTCAGGAACACCATCCTGATCCTCACGT
>NZ_JBHXRL010000103.1:0-1022 GCF_042717315.1 Streptomyces sp. NPDC058650
ACTCAGAACCGGCGTGTGAACGGCGAGGGCTTCCGCATGCGCACGAGCAGCACGATCGGAATGAGCACGTACGGCAGGTTGAACGCCAGGAACTTCGCGGGGTTCGTCGTCTGCCACTCGGGCTCGCCGAAGAACTCGACGCCGAACACGATGATGCCCGTGATCGTCGAGATCATCGTCGCGTAGATGACGCTCGGCAGCTGGATCCAGTTCCACCCGCGAATCAGCGAGAGCACGAGCACGATGTAGAACGGCATGTAGACGAACGCCGAGAGTCCGGTGACGATGCGCATCCATACCGGCGGCTCCATGAAGAGCGGGTCGGTGTCGCTCGCGTACCAGTAGTTCGAGTTCACGAAGAAGTTCGACGACGGCGATGAGATGTCGACGCCGAGCGTCGGCAGCATGTCGCTGATCAGGCTCGTGATCGTGAAGAGCGAGAAGACCACGATGAAGAACCAATCGAACGGGCGCTCGCGCAGCGGCAGGTTCGACACAGGCACGGGCACGGGCACCGGTTCGGCGGTCATGGATCGAGAGCGTAGCGCCGAGCGCGGCGTCCGCCCAGTGCGGTTCTCATGACATGATGATTTCATCAATCCGTAAACCCATGGAGACGCACATGCTCTCGGACCCCAACCGCCCGCTGTACGAGCTGAAGGCCGGTCTCTTCAAGGGCCTCGCGCATCCGATCCGCATCCGCATCCTCGAGGTGCTCTCCGCCGCACCCGAGGCATCCGTCTCCGCGCTCATCGCGGCGACCTCGCTCGAGGCCTCGCACCTGTCGCAGCACCTCGCGGTGCTCCGTCGCAATCGGCTCGTCGTGGCCGACCGACGCGGCAGCCTCGTCTACTATCGGCTGGCGTACCCGCAGGTCGCCGATCTGCTGCGCGTCGCCCGTGCGCTGCTCGGTGAGATCCTCGAGACCACCCAGCGCCAACTCGTCGACCAGGGTGGGCTGCCCGAGATCCCGCCGGTGAGCGTGCCGGCATGAGCTCGACCCCGTCCGGTCCGCCCTCGGC
>NZ_JBHXRL010000104.1:0-1000 GCF_042717315.1 Streptomyces sp. NPDC058650
TCGTTTGATGCCATGCGGGAGGCCGCTCGTCGGCCTCCCGCACAGCGAAGTGCCCAGCGGCCACGGCCGCTGGGCACTTTCGCGTGCGGAGCGAGATCTCAGGAGGAACGTGCGGCGAGCAACTGCTGCATCTTCGCGATCTCGACGCCCTGGTCGGACTCGACGTGGCGCGCGAACTGGTCGATCTCCGATTCGTGCCCGCCGCCGGCGGCGTAGAGCTCGGTCACCATCTGCACGGCACCCTGATGGTGCTGGATCATGTACTCGAGGAACAGCCGTTCGAAGTCCGCTCCGTCGGCCGCCTCGAGCGCGGCGAGCTGCTCCTCGGTGAGCATGCCGGGCATCGCGTGCCCGTCGCCGTCGTGGCCGTCGTGCCCGCCTGCGCGCCCGTCGTTCAGTGGCACCACCCGGTCTTGCAGCCACTCGGTGATGAGGTCGAGCTCGTCCTCCTGGCTGACCCGCATGCGTTCGGCGAGCAGACGGATGTCGCGGTCTTCGGTTCGCTGGTCGACGAACCCGGTCATCGTGATGGCCTGGTCGTGGTGCGCGATCATGTCGAGCATGAACTGCTCGTCGGCCTCGGTGTGCTTCGGGGAGTCGAGGTTCAGCGATTCGCCGGGGGCGAGGGTGTGGTTCTCCTCGCCGGGGGCGCCGAGCTGCACGACCGGGCTCGTCGGCGCGACCTCGTCGGTGCCGCCCGTGCAGGCGGCCAATCCGAACACGAGCGCGAGTGCCAGGCAGGCTGCCGGGCCGGAGCGTTCCGAAGCCGTCATCCATGTACCTCGTCTTCATCGAAGGGGCAACGCCGGTGCCGTCGAGCAGCGCGTCGGCACTGCAGCAGGGTCACCGTCCATCTAACTCGATGCGGTGGTGCGGGGCTACCATGGGCGAGGGGGGAAACCGATGCCGTCACCCGACGCCCGCGACTCGGATCCGACTCTGATCGGCTCGGTGCAGCGCGCCCTTCGCCTGGTCGAGATCGTCGCGAACGAGCCGCGGC